>JAEYVE010000202.1 GCA_023432025.1 Pseudomonadota bacterium
CGTTTCCACGGCGCGGCGCGCCGTCGACGTGACGATGAACTCCGGCACCAGCCCTTGCTCGCGCAAGAGCAGACCCATGCGCGGCGCCGCTTTGCGACCACGCGCATTGAGCGAACGCTCGTGGTCGGCGAGCGAAGAGTCGCCCCAATCCGACTTGGCGTGCCTCATCAACAGCAACGTGGCCACCCCCAAGCATACCCGGGACCACGCCCCGCGCTACGGACGGCGCCCTTTCAGCCTCGTTCCCCGGCGAGCGCGAGCGCCGCAGGCACCGAAAAAAGCCGCTCGCTCGGCCAGCCCGAGCCAGAGCTCTTTGCGAGGGCCGCTCCTCGGCCTTAGGGTCCCCACGTGGCGCCCCGCGTGCTCATCGTGGAAGACGAGCCAGCCATCGCCGAATCCGTCGCTTACGCGCTGGAGCGTGATGGCTTTTCCTCCGCCATTGCCGGTCGCATCGAGGAGGCAGATCGCCTGTTTGCGGTCGAGGGCGCGACGGGCTTCGCGCTCATCGTGCTCGATCTCATGCTCCCCGACGGGAGCGGCTTCGACCTCATCGCGCGGCTGCGGCGTGAGGCCAACCAAACGCCCATCATCGTGCTCTCGAGCCGCGACGACGAGGCAGACCGCGTTTCCTCTCTCGAGGCCGGCGCCGACGACTACGTGAGCAAGCCGTTCTCTCCTCGCGAGGTCGTGGCGCGCGTGCGCGCCGTGCTACGCCGCGCGCGCGCGCCCCTGGACGAGCCAGCGCCTTCCCCCATCGACATCGACGCGGAGCGGCGTCGCGCCACGGTACGAGGGCAAGCCCTCGAGCTCACGCGCGTCGAGTTCGATCTCCTCGTGCATCTGCTTTCGGACGCTGGCCGGGTGCTCTCGCGCTCGCAGCTCATCGATCGAGTGTGGGGCTCCGGGTTTGCCCTGAGCGACCGCACCGTCGACTCCCACGTCAAATCCTTGCGCAAGAAAATCGCGGACGTCGGCGGAGATCCGAACTGGATCGAGACCGTGCGCGGGGTGGGCTACCGCATGACGGAAAGCGGCACGACGTGACGCGCCTCGTCATCGTCACGCTGGCGTCGATCGGCTTGATGCTGTTCGTCGCGTTCGTGGTGTCGCGCCTCTTGGAGACGCGCACGCGCGGCCTTTCGATCCGCATGCAGGTGTTTTTGGCGCTCGGGCTCATCGTGGGCGTGTTCGCGTTCGGCTTGGGCCTGCTCGTGGTGGACCGCGTCGAGGCTCGCGCCAAGCGCCTCGCCAGCGACTCGGCGCGCGACGAGGCGGGCACCATCGCGGGGCTCGTCCAGAGCGAAATGGAGCGCACGGGCTCCACGCTTCAGGTCGTCGCCGCTCGCCTCGAACAGCGCCCGCTGAGCCTCGGCTTGGAGCTGCTCGACGAACACGGAGCAGTTCTCTTTCCGCGCGGCGGCCCCAGCCGCGCCTTGGAGCCCGGCGCGGTGTACTACGACGTTCCCCTCACGAACGGCGCGCGCCGCGTCGGTGTGGTGCGCGTGGTGAAGCCCACCATCGTCGTGGAGGCGCTCCTCGCCGACTTCGCCCCGACGGTTTTGGTCATCAGCCTCATCCTCGGCGCCGCTGCAGCGCTAGCGGCGGCGTGGATCGGGCGCGCCATCGCCGCGCCCATCGAGGCCCTCAGCGTCTTCAGCGAGCGCGTGAGTGAAGGCGAACGCACCAGCTTGCCGAGGCACGCGCGCGGCCGCGAGGTCGGCCGCCTCGTGCGCTCCATCGACTCGATGCGGCGCCAGCTGGAGGGGCGCCCCTTCGTCGAGGCGTTCGCGGCCGACCTGTCGCACGAGCTCAAAAACCCCGTCGCGGCCATTCGAGCCAGCGCTGAGGTCCTCGAAGAGGGAGCGCTGGACGACCCCGCCGAAGCACGACGCTTCGTCGGTCGCATTCGAGAGGCCACCGAGCGCATCGAGCGCCTCCTGAAAGATCTCTTGAACCTCGCGCGCATCGAAGCGCGCGGCCCGGAGTCGTTCGACCCCGTCGACCTCGCCGCGGTCGCCAAGGCCTGCGTGGAGACTTTGCCGAACGGCGCCGAGCGCGTCGCCTTGACCATCGACGGCCGCGTCCGCGTGCGGGGACACCAGCTCTGGCTCACACGCGCGGTGACCAACCTGCTGGACAACGCGCTTCGTCACTCCGAGCCGCAGACCCACGTGTCGCTGCGCGTCGGCACGGAGCGCGGTCTCGCCGTCGTGGAAGTACAAAACCCCGGAGTCGTGCCGCAGCGCGTCCAAGCCCAGCTGTTCCGGCGCTTCGTTACGACGCGAGCGGACAAAGGGGGGTCGGGTTTGGGACTCGCCATCGTGCGCGCGGTCGCGGAAGCCCACAGCGGCCACGTGGAATTGGCGGCGGCCGGGCCGCCCGACGTGCGCTTGCGTCTCGAGCTACCGCTCGCATGACGCTTCACGAAAAAGCGCGTCCCCACGTGGGTCACCCCCCGCACCGCCCTGCCACAACTCCACGAAACCTCCACAGTCCGCCCCCTCTCTCGGGACGCTCTTTCTGGCATGCTCGCCTGAGCGTCCCGCCCGCCGGGAGCACCTGCTGCACCTGCCCCCGCTGCGGTGTCCGGACGCGCTTGAAAGAATTTTCGGAGCACTCGAATGAACGGCAAGAGCCTTCCGCGACACGTGGCCATCATCATGGACGGCAATGGGCGCTGGGCCCGAGGCCGAGGCATGGTGCGCTTCGAAGGGCACACGCAGGGCGCCCGCGCCGTCCGTGAAACGGTCGAAACTGCGGCGCGGCTCGGCATCGAGTACCTCACCCTCTACGCGTTCAGCGTCGCCAACTGGCAGCGCCCGCGTATCGAGGTCGAGGCGCTCATGCGGCTTTTGGCCCGCTTCGCCAAGCAGGAGCGAGCGGAGCTCCGCAACCTCGGTATCCGCGTCAACGTCATCGGCCACATCGAGGACCTGCCCACGGTCACGCGCCACGCCGTACAAGACTTGCTCGACTACACACGCGAGGGAGAAGGCATGACGCTCACGCTCGCGCTTTCGTACGGCGGTCGCCAAGATTTGACCGAGGCAGCTCGCGCTCTCGCCGTTCGAGTTCGCTCGGGCCTGCTTCTGCCGGAGGAAATCGACGAGCGCGCCCTCCGGCAGCAAATGACGACCCATACGCTCCCGGACGTGGATCTACTCATCCGCACGGGCGGCGAGAGCCGCGTGAGCGACTTCTTGCTGTTCGAAGCCGCCTACGCGGAGCTCGTGTTCTTGCCCATGATGTGGCCCGAGTTTCGCCCGGAGAGCCTCTTGCACGCCATCGACGTGTACCGCGGCAAGGAGCGCCGCTTCGGCCTCACCTCGGAGCAGGTCGAATCGGGACGACCTGCGCCGGCCTCCGCCGTGCCGGCGCACGCCGACGTGCTCGCGCGTGAAGCCGTTTGAGCGGCCTCAGAACGCGTACTCGACGGTGTTCAGCGATTTGGCCTTGTTGCTCCAGCGCACCGCTTCGACCCGTTCGCGCAAGCAAGCGGCCAGTTTGTCGTTCTTGGGCTGAGTCTCGATGTCCACGCCGACGGCGCGGCCTTCCCAGACCGCGACGCGCAGCTTGAAGTGCTGCGACGGCGTCAGCTTGCACGGCTCGTAGAGCTCGGCTCGCACGAGCGGCTCCTCGAGCGTTTCTTGATCGACGTTGATGCGCTGCGCGTCGGACGGGACGGCGTTGATGGCTTCGTTGACGGTCATCCCCGCTCGAAACTCCGGCTCCGTCGCCGCGGATTTGGCGGCCTCGGGCGACGCCGCGTCGTCTCGAGGACGCACGTCGCTCGCCTCACGCGAAGACGAGCCCTCGCTCGGCACCTCTTGTCCCATCGGAAGGCTGTTGTCGTCCTCCGACGGCGCGCTACTCGACACTCCGGGTGCCGCGGCAGGCTCTCCCGTGGAAGCAGCGCCGCCGCAAGCGACGATGAGAACGCCACACGCCCAAACACTCATCGGCAACCAAAAGCCCTTGCTCGCCCGAATCATGACCCCTCCTGTTCGTGACGCCGAAGAACGGCCCCGCCTCGCGGCGCGCCGCCGACGCGAGCAGAAACATAACCTGGGGTTTGTGTTCTTCACACGCTTGTGCGAAATCCCCCGCGCTTTCTGCGCCCGTAGCTCAGCTGGATAGAGCAGTGGCCTTCTAAGCCACGGGTCGGGGGTTCGATTCCCTCCGGGCGTGCAGCTTGGGGCCCCGGTTTTCCGGGGCCTTTCGTTTTCAGGCGTCGTCTTTCGAGGACGAGCGGCCCTCGATGGGCTTTTGGGCCACCAAGAACGCGACCGTTTTCTCGGCGCCGACGTCTCTCTCCGTCACGTCCACGAACCCTGCTTCGCGGAGCTCCCGGACCAGGGTCTCGCGGCTGTAAATGTGAACGAGCGGCGCCTTACCGAGCCAACGCAAGACGGCGAGAATGGGCCCGAAGGGCACCCACGCCTCGCCCAAGCAGACGCTGGAGACGATCAGCGAGCCCCCTGGCCGGAGGAGGTCGAAGAGCGTTCTGAGAACGCGACGCCTGTCGGAGACGAGATGGAGGACCGAGTAGGCCCAGACGCTGTCCATGGACTCGGCCGGGTAGGCGTGGCTGCCATCGAGCGTGCCCGACGCAAATGTCACGTTGGACACGCCCTGGGCCTCGCGCTTTTGGTTCGCGATGCGCAGCATCTCCGTCGAAATGTCGAGCGCGTGAATGTGGCCCGCGTGGCGCGCCATCTCCAAAGCAAGCGAGCCGGTGCCGCAGCCAAGCTCGAGCACGACCGAGTCCGGCCGCAGGTGCTCGCGAGTGATGGCCTTCTTGCGCTCGAACGCTTCGACGTTCGCCACCGGCTGGGCTGCGTACTTCTCGGCGATACGGTTCCAGAACCGGGCTTCGTCCTGGGTCATCATGACCGTATTTTACGTGGGCGACGCGCGCCTAGCGCGGTGCAAGTTCGGGACGCACCGGCGCAGTTTCGCGCCACGCCTCAGCCTCTCCACGAAACAGCGCGGCGTGGTGCAATAGGCCCGTGACGATGGCTTCCCGCGCAGCCCGGAGACGCGCGTTGTCCCGGAGGTCACGATGACTGAGCAGCCAGAAGTCCGCGACGTGACGCAGATCCGGGTGCGAAAGGCGGGTGAGGGCTGGATCCGGATCACCCGCGTACGTCGGCAACATCGCCAAACCGAGGCCCGCACGCGCCGCTTCTGCCATCAGGTCCATCGAAGGAAACGTGCCCCACAGAGGAGCCTCCGGGTAGCTCGAGGAAGCCACGAGCTCCTCCTGAATCTTGTTCAAGTTGGATCCGAGCCAGCGAAAAGGAAACGTACGCGGTTCGAGATGGAGCCGGTGAGCGTGAGCGGTCCCCACGTAGTTGCACAGCGTGATGGGCACTAGCCTCCGGCCAATCAGGTGCTCTGGCGGCACCCCCGTCGGCAAAAACGCGCGCACCGCGACATCGGCCTCACGCTTGGAAAGGTCGAGATTCTTGGCGTCGGCGTCCAGCTCGAGCTCGATGCCAGGATGCGCCTCACACATCGGCCCGAGGACACGCAGGAGAATTTTCGCGATGAACGCGTCGGTGCACGTCACGCGGATGGGTCCCTCGAGCCGAGCGTCTTGGCCGGCGAGCCCGAGCTCCAGCGCGGCCATCTCTCGCTCCACGCGTTCCGCCCCGGCGACCATTTCACGACCTGCGCCCGTCAGCAGATAGCCATCGCGGTGCCGATCGAAGAGTCTCGCGCCGAGTCGCGCCTCGAGAGCTTCGACACGACGAGCCACGGTCGAGTGGCTCACGCCGAGCAGCGAGCCCGCCGCGCGGACGGAGCCGGTGCGGGCCAGCGCGAGGAAATGACGCAAGTCGTCCCAGTCCACGAGCCTCAGAGCTTACTCTCCAAGCGCCTTCGGATGCACGATGACGGCGGAGACAAGCGCGCTCACCAAGTGCTTTCGGCTCGTCTGAGCTCTCCGCGGAAGCGAGCACCGTGACGCAGCGCGCGAATCCGGATGAGCCGGTGTCCGATGGGCGTCGCACGATTCCTTCTTCAACCGACGTTTCAGGGGGAGCAAACGCGCTGAGCCACTTCACGCTGGACGACGCGGATTCGCCACCAGCACCGCCCCGACCCTCGCCGCTTCAACGCTCATGCGCGCTTGCGACCTGAGCATCGACACTTACTGAACGCTCACATTTCGGCGACCGCTCACGGCGCGGGAGCGCCGAGGGCGGAACGGGGCAACTCGTCGTAGGAGCGGCCCCCGAAGCGCAAGGTCACGGCCTGCGCGCGGGGGTGGTCGGGGGACTCACTGCGGACGCTGCCGCGCAGACGCGAAAAGCCCCGATCGTCCGGACCGTCGAGCGGCTCGAGCGAAACGAAGTACTCCGGGCCGTAAACACGCACGAAGCGATCCGTCGTGCACGCCATATAAACGGCGTAAGCGCACTCGCCCCAGTTGCCGCAGTCGTCCTTGTCACGAACGATGCGGTCGGCGCGGTCTTCCTCGCGCGACAAGGAGCCTCGCCAAGCCTCCGTTGCCCTGGCGCCTTCGATGCGGAGCTGGGGCGGCGCCTTCCCCTCTTGCTCCTTCTCGGCAAGGATTTGCACCTGCTTCTCGGACGCGCAGAGCGCGGCGCGCACCGCGGCACGACTTTCGTGCGCCGCGCTCGGCTCCACGCTGGGCTGCGCTCCGCTCGGCTCCACGCTGGGGTGCGCGGCGCTCGGCTGCGGCTCCGCGGTCGACTCGTTCTTCGGAGAGGGGGCGCGCTGCACCTCCAGCGTGCCGTGAGGCCGCGGCTCGCCTGGCTCAGGACGACTACACGAAAAAACGCCCAGGACCGCACCCAGGGACAACCAGCGCGCGCCTGCGCGTGTCCACGACGCAACGTCACAAGCGCCCGCTCGTCTCACCCGCTCCATGCAATCTTCCTACCCAAAGAGACCGACGATCGCGAACGATAGCGCGGCCAGCGCCCGAACGCCTCAGCGCTCGTCTCTGCCGGGCTTTCCGTGCCAACCGAGCGTCAGGAGCACGGAGCTGTCCTCCAGCGCCGTGACGTCGTGCGGCGTGTTTCGCTCGAGCAGGAGCAGCTGCCCCACGCCGAGCCCCACCGAGCCCGTGGGCAGCTCGAGGCGCACACCCCCGCCGAGCACCTGAATACAAACGGTCGCATCCGCCTGATGTTCCCGGAGGCGACTCCCCGTCTTCATGACCAAGAGCACGACCCGCAGATCTGCCTCCCGCGTCAAGGTGCGCGCAGTGTGCCCCTCGTTTTCGTAGGCGGCCGCGGAGCGAAGCTCCGCGGCTGCTTCCGACAGATTCAGAACGAAGGCGGGCTCCAAGACGGCTGGTTTGGTCATGACGTGACTCTCCCTCGGCTCGATGTCGAACACGCAAATCTGCTTCTGCCCGCCGACTTCACTCTGCAGCGCCGCCTCGCGAAACGGACGGTCCTTGCACGGCCACCGCAGCCGACGCACCGATGTTACGGCGAAGCGAATGCCCAGTGCTCAACCCGAACACGAAGTAGGCCAAGAGCAGCATCCCCACGCCGAACACGGTATCACCTATCGCGCGCAACCAACGCAAAACCTGCATGACGTCCGTCTGCAAGAACTCCGCGCTGCGCGCGTACCAGTAGCCGTGCTCGACCGAAGCCCACGTTTGCATGAGCCCCACGGGCAGGAGGCTGAGCAACACCATCGCCATCAAGCCTCCGTTCAAGGACCAGAACGCGAGCTTCAAGGGACGCTCGTTCCACTCCTGGCTCGGCGCGAGCGCGCGAAAGCAAAACAGCATCAAGCCAATGCCGAGCATGCCGTAAACGCCGAACAAGGCTGCGTGTCCGTGAACGGGCGTCGTATTCAGACCCTGCATGTAATAGAGCGCCACGGGCGGATTGATCATGAACCCGAAGAGCCCCGCGCCCACCAGATTCCAGAAGGCGACGGCCACGAAGAAGTAGATGGGCCACCTGTACTTCTTCACCCAAGGACGCGACTTGGCGAGCTCCAAGTTGTGCCACACCTCGTAGCCAACGAAGAGCAGTGGAACCACCTCGAGCGCGCTGAACACCGACCCCAACGCGACCACGAAGGTCGGCGTGCCGGAAAAATAGAGGTGATGCAGCGTGCCGATGATGCCGCCGCTCAAGAAAATCGTCGCGGACAAGAGCGTAGCCGTGCCCGCAGCCCGCAAGGCGAGCAGGCGCAAGCGCACGAAGAGGAACGCAATCACCACGGTGGCGAACACCTCGAAGAAGCCCTCCACCCAGAGGTGCACCACCCACCAGCGCCAGTACTCGGCAACGGCCAGGTTGGTGTGCTTTCCGTACCCGAGAGCCGCGCCATAAAACCCTGCGATGGCAGCGCTCGAGATCACGAAGAGCGTGAGAATGGGCCTCTGCTCGTCTTTTTTGCGAAGCGCCGGCCAGAGCGCGCGGAGCATCAAGACGAGCCAAAGAAACAGACCCACCAGGAGCGCGATCTGCCAGAGGCGTCCCAAGTCGATGTACTCGTAGCCGCTGTGGCCCAAGTAGAACCAAGCGTCTCCGGACAACCGATGGTTCACGCTGAGCCACTGCCCCACCATGGAGCCCACCACGACGAGCAAGAGCGCACCGAACAAAACGTTGACGCCCAAGCGCTGAAAGCGCGGCTCCACGCCCACCGCCGGTCCAATGTAGAGCCCGGTAGCGAGCCACGCGGTGGCGATCCAGAAAATGCCGAGCTGCAAATGCCACGTGCGGCTCAGCACGTACGGCACGTAGCTACTGAGCGGCAGACCGTAGAACCCGTCCCCCTCCACGCCGTAGTGCGCAGTGACGACGCCCATCAGCACCTGCACGAGCACGAGCGCGGTGACCGTCCAAAAGTACTTCACGACCGCGCGCTGCGAAGGCGTCGGACGGGACCCCAAGAGTGGATCGTCGTTCGGAATGTCGTCGGCTGGAAGCTCGCGCTTCTGTGACGCATACCAAAGCGCCATCGCGCCGATGGCTCCGAGCAGAACGATGATGCTGACGCCCGTCCAAACCACCGAGTCGGCCGTGGGTCGGTTTCCCACGAGCGCTTCGTGCGGCCAGTTGCTCGTATACGTCACGGTGTCGCCCGGGCGGTGTGTCACTGCGGCCCAGGCGGTCCAAAACACGAATGCCGAGAACTTGTGCTGTTTGTCAGGGTCCGAGAGCGCGCCCTCGGGGATGGCGTACGCGCTGCGCCCCTTGCCGAACACGTCCGCATAGTGCGCCGCGTTGGCGTGAAAGGCGCGGGCGCGCTCGGGCGTGATGGTGAGCGTGCGCGTGGCAGGGTCGAAACGATTTTCGCGCAGCATGAGCTCCACGCGACGCTGCAGCGCGCCTTGGTGTTCTGCGTCGAGCTCCGCGTAGCTGCGCCCCTGCTCTTTCTTCGCCCACTCGTCCAAAATGAGCAGCGCCTCGCGGTGGAGCCAGTCTGCCGTCCAGTCAGGCGCCACGTAGCTGCCGTGCCCCCAAATGGAGCCGAGCTGCATGCCGCCCATCGCTTGCCACACGTTCTGGCCTTCCGAAATCGTGCCCGCGGCGAGGACCTCCCGACCGTCCGTGGTGACCACTCGCTCCGGAATGGGCGGCGCCTCTTGATAGATGCGAACGCCCGTCCAGCCCAAAACGGCGAACGACAGAAAGAACACCGCACAGAAGGCGATCCAATAGCGTTTCACGAGTCTCCTTTCGCGCCGGGTCGTCGGCGCTGAGGCGCTCTCACGGCCCCCGGTCACCGCCTTCGGCGAAGAATTTGCGTGTGCGGCGTCCGAGCCCCGTGAGCCCACGATTTCGTTCGAGCTCACGCAGGCTCCGAGCTCGCGCGCGACCGGAACCTAGCGCGCGCAAGCTCCGTCGGATGTGACGCCCGTCATGACGCCGACTCGAATGCACGCTTCATCCAGGTGGATGAGGCCGTTGCGCGTGTGTGCGTGTAGAGCGGGTAGCAGGGCGTCCACTCCCGAACTGGACGCACCACGCGAAAAACCATCATGAAAACACTCAAGATCCTCGGCATCGTCGCTCTCGTGCTTCTCGGCGGCGCAGGCGCAGCCTGGGCCGCCTTCTTGCGCGCCCCGAGCGAAGCGGACCTCTGCAAGCACCTGGGCGACCTGATGGAGCAGCAGACCCCTGGCTTCTCGGCCTCCCCTGCGGCCGCGGAGTTCCAGAGCTCGTGCCCCAAGCAAGTCGCCAAGGGAAAGAACGAAGGCGCCATCCCCTACGCCAAGCGCGCCAAGTGTGTGCTCGCGGCGACGTCGATGGACGCCGTCGAAGCGTGTCGGTGACCTCCGGTCGTCCTCCCC
>JAEYVE010000235.1 GCA_023432025.1 Pseudomonadota bacterium
GGGTCACGATCGGCGACGGTGCGGGGAGCAGCCGGCGTCGCGGGGGCCGCAGGCGCCGCGGGCGTCGCAGGTCGCGCTGCCGGGGTGCGCCGCGGGCGAGCAGCCGCTTGCGCGAACACGCTCGAGCTTTGCAGCAAGAGAACGCAGGTGAGCGCGGATGCCACCGAACGCGCGCCGACGCGACGAGCGACGGAGCGGGCAGACGGAAGTCCACTTTCGCGACGGGACGAGGGCGGGGGGGATGACGCTGAACTCACGACGAGAGGCTCACTTGATCTTGAACTCGATGTTCATTGGCTGGCCGCGGCGGTTGATCTTCACGTTCAGGTTGCCCGCCGTGCGCAAACGCGCGTAGGCCTCCAGGGCCTTCTCGGGGCTACCCATGTCGAAGCCGTTGATCTGCTCGAGGCGATCGCCGTTCTGCAGACCCAGCGTTCCGAGGAGAGTGTCGGGGCGAACGCCGAACAGGCGAATGCCGACGACCTTGCCGTCCTTTTGCTCGGGGACGATGCGCGCCGACTTCATGAGATCCCCTTGGTTTTCGAGGATCTTGTCGACGGCGCCACGGTCGATGTGAAACTCGGTGTCGCTCACCTTGCTGATCTTCGACTTGATGTCGGGATCGATGGAGCGCGAGTCCGTCTTACCGGGTGCGGGCGCGGCTTCGGCGGCCGGAGCCGGCGCTGGAGCGGCCGCCGCCGCAGGCGGCGGCGTCGTGGCAAAGAGAAACGCCTGGCAAAGCGTCGTACCCTCGAGCCAAATGGTGGGCGTGGCCTCGACGGGATTGAAGCCGATGTAAGCGACCTTCTTGTCGCCGACGGCGTCGCCCACGCGCCTGAGCATGGGCGACGATTCGCCCGGCCCTTGCACCGCAGCGAACGACCACAACGGATCGTCCGACTCGGTGACGATGTGCACGGTGACGCCTTCGCAGCGCGGCGCCGCCAAAGGATCCGTGATGGGCGCCGGGCGGGTTTCGGGCAGCTCGATGTTTTGCCCGACGAGCGGACCCGTCACGGAGTCGAACGGGTTGCGCTCCAAAATGGCCGTGGCCCGCGGACGCTCCACGCTCGGCAGCGTCGGCGCAGACGCCTTGCCATTCGCTTCGCCCGGACTCGCCGTGAGCGCGCTCCCGACGAGCTGACTCAAGCCAGCTGCCTGGAAGTACGCGGCGAGCGCAACGAGCGCGAGCACGACCGCGACGAAGTACTTCTTGAAGAGTGCGTCGAAAGGCACGGCGATGAGTAGGTCGAACCGAACGGGCGATCAGGCCTGGTCGTGCGGACAGATCGACCGCGACTCCTTAAAGCGAGAGGCGTGCCAACGGTCAATGGGGGCAGGCGCCTGAATTTTCAGGCCAAATTCAGCAAGGCGACGTAAATCGTTCGCCACCTTGGCACAACGCGCCCCAACAGCCCCGAGCGCCGTGACAACTTGTCAAACTCCGAAGCGAATTGAGTCGGCGGCTCTGCGCGACCAAGTGCGGTGCTCCCGCACGAAGGCGTCGTTCGAAAGGGTGGCACCGAAACCTACGCCGCGCAGCATTCGCCACGATTCGTCAGTCGGACCACCGGCCGACCGAGGGCCTCGCAGCGCCGACGGAAGACCTCGGAGCGCGTCGCGCCGCCCGTAAACGACCCAACGGGCATCCCCGACAGAACTTGTGGCGCGGCGCCGCTCCAACTCGGAGCGCGAAAGTGGACGGGCTTCGCGCAGGTCGGCTCCCCCCTTCGTAGCGCGGGAGCGGACGGGCTTCGGCGCTTGTCGCCTTCCCCCCTCTCGTGGGGTCGACGTGGGCCGGGTCCATCCCTGCGCTTCGACCTGAAGGCGCACGCGTACGCGGCGGTCGGGCCTGCAGAACACCCTAGGATGCGGAGTTGACGGAGCGAGCGGCGAAGACGCTCACTGCGCTCCGCACAGGCTCACTGCGCTCCGCACAGGCTCACGGAGCGCAGTAACACGTGGCCACCATGTTGGTGGCGAACGCTTTGGCCTTGGCGTTCTTGTACTCGTTCGCGCGGCAGACGTCCTCCGTGTACGGATTTTGTTGAACGGAGGTGCACAGCGGATCGCCCGTCTCCGGGCACGTGGGATTGGCAATGAGGCAGTCGATGATCTGCGTGCACTCATCGTCGATGTAGTCCTCGTGCTGTCCACCAGCGTCCGCGCAGTCGAGAGCGCAGGCGGCCGTGAAGTCGCAGCTTCCGAGCGGCCCCGTGGAGCCGCCGGCGGAGCCACCCGTTGCGGCTCCGCCGCTCGACGCTCCGCCGCTCGACGCTCCGCCCGTTGACGCTCCGCCACTCGCTGCTCCGCCCGTTGACGCTCCGCCGCTCGCTGCTCCGCCCGTTGACGCTCCCCCGGATCCGGGTTCTCCGCCCGTTGCGGCACCACCGCTCGACGCTCCGCCGCTCGAAGAACCGCCACCGCTCGCGCTGCCGCCGCTCGAGGAGCCGCCGTCGCTGGCGCTGCCTCCATCACTGGAGCTGCCGCCCGAAGGGCTTCCACCGACGCCGTCCGTATTCAGCGGGTCTTCTGTGACGGCCGCACACGCGACGGAGAGGGAACCGAGCAGGACGTAAGCGAAAAGCGGACGATGCATCATGAGCATGAGCCTGTAAGGGAAGGCCGCATTCTATCCAGCGCCTCGCCAAACGCACGGGCGCGCAATCCGACGGCGACCATCACCGTAGAGGCGCAACTTTTGATAGTGACTGTCCACACAGCGGGCATTTCGCGAGAGGCGCTCGCCCGGGCGGCCTCGAGTCCGCCATGCTCCGGCGCGCGCGCAACGCGCGCCCTGCGCGAGCAAACTTGCCGATACTTCAGGGGGCGCACTCACCCACTCGCGTCCAAGGCGGATCGGACCAATTCATGGTGCCGGGATCCTGCCCGTTACAGTTGGGCTTGTGACTGTGTGTGCACTCGAAGAGGTAGGTGCCGCCGCTCGCCGCGGGCGCCGTTCCCTGGGTACACGGCGTGCCCGTGCTGCAAACGGCCGTGACCTGGCCGTTGCCGTCGGCCCACATCCACGTGCCGCTGTACGCAGGTTTGCCGGAACAATCGACCGGGTCGTTGCTGTGCGGCGAGCCGGTGGTTCCGCCGCTCGACGTGCCGCCGCTCGACGTGCCGCCGCTGGACGTGCCGCCACTGCCGCCGCTCGACGTGCCGCCGGTCGACGTGCCGCCCGACGCCGCGCCACCGCTCGCAGCACCGCCACTTGCAGCGCCGCCGGTCGATGCACCGCCCGATGAAGTACCGCCGCTTGCAGCGCCACCACTCGACGCGCCGCCGGTCGATGCACCACCCGAGAATGTGCCACCACTCGACGCGCCGCCCGAGGAAGTGCCGCCGCTCGCGGCGCCACCCGACGAGGTCCCTCCGCTCTCGCTCCCGCCGCCAGCGCCGTCGGAAGGCGCGCCATCGAGAGCTTCGTCCGTCACCGCGGCGCAGCCTACTGACAAACAACTCACAGAAAGAAACAAGCCAAGCAGGGAGCGTGTCATGGGCACGAGTCCCAGTATACGGCGTGTTCATTTGTCTTGCTCACGATTCGAACATGAGCACTCCCACCTCCCTTCGCGCTCACGCAGCGAATTTTCCCTACCTGACCCACCGAGGCGCACACTTACCGAGCGCGCTCCACACCACACTTGGATGACGAAAAGACACTCGATGTTTCGTCATCGCGAGCGCGCCCACATCGCCGGTCGAGGGAGCAACTCCTCGAGGACTCGGCCGCTCCCCGAGACCTCTCGCGACGGCAAGCCCGAGATGGCGCGCACGGTGGGAGCCAAGTCGGCCAGGCGAGCGCGTTTGGCACCCGCCAGACGTCCGCGCGCCGAGATGAGGGAGCCCGCCGCGAACAGAAAGCTCCTCGAAGACTCGGGCCACTTCGAGCCATGGTCGGTGAAGTGGTACGCGCGGCCGTGGTCGGTCGTGACCAGGAGCGCCGTTGGTGTTCCGCCTCGCTCGAGCCGTCGCAGCGTGGAGCGGAGCCGCCCCACCATCGCGTCTGCGAAGTGCAGCGCCTCCAAGTAGGCGCCGTAACGATTGTGGTGCGCGTACTCGTCCGTTTCTCCAAAGCTGACGAAGAGAAAACGCGGCTGGGCTTCTGCGACGTAGGACACCGCGAGCTCGGCGGTGAAGCGGTCCGGGCGAAAGTCGTCGTACCCGGGCGCGGCCGCCGCGCGACGTCCGGCTTCGAAGGCGGCGTACGCTTTCGGGAATGCCCGCAGGCGCTCCAAGCGATACCCACCATTCCTGCCGGCAGAAACGACGCCGCTGCGGCCGCCGTGCGAGGACGCACTCTCGACGCGTGGCCACGAGCTGATGACCGCCGCCTCCTCCGCCTTGGCGGAAGGAGGCCGGGCGAAGTCGTCGACCAGGGTCTCGATGCGAACGTTTCGGCAGGCGTTCGTGGTGCAACCGGAATGCAGCGAGCCCGTCAGCATTTCCGCATAGCCCGGGAGAGAGACGAACTCAGGCCCCGAAGCGAAGAAACCCTCGTCCGCGCCAGGAGCTCCGAGCACACACCCGTCCCGCGTGCCGATGCCATGCAGATGCGGGGTGAGCTCCTCGGCGGAGCGCACCCAGCGTCGGCTCACGCCGTAGCGTTTGGCCATCGCCGGCTCGACGCCCTCGAAGACCTCCTGCCATCGCACGCCATCAATCGCGACCAACACGACCACCGGGGCACGCGCGAGCGCTGGCCTCGCTGCTCGAGGCAGCACGCTTCGCCGAGAAGCGGGCACGTCGGTGATGCAGCTCACCAGAGCCGAGCCCGCCATGGCCAACACGGCTCGTCGGGAGAGGCGAGAGGTGGCTCGCTCGACGTCCCTGCCGACTGCTCCCTGGAGCGATCTCTTCCTTCGCACCGGCCCCCAGACTCCACGAATCGTGTGGCACCGCGCACACTTCACGATGCCGCCCTGCGCGGCTCTCACCGCGCAGCGCCGTGAGTTCCGCTCCGTTCGTCGTGAGCAGATCGTGACACGGACGACCCCAGCTCAGCCCGGCCCCCGCGAATGGGCCCCCTCCGAGGCCTACTCGAGGTGGACACTTCGCGTGGACGGAGCGGCGCCATCGAGACGAAACCGACGTCCCGGGGCGAGACATCGAGCGCTCGCGTTGTCGGCGCTCTCTACTTGGTGTCGGGAGGCGTAGGCGCCTGGGGAGAACCAGCGTCCCGCTTCTTGAGCTCACGCGGCTCCTCGTACTCCTCGGGTCGAAGCACGAGGCGCTCGACTCGCTCGCCGCTCTCGAGCCCGTCGACGATATCCGGGATGTCTTCCACGCGCACACGGCCGTAAAAAAAGCCGTCCGGCTCGACCGCGATGCACGGCCCCACCCAACAGGTGTCGAGGCAGCTCGCCGTACAAGCCCGCGCTTCGGTGGCAGCCAAACCGCGCTCCTTGAGCATCGCCTTGAGCGTTGCGTGGACTTCCACGCCACCTCGCGCGGCGCAGGAGCCCTTGGGCGTTCCGTCGGGCCGCTGGTTCACACAGACGAACAGGTACCTTTTGCGTTGAGCCATGCGAACCTCGCTTCAGCTTGCCACTTCGCCCACCGCCGTTTCGACGATGGCCAAGAGCTCCCCCAGATCCGATTCCGTGATGTTGAGGGCCGGCGTGACGTACACCACGTTGCCGAGCGGTCGCAGGTAGGCGCCGAGCTCGAGCGCGCGTTCGTACACGACCCAGCCACCACGCTCGAGGTACCCACGCCCTCCGCGTAGCTCGAGCGCGCCCACCATGCCGAGGCTCCGCGCCGCGCTGACACCGGGCAAGTCGCCCAGCGCGGCGAACGTACGAGCGATGCGCTCTCCGCTCGCCTGCGCGCGCGAAACGATGCGCTCATCCTCGTAAATCGCCAGCACCTCGAGCGCCACCGCCGCGCCGAGTGGGTTTCCGCAGTAGGTGTGCCCGTAATAAAAGGCCCGATCCGATGGACCGAGAAAGCCCTCGAAGACCCGCGTCGATGCAAGCGTGGCGGCGAAGGGCAAGAGGCCGCCGCTCAGACCCTTCGCGGAGCAAAGAACGTCCGGCGAAATACCTGCGCGTTCGCACGCCCAAAACGTGCCCGTGCGTCCGTAGCCCGTGAACACCTCGTCCACCACGAAGAGAACGTCGTAACGCTCCGTGAGACGCCTCGCCTCGCGCAGGTACTCCGCGCCATACATGCGCATGCCGCCCGCGCCTTGAACCAAAGGTTCCACCACCAGCGCGGCCACGTCGTCCGACCGCGCCTCGAGCTCGCGTTCGAGCGCGTCCAACGCCCGATCGACGCCGTCCGCTGGCGAGGGCAAGTGCGTGACCGGCATCGTGAGCGCCGAGAACGGCCTTCGAAAGGCGTCCACGCCGCCCAGCGCCGTTGCACCGAGCGTTTCGCCGTGAAACGCGCCCTCGAGCGAGAGAAAACGAGTTTTTTTGTGGCGGCCGTTTTGGACCCAGTACTGCGCGCACAGCTTGAGGGCGGACTCGACGGCGGTCGAGCCGTTGTCGCTGAAGAAGACGTGCTCGAGGCCCGGAGGTGCGACGCGAACGAGCGCCTCCGCGACGCGCGCGGCGGGTGCGTGCGTCATGCCAGCGAGCGCGGTGTGACACAGCCTCGAGGCTTGTTCTTGCAGCGCGCGCAGGAGCCTGGGGTGCCCGTGTCCGAGCAGAGACGTCCACCACGACGCGTTGCCGTCGATGTACGAGCGACCGTCGGCGTCGTGGAGCCGCGAGCCTTCCGCTCGCTCGATGACGAGCGGGCGGCCGTCTCGAAGATAAGCCTCCATGGGCGTATACGGGTGCCACACGTAACGCTTGTCGAGCTCGACGATGCGAGCGCGCTCTTCAGACGGCACGGAGGGCACCTTTGGACGTGATTTCACTGAGGTCGAGGTCCGGGCTCATGTCGGGAATGGAGGGACGTCCGGTGGCGGAGCGTGGAATGCGCAACGTGGCCGTGGTGCCACGCCCGGGCTCGCTTTTCAAACGGAGGTCTCCGCCGTGCGCCTCGACGATGCGGAGCACGATGGGCAGACCCAGACCCGTCCCGCTGGGGCGTGTCGTGAAGAACGGGTGTGTGGCGCGGGTGAGCACGCTCGGGTCCATGCCGTGACCCGCGTCCACGATGTCAATGGCAACCGCTGGTCGCCCGTCGTCGAACTCGGCTTCATGCACGTCGATGGTGACCGCGCCGCCGCTGCGCATCGACTGGCACGCGTTGGCCACGAGGTTGTCCATGACGAGCCGGAACAACCCCGGGTCCACCCAGATGGTCTCCAGCTCGGGCTGCTCCGGGATGGACACGATCACGTCGTACCCCAGCGGGCGGTTCCGCTGCACCTCTTGGCAGAGCTCGACCAAAGAAACCAAGGCGCGCTTCGCCGAGACCGGACGAGCAAAACGCAAGAGCTCCGCGACCAAGCGGTTCAAACGCTCCGACTCTTCGTCGATGATGGAAAGCAGCGTTTCTCGGTCGTCTTCGGGCAAGGTGCGGCGGCGCAAACCCGCGGTGGCGTTGACGATGACGGCGAGCGGGTTGCGCACCTCGTGTGCGATCGACGCGGCGAGCTCACCGACCGCGGCCAGCTGCTCTTTTCGCACGAGCTCTCCCTGCACCTTGACGAGCTCCGCGTGCGAGCGACGAAGCTCTTCCGTGCGCTTGCGGAGGCTCTGCGCCGTTTCCCGCAAGCGCCCCTCGGTGCCGCGGTAGCGCACGATGAGCGTCGCCGCCATCGCGACGACGTACACCCACAGCACGTGCGGCGAGTAGAGACCGACCAGGCTCGTACCCGGGGTGAGCAAGAGCACCGCGTCGTGAACGGCGGCCACGCTCACCACGAGCGTTGCGCCGAAGAGAAGCTTCGCGCCGCTTCTGCCGTGCCGAAGCGCGTACCAGAGCAAGCCGCCGCCCACGGTGACACCCAAGAGGCACGCGGCGCAAAACGCGATCGCGAGCGCCTCCACGTTCGTGAGCACCGGCAGGGGCATGATGTGCGGGCTTCTCCCGACCTCTGCGCTCCCCCCACCGAACCAGGCCCACAGAGCGATCACGAGCGCCGTCGAATGCGCGGTGCCGACGTTCCATGGTTTGGCGAGCTCCGTGTAGCGGAGCGCAAACTGGATTTGGAAGGAGCAAGCGAAGAGCGCGCCGACGACGCCGAGCCGGCTCCCGAGCTCCGCCGTCGGGCTGGACACCTCGCGCGCCACCATGGACACGCCTGCGCACATGCAGGCGAGCCACATCATGACGACGCCGAACACGAAGTATTCCCGATCGCGACGCGCCCAGAAGTGCGCCGCCATGAAGAACACCCCAATGGCGACGTAAGCGACCGACCACGCGGCGAGCGCACCCGAGTAGAAGCCGAGGCTCACGGCCCGGGCCTCCGCGGTGCGTCCCGATTGACGGTGATCACGCGCGACAGCGTGGACCAGGCACCGCGCACCGGCACCAGGTCGCTCGCGGAAGGCCCCGGCGCGAGCTCCTCCGCTTCGATACGAAAATCACCACTCGGTAGGCCCTGCACGGTCAGCGGCTCTCCGCTGGTGCGGCGCTCGGCCGTCCACCCCGGCCCCACCACACGGACAACCAGGCTGCGTTCCGGTGTCAGTGAGAACGCGTCGATGGTGACGCCGTCGGCGGCGGCGTCGCCATTGAACGTGCCGTGAGGCGAAAACAGTACGGCCCCCCATGATGAGGGCTCGGCGTTCGCCTCGCCTTCGTCCCCCACGAAGAACCAGCTCGCGGCGAAAGCGCGTCCCTCTGCGCCCTCCTGCACGACCACCAGTCGATGGGCGCCAGGAGCGAGCTCTTCATCCTCCAGCAGGAGATCCATCAGGCGAATGCTTCCCGTGTCCACGCGACGGAACGGATGGTCGTCCAGCCCCACGTACACCGTACCCTGCGCGCCGCTCACGACGACGGAGCGGGTCGCCACCACGTCCGACAGGATCCGTTCCCCCGCGGCGGGCGACGTGATTCGGAACGCCGCCTCGATTCGGCCGACCAGGGGAAGTGGCTCCAGCCGGATCGGGGCGGAGCTCTCCACGGAAGAGGCAACGGGGGGCGCGTCGTTCGGCTTTGCGAGCGTCTCGGTTGCCGGAGCCGACGACGCCCGCACGACGGCACGTGATTCCACGCCGGGATTCGCTGCGCAGCCCAAGACGCATAAAGCGGCGATTGACGAGGCCCTCACTCGGGGGAACATATCCCCCCCCCCGCCTCGGCGAAAGCGGCCCGCACCGCGCGTTTCCTTCGACCGGAACGGGCCCGGGACGTCGCCTGGACTCGCGCGCTCGCAGAAACGGGCCACCCGCGCGGGGCTAGAGACGACCGTCCCAATCTGCTAGCTCAGCGGCGATGAGTTACGTCGTCCTCGCCCGGAAGTGGCGCCCCATGCGCTTCGAGGACCTCGTGGGCCAGGACCACGTCGCGCGCACGCTCGGCAACGCCATCGACTCGGGCCGCGTCGCGCACGCGTTTCTCTTCACCGGCGTGCGCGGCGTCGGAAAAACGACGAGCGCCCGCATCCTGGCCAAGGCGCTCAACTGCATGCGCAAACCGGGGACCGTCCCTCCCGGAGAGGATCCCGGACCGACGGTCACACCGTGTCTGGAGTGCGCTGCCTGCGTCGAAATCACCGCAGGCACGGACATGGACGTCCGCGAAATCGACGGCGCCAGCTACAACGGCGTGGACGAAGTCCGGAAGCTTCAGGACTCACTGCCGTACCGCCCCACGCGGGACCGCTACAAGATTTTCATCGTGGACGAGGTCCACATGCTCTCACAAGCGGCGTGGAACGCGTTCTTGAAGACCTTGGAGGAGCCGCCTCCGCACGTGAAGTTCATCTTTGCGACCACGGAGGTGCACAAGGTCCCCGTCACCATCCTGAGTCGAGTGCAGCGCTTCGACTTCAAGATGATCCAGGCGCGAGCCATCGCGGGACGCCTGCGCTACGTGCTCGAGCAGGAGCACATTGAAGCCGACGAGGCGTCCGTCGCCATCCTTGCGCGGGAAGCCGCCGGCAGCATGCGCGACGCCATGAGCCTGCTCGATCAGGTCATCGCGTTCAGCGGAAACCGCTTGGCCGGCGATGACGTGGCCCGAGTGCTCGGCGTGGCCAGCCGACAAGCTTTGCACGACATCGCTCGTGGCCTGGTGAAGGGGGATGCGGCAGGCTGTCTGGAGGTGGTCAGCCACGTGGCAGATCAAGGGTTCGACATCCCGCACGTCGCCCGCGACGTGTTGTCGCTATTGCGCGACTTGGTCGTCGCCAAGGTGGTGAGTGATCCTTCGGGACTCTTGGATTTGGCGGACGAGGAGCGACGAGACGTCATGAGCCTTGCCGAGAGCACGGACGCCGACGATGTCTTGCGGCTCCATCAGGGGTTTTCGCGCGGCTACGACGAGGTCGTCCGCAGCGCAGCGCCGCGCGCCGCGCTGGAAATGCTGCTCGTGCGCCTCGCTCGTCGTCCTCCGCTCCTGCCGGTGGACGACCTGATTCAGCGTTTGGGTCAGCTCGAACGACGCTTGGCAGCGCAACCCACACGCGGGCGCGAACGCGAAGGCGAAAGTCGCCCGGCGCGAAGCGGCGCGTCGAGTAGCAGTCGCGGCGAACCCGAAGGCCCAGGCGCGGGACCGTACGTAGGCAGCGAGCTCGCACCACCGGAGCCGCCCCGTGAGCTCGCCCCGGTGGCTCAGGCTCGCACGGCCGAAGCGCCCGCCAAGCTCCCTGAGGGCGCGCTTCCCCGAACCGCGACCGAGTCGGCGGCAGAAGCTCCGCCCCCCTCCGCCAGAGCCAGGTCACGTTCGGAGCCGCCACGCCGCAGCCCGACGGAGCGGGTGCCTGCACCGGAGCCAATTCGAGCTCATTCGAGTTCGCCCCCGGCGCCCGTCTCACAGCTTCCGGCACCTCCCAGCGCGCGGCTGGTCCCTGAAGCGTCCCCCGAAGAAGTCGCCCTGCTCCTCCGCTTGCGGCCGCTCGTCGAACGAGTGCGCGAAGCGCACATCGAGCTCGCCGCGTACCTCGAGCAGGCGGTCCCCATCGCCATAGGATCCGGTGTGGTCGAGCTCGGCTTCGAGCGCGGCAGCCTCTTCGTGGGACACGTCACCGCCCGGGAGGCGCTCACCTTGCTCGAGAGCGTCGCCAGCGAAGTTTTGGGTGAACCCACCGTAGTGCGCGTCACCCAGGACTACCGCGAAGCCGCGCCACACAAGACCCTGAGCGCGCAGCGCGTGCGAGAGCGAGAAGCTGCGCGACGGGAAGCGGTCGCTCGCGCCAAGGCGCACCCGCGCGTCGTCGACGCCATCGAGGTGTTCGGCGCGCGCATCAAAGAAGTCAAGCTAGCGGAGGGCTGAACCCATGTTGCCGGAGCCTCTTCGACGTGTCGTCCAGATGTTCGCTCGCTTGCCGGGCGTGGGCGAGAAAACCGCGCAGCGCTTCGCGCTTCAGCTGATGAGCGACGCGACGCTCGCCGTCGAGCTGAGCCGTGAGCTCGGGCTGCTCGCGGAGAGCATCAAACCGTGTGAGCGCTGCGGAAATATCGCCGAGATCGACCCCACGGGGCACGCCGTGTGCGGCGTCTGCAAGGATCCGCGTCGTGACCCGCGGCTCTTGTGCGTCGTCGGCCGCGTACAAGACCTGATCGCCATCGAGCGGAGCGGTGTGATGCGCGGGCGCTACTTCGTGCTCGGTCGGCTACTTTCGCCGCTCGACGGCATTGGCCCCGAGGAGCTCCCGCTCGACGCGCTCGGCCGTCGTCTCACCCAAGACGACGTGCAGGAGGTCATATTGGCCACGCCGCCTTCGGTCGACGGCGAAGCTACGGCGCTGCTCCTGGCGCGAGAGCTGGGCAAGCGCGGTCTTCGCGTCAGCCGCATCGCCAGCGGCGTTCCTCACGGCGGTGACTTGGAGTTCGCCGATCAAATCACGCTGGGTCGCGCCATCGAGGGGCGACGAAATCTCGACGGCTCCGGCTGAGAGATGGCGTCGCCGCCCACCGCGCCACGCCCCGCCACGAACAACGATAGAGTTGGAAACGGTCCCATGAGCAAAGACAGCGCACAGAACTTCGACCCCCACACGCCTGCCGACCAAGCGTTGAACGCTGCGGCCCAAGCCGGCGCGCGCGCCGACGCGCTCGTGCTCGCGTGGCGCGACGCCGGCAACGCGGCCGCGCTCCTCGAGGTCGCCGAAGGCGGCTCCGGCGAGACGCGCAAGGCCGCCAAGCGCGCCTTGGCCGTCTTGAAGTCGCGCGGCGTCGCTATTCCGGAAAAGCAGCGCGTCGCGCGCCTCAGCGCCCCCGTACAGGAAACGGTCGAAGCGTTCATGACCGCGCCGGACGGCGCGCTCAACGTGCTGCTCGTGCTCGCTCGTTGGCCCAAGGAGCGGCGTGGCAAGGTCGTGTTCGTGCTGCTGCGTGACGGCGTGGGGCTCTTGAACGTACGCATCGCGGAAATCGCGCAGTCGGGTCTGAAGGAAGAGGTCAAGCGCCTCGCTGGGGAGCGCGCGCGGCTCTGCTCCGTGCCCGTTGCTTGGGCGCGCGCGCGCATCGCGGCTTCCCGCCAGAAGAACGCTGAGAACCAGCTACCGCTTCCGCTCGGGCTCGACAGCGCCGCGGACCTGCTGGGTCCCGCTCCAGCAGAAGCACTCGAGCACCCGTTCGACGAGGAGGGCCTGGAGCTTGCGGATGAAGACGCTGCCGCGCTGGCGCTCGGCTCCGGCGGATTGCACCTGCTCCCGGAGTTCGCGCCGTGGATGCCCAGTCAGGCTGCCGTGCAGAGCATGCTGCTCGAGGTGGGCAGCACCCTGACGCCCGGCGTGCAGCCGGCCGAGGGCGAGCTGAGCGACAAGCTCGTCGCGGCCATGAAGGCCGCGACGGATCGCTACTTCGAGCCCGAGCTTCGCGCCCGCGTGGCGCTCGCGATGAAAGACGCCGGCCTCAGCGTGCTCGCGCGAGAAGGCGAGGGCAAAGCGCTCGAAGTGGCGGCGACCATCAAGGCCGTGGAGCGGTGTGGTCTCGTGACCAACCCACCTCACGAGGTGCCGTTTTTGCGTGCCTTCTTCGAGAAGGCGACCCAGCTCATCATGGCGCAAAACCAGGGACAGCTCCGCATTCCCATCCCCAAGGCGCAAGCGTCCACCAGCGAAAACACCTGACGCTTACTCGGCGCGCGCCTGCACGCTCTCGCGGAACGCGGCGTGCAGGGCGCGTGTGGTGGGACCGGGTACGCCTGCGCCCACCACACGCCCGTCGATACGAACGACCGGCAAGAGCTCGCGGATGCTCGACGAAACGAACACCTCGTCCGCGCTCTCCAAGAGAGAACGCTCGAGCGCGCCGAACACGAGCGGGTAACTCAGCTCCCGCGCCACGGCGATGACGCGGGCCCGCGTGATGCCCGGCAAAATGCCGTCCGACTCCGCAGGCGTGTACAAGGCGCCGTCTTTCACGACGAAGACGTTCGAGGTGGAGCCTTCGACGACGCGCCCCTCGTGGTCCGCGATGAGCGCCTCCACCGCCCCGGCTTGGCGGGCCTGCCTCATGGCGAGCACAGCGACCAAGTAGTTTCCGATCTTGGCGCCTGCCGCTCCCGTCGCGTCCGCGACGCGTTGCGTGGCGAACGTGATCACCGACACACCGTCCCGGTAGGCCTCCGGCGGCGGTGCAACCAAAGGCGCAACGATGAGCACACGCAACGGGCGCTCACTCAGCCCCGGATCGAGCCCCAGGGCTCCCACCCCGCGCGTGACCATGAGGCGCAAGTAGCTCTCCGAAAACCCGGCCTCGCGCGTGGCTCGCTCGACCTCCTCGCACAGCTCCCTGGCTTCCACCGGCACGTCGATGAACACACGCGACGCGCTCCACACCAGACGGTCGACATGCTCGCGCAGCGCAAAGGGGCGACCTCCGTACGTCCGCATCGTCTCGAAGACAGAGTCGCCATAAAGGAAGCCGCGATCGAACACGCTGACCTGCGCCGAGCCCGGCGCGGCTCGCACGCCGTCAATCCACACGACAGGCTCGGTGGGGACCGTCCCCGCCGGATCAGCCGACGCGGAAGAACGGGTCTCCAAGGACGCCTGGGAAGTAGCCATCACGTACCCGCTATACCACCGAGCGCCGAAGCTCGCGCGTTCACGCCAGCTGAATCCTTGCAACGCCACGGTGACCCACCAAGACCGGGCGCATGCTTCGTTGACGGAACGGGGACCGCGAGGCAGGCTGAGCGGACTCACGCGCTCGTGGTGGCTCGATTGACCCTGAAGTCGTGGACCAAAGCGGCCTTCATTATCGTCGGACTCGGCGCGTGCACGCCCGCGGAGCCCGAAACTGAAGCCGAGCTCCCTCCTCCCCTCGAGTGCTCCGCGAAGGCCGGTAGTACTGCCCCAGCGCGGCTCTTGACGCGCAGCGAGTACGACAACGCCGTGCGCGACCTTCTCGGGGACGAGACGGGACCGGCGTCCCGGTCGTTCCCGCCCGAGCCGGAGGTGAACGGCTTCAACAACAACGTGACCTCTCATCTCGCCAATCCGCTGCTCGTCGAAAAGCTGGCGGAGGCCGCCCGCGAGATTGCACAGCGCCGCGTGGAGCGGGGAGTCGCGGAGCTAGCGCCCTGCGCCGACAACACCGCGCCCAGCGCCTGCGCGCGCTCGTTCCTCGAGCGCTTCGGCAAACGCGCGTTTCGAAGACCCCTCACCGAGGCCGAGCTGGCGTCCTTCCTGCGCCTTTTCGAAAAGGCCGAGCCGCTCGGGTACGAGCGCGCGATTGGGTTGCTCATCGACGCGCTCCTGCAGTCGCCCCAGTTCTTGTATCGCGTGGAGGCTCCGCTCATCGCGGCGCCAGACGTCGAGGAGCCACACGTCGAGGACCCGCCCATCGAGGACGGTGTCGTGCCGCTCGGTCCCTACGAGCTCGCGGCGCGACTCTCGTTTTTCCTCTGGGGCTCCGTGCCCGACGAGGAGCTCTTGGCGGCCGCAGACAGGAACGAGCTTTCGACGCCCGAGCAGGTCGCGACGCAAGCGAAGCGTCTGCTCACGGACGAGCGAGCGCGGACGCGCGTCCGCGAGTTTCACTCGCAGTGGCTCGGCTTGGACCGCTTCGAAACCATCGCGCGCGATGGCGTCGACGCAGCCACGATGGACTCCTGGCAGCGCTCGCTGCTTGCCTTCCTCGACGACGTGTTTTGGGCCAAGGGCGGCGGCGTGGAGGACCTCTTCACTTCCCGTAAAGTCTTCGTGGACGAAAACCTCGCGGCGCTTTACGGCGTGTCCACCGAAGCGAGCGGCGACGAGCTGGCGTTGGTCACCCTCGAGTCCGAGCGGCGCGGCCTTTTGACCCAGCCCGCTCTCCTCGCCTTGTTGGCGCACCCGGATCAGTCGTCGCCGATCCAGCGGGGTGTTTTCGTTCGCGAGCGGCTGCTGTGTGCGCCCGTGCCCGCGCCGCCTCCTTCCGTGAACAACACGCCGCCGGACCCCGATCCGTCGCTCACCACACGTGAGCGCTTTGCCGTCCATACCGAAGACGCAGATTGCGCGGTGTGCCACCGCTTGATTGATCCTCTCGGCTTCGGCTTCGAGGCATTCGACGAGCTCGGGCGCTACCGCTCCCATGAAAACGGCTCCGCAGTCGACACTTCCGGCGACCTCGTCGGAGCGCCCGATCCGGCGCTGAACGGCCCCTTCGACGGCGCCGGCGAGCTCTCGTCGCGCTTCGCTCGAAGCCAGGTCGTCCTCGAGTGCCTGACGCGCAACTGGTACCGCTTCGCGCTGGGACGTAAGGAAGAAGCGTCGGACGCCTGTCACATCCAGAGCGCCGCTCGAGAGTCACGCGTGCGCGGAGGAAGCTTGGAAGAGCTCCTCGTGGCCATGACGCAAAGCCAAAGCTTCCGCAGCCGACCGCCGTGGCCGGAGGAAATTCCATGAACCGCCGAACGTTTCTTCGCGCAGCAGGCGGGACGGCGCTCGCGCTTCCGCTCATGAACTCACTCGGCGCGCGCGCCGCGGACGAAGGCACGTACCCCAAGCGCCTCGTCCTTCTCTACAACCCCAACGGCACAATCTTGCCGGAGTGGTTTCCCACGAACGTCACGAGCGAAACGGAGTTTCAACTCGGCCGCATCCTGACCCCGCTCGCGCATCACCGAGAGCGCCTGCTCATCTTCAAAGGCGTCCACAGCGACGTCGCCCAACGAACGGACAACAACGGCGGGCCGCATCAGCGCGGCATTGGCGCGCTTTTCACGGGCCAAATGTTGGGCACCGGCACCTTCGTCGACGGCTGCGGCTCGAAGGCAGGCTGGGCGGACGGCATCAGCGTCGATCAGGCGGTGGCCAACGCCATCGGCTTGGACACTCCATACAAGAGCCTCGAGCTCGGTGTGCGCGCGACGGACAACGACGTGCAGGGGCGCATCAGCTACGCAGGCCCAGGTCAGCCGCTCCCCCCCACCAACGATCCGAAGCAAGTCTACGACCGTCTCTTCGGTGCGTCCGCCAGTCGTCCCATCGACCCCAACGACCCGTCCGATGCCCGTCAGAGCGTGCTCGACGTCGTGAAGGATCAGTTCACCCTCCTTCGTCCCAGTCTTTCCCAAGACGATCGAGCCAAGCTCGAAGCGCACCTCGAGTTGGTGCGGGACGTGGAGCGGCGCCTCAGCATAGGGCGGCCCGGCGTTTGCCCCTTGCCGTCCTCTCCTCCCGAGCTGGATCCATCCAGTGAAACGGACATGGCGCTCGTGAGCCGCGCCCATTTGGATTTGCTGGCCGCTGCCTTCGCGTGTGACCTGACGCGCGTCGCGAGCGTTCAGTACTCCACCGGCTTCAACAGGATCCGTTACCCCTGGCTGGACAGCTTCGGCGAAGGGCACGCTTTGAGCCACGCGGGCCCTTCGAGCCAGAGCGCGCAGGAGCAGCTAGTGCAACGCGCCGCGTGGCACGCGGCAGAGCTCGCCTATTTCCTCGATCGCCTCGCGGAAATTCCCGAGGGAGATGGGACCGCGCTCGACAATACGCTCGTGCTCTGGGGCAACGAAATTTCGCAAGGCAACACGCACTCGCTGGACGACATTCCGTTCCTCGTCGTTGGCACTGCGGGCGGCGCGCTCAAGACGGGCCGTTTCATCGACGCCGGCGGCAAGAGCAACTGTGATCTCCTGCTCTCCGTTCTGCACGCCTTCGGCGTCGAGGACGGCAGCTTCGGGCACCCGGATCACTGCACCGGACCGATCAGCGGTCTCACCTAACCAGACCCCCAAGCCGGCGACGCTTGGCGGACACCGCGTTGGCCAGCCGCTGCCCTACGCGCATCATCACCGCGCTCCGCCCCCTCAGGGCAGCGCGAGCAGCGCGAGACTCGGCCGGAGTGCGTGGTTTTTGCGAGCGCCCTCCCCGGGCGCTCGCCGTCAGGCAACGCGAGCAGCACGAGCCGTGGCCGGGATGAACGGCGTGGCGCGCGCCCTCCCGGGCGCGCGCCATGCGCCGCGGCTCACTTCTGCGAGCAGCTCGGCCCGCGAGGGGGTCAGCTCACTTCCGCGAGCCCTCGCTTGGCTTCTTCCAAGGTGTCGTCCGCCTGCAGAGCGCGCTCGAACATTTGCTTGGCCTTGGCAGGCTCACCGAGCTGTTGGTGCACCTGACCGAGACGCACCAAGACCTCGCCCTTGGAAATGGGGCTGTCGCCTTCCAGCTTTTGCAAGCGCAACGCCAAAAACATCTGCTGCGCCTTCTTCAAGTCGCCCATTTCGAGCGCAACCTCGCCGAGCTGCTTGAGCACGTGGAGATTGCCGGGCTCGATGCGAAACGCCTTGTTCAGCTCTTCCAGCGCCTTCTCGCGCTCGTTCTGCGACAGGTACGCCGTGGCCAACCGACGATGGATGTCCGCGACCTCCTTCGTGCGCTTCCCGGCGAAGCTTTCCACGACGCGTTCTAGCAACGCGACGGCGTCACCGCCCCGCCCCGACTGGCTGTACTCATCGCAGAGCTCCAGCTGGAGCTCCCGATCTTCGGGCAAAAGCTCGCTCGCGCGCGACAGGAGCTCCGCCGCTGCCACGTGGTCCCCCCGCTTGCCGGAGTAGAGCCGCGCAGCCTTGCACAATAGCTCTGCGCGCTCCTGGTCCGTGCTCGCCGCGTCCGCGTCCTCCACGAAGAGCTCCGCCAACTTGTCCCAGCTCTGATTCGCTTGGAGCTGGGAGCGCAGCGCCTCGCGTACCTTGCGGTTGCCCGGCTCCGCCGAAAGGGCGCGAGCGAGCGCCGACGCCGCCTGCTCCCCAGCGCCGAGCTTTTGGTGGAGCTCGGCCAGCTCCACGCCTCGTGTCACGGCTTCCGCGCCCGAGAGCAAGACGACCAAGCGCTCCAGGAGCTCGGCCGCTGCCGCGAGATCGCCCCCGGCGAGGCGCAAGCGTACCAGAGCGTTCACCGCATCCAGGTCGCTCGGCTCACGCTCGAGCACTTGCTCGTAGGCGGCAATGGCCCGAGGTGCGTCGCTCAGCTTCTGCTCGAAAACCACCGCCAGGCGACCGAGCAAGCGCACCTCCGCGGCGGCGTCACCGCGATCGCGCGCCGATTCGATTTCCCGCTCGAGCAACTCTGCCAACTCTTCGTTGCGATCGGCCTTCTCGAACAGCTCGCTCAGCGCGACTACGGCCTCCGTGTGACTGGGCTCCTCTTCGAGCACCGCCTGCAAGAGCTCAATCGCGGAGGCTTCGTCGTTCAGGCGGGTCAGCGTGAGCCGCGCCAGCTCCACGCGCAGCGCGCTGCGCGACGGGGCGTCGTCGACCATGTCGATGAGCCGCTCGCTCAGGCGCGCCAAGTCGTCCCAGCGTTCCCCCGCTTCGTACGAAGCGCGCAGCCGGTCCGACGCGACGCGATCCATCGGATCATCCTCGAAGAGCTGCTCGTAGAGCTTGATCGCTTCGTTCTTGTCTTCGAAGTGCCCCTCGGCGATCGCCGCGGCGTCGAAGCGAAGCGCGCGCACTTGAGCGGCCGACGCCTCGAGATCGATCCGCCGCAAGAGCAGCTCGAAGGTGGCCGCGTGGTCTCCCGCGCTGCGGCGCGCCTCGGTCAGGCCCTCCAGCGCCCACAGGTTGCCGTCGTCGAACTCGACCACCTGCCGCAGGATCTTCTCACCGAGCACGGAGTCTCCCAAGCGATCCGAAAGCTCCTTGGCCCGCCGGTACATGTCCAAACGACGGTTGTCGTCCAACGCCAGACGAGCACGCCGCTCCAGAGTCGCGATCAAGTCCCGCTCACGACCCGGATCGCCCTGCAGGTCCTCGAGCTCGGCGAGCACGTCGTCGTTTTCCGGTTCGAGCGCGCTCGCGCGCGCGAAGGCGCGCTCCGCGCTCGCTCGGTCGCCCACCTTGTCTCGCAGCCAGGTCCCTGCGCGGACGCAGAGCTCACCGGCAGCGTCCGAAGGTAGGTCCTCTGCTCCGTCGACGGCCGAGAGCAACGCGGCTGCGGCGCCGGACCAGTCTCCCGTGAGCGGCGCCAGGCGTTCGATTTCGTCTTGCAGCCCCGTGTCCGTCGGATCGTCGACGAGGCCGGCTTGGAGCACCTTCTGCGCGGCGCCGGGATCCCTGCAATCGTCCTCCAAGACGCGCGCCAGACCTCGGCGCATGTCGATGCGCTCGGAAGCAGACTTGGCCTTCGTGACTCGTCGCTCGAACAAGCTCGCCAGGCGGTTCGTTTCACCGCGCTCGCGGTACACGTCCTCGAGGATCTGGAAGACTTCCTCGAACAGAGACTCTTCTCCCAAGAGCTTCTCGAGCGCCTCGGAGGAACCCGAGTGCTGCTTGTCTCGCTCGAGCGCGCTCCGGAACGCGGAGACGGCGCCCACCGAGTCCCGTAGCTTGCCCAGCGTGAGCTCGCCGACCCGGAAGTACAGCTCAGCCTGCTTCTGGTCGGAGTCTTCGAGGGCCATACGGCGCTCGATCACGCCCAAGAGCTCCTCGGTGTTCCCCGCCGCCATGTGGAGACGGTCGAGGGCCTCGAGCAGATCCGGTTGATCTCCGGCCTGCTCCGCCGCGCGAGCGTAGGCCTTGATGGCGCGAGCACCATCCGCAAGGCGCTCCTCCGCGAGGCGTCCGGCCCGCACCAGAAGGTCCTTCGCGACGTACGGATCGTACGCGTCCGCGCCCCGCTCCTCGAGCGCGTCCACGTAAGATCGCCACGCGTTCGTTTGGCTCGCGAGGCGCTCGATGTCGTCGTGGAGCTCCGCGAAGTCCGGACGCTCCGCGAGCGCGCGCAGGAGCGTTTCCAATGCGGCGTCGGCCCGCTGCAGCTTTTCTTCCTGGATTTGCGCGATGGAGCGCAGCGTCTCGGCGCGCACGCTCGGCTCGCTCTCCGTGCTCAAGCGCATTTCGAGGGCGTCGACCAAACGGGCGTCCAGCCCCGTTTGGCGTAGCACGAGCACGAGCACTTCTGCCGCGTCGCCGCGCAAGTGCTCGTGCTCGGTCGCCAGGCGCGTGACCGCGTCCAGCGACGCCACGTCGTCCGGGCGCTCCTCGAGCACCGAGCGGTACGCCTCGATGGCCTCCTCGTGGCTCTCGAGCTTGTCCGCGAGAATACGAGCGATCTCACGCCTTAGCTCGATACGACGCTCGATATCCGCCTCGGCGCTCGCCTCGATCCTGAGGTTGTCGAGCAAATCCGGCCACATTTC
>JAEYVE010000299.1 GCA_023432025.1 Pseudomonadota bacterium
ACCCAGAAGAATCCGCAAAATGGCGACGTTCGAGTTCAAGCTGCCGGATATCGGCGAAGGTGTCACGGAAGGCGAGATCGTGAGCTGGCTGGTAGCAGTCGGTGATCAGGTCAGCGAAGACCAGGACATGGTCGAGGTGATGACCGACAAGGCAACGGTCACCATCGGCGCTCCCAAGGCTGGCAAGGTGGTCGAGCTGCGCGGTGGCGCAGGCGACGTCGTGCCGGTCGGCGAAGTGCTCGTGATTTTCGATCTGGGAGGCGAAGGCGGCTCGGCCCAGCCGAAGGAAACCGTTGCCAGCGCCGTGGGTGACATCAAGGAAGAGCTCCCCGGTCTTGCGAGCGTGCCTGCCAAGCCGGCGGCAGCCCCGGCACCAGCACCAGCGGCCGCACCGGCGCAGGCCGAGGCGGCCCCCAGCGGCGACTACTACAACGACAAGCCTCTTGCAGCGCCGGCGACTCGCAAGCTCGCGCGCGAGCTGGGCGTGGATCTCCGTCAAGTGCAGCCGAGCGGCTCGGCGGGTCGCGTCACGCGTGAGGACGTGGAAGGCCATGCTGGCGGCGCGCCCTCGGCCGCTCCGGCCGCCGCACGTCCCGCCGCAGCGCCGGCTCCGGCCCCAGCTGCTCCGGCCATCTCGGCGCCCCCGCGCGCTGCGACGGACGAGCGCGTTCCAATCCGTGGTCTGCGCAAGCGCATTTTCGAGAGCATGGCGCGCTCCAAGCGCACTGCTGCCCACTTCACGTACGCCGACGAAGTGGAGTGCACCAAGCTGGTGGCGCTCCGCAACCGCGTGAAGCCGTTCGCCGACGAGGCGGGCGTAAAGCTCACCTACTTGCCCTTCATCGTGAAGGCGGTTGTGGCGGCGCTGAAGAAGAACCCCACGCTGAACACGCTGGTCGACGACACCACGATGGAGATGGTGCACAAGAAGACCTACGACATCGGCATCGCCACCTCGACGGACGCAGGGCTCATCGTGCCCGTGCTGCGCAACGCGGATCGCCTGAACATTCTCGAGATCTCGCGCGAAATCGATCGGCTCTCGAGCGAGGCACGCGCCGGCAAGACGCGGCAGGAAGATCTCGGCGGCTCGAGCTTCACCATCACGTCGCTGGGCAAGCTCGGCGGCTTGTTCGCGACGCCGGTGGTCTTCTATCCGGAGGTCGCCATCCTCGGCGTCCACGAAATGAAGAAGAAGCCGATCGTGGTCGGGGACGAAATCAAGGTCGGTCAGGTGATGGTCCTGAGCCTCTCGTTCGATCACCGCATCATCGACGGACATGTCGGCGCAGGTTTCGCCCAGGACGTGATTCGTCTTCTCGCCGAGCCCGATCGTCTCCTCATCGAAATGGGTTGAGCCTTTCGGTCGAGAAGCAAAGGCACTACACGGAGGGGCGCCCACGAAAGTGAGCGCCCTTTTTGCTACTTACGACCACAATGTGCGTAGATCTCGCAGAGTGGATCTGCTGTGCGACATCTGCGAGAAGTCGGCGACGTTCCGCCTACCGTTCGGGTGGCTCTGTTTCCCCGACGGTGTTGCGCTGACGGTGCAGTCCTGACTGCACGTTGCCTCGCTCCGGCCGAACTCTCGTTGTAGCCTGTGGGACGTCGCGCCCTCCTCCTCAACAACATCACGGGTCTGCAATGAAATTGGCTTTCCGCTCCGCATTCGTGTTGGTGGCCCTGCTGGCGGCTCCCGCTGTTCTGGCGGCGCCGAGTGCCCCGAGCGCGGCTGCAGTCAAACGAGCGGCGGACGAGTTCGATCGCGGGCGAGATGCGTACCGCGCGGAGCAGTACGTCGAGGCTGGAGAACGCTTCGAGGCGGCGGACGCGCACGCGCCCAGTGCGGCGGCGCTTCGTCTCGCAATTGCCTCACGCAAGGAGGCCGGCCAGCTCGCCCGAGCCGCGACACTCGCTGCACTCGCACTGGATCGTCACGGTGATGACGCCGAGCTCGCGGATTTTGCGCGTGAGGTGATTCAAAGCGCAGCCTCGCTGCAACGCACCGAGGTGAGCTGTGACGAGCCTTGTGAGCTCGTCATGGATGACAAAATTGTCCATGGTCGCCCCAGCACACGTCGCGTTCTCTACATGACGCCTGGGCCTCATCGCATTACCGCCAGCTGGTCGGCGGGGCGCACGCGAAGCGAGTCGCTCGACGCCTTCGAGGGCAACACGACGCAAACCGACTTCTATGCGCCGGCGCTCGACTCGGCGGACTCCGTCGGTGACTCGAACAACGACGACGAGGCGACGACCGCGGACGTCGGTGTGAGCTCGACCAAACGAGGGTGGTCACCCACCGTGTTTTGGACGGGCGCGGGACTCACGGCGGTTGGTTTGGGCGCCACCACCGTCTTGGGCATCTACGCACAAAACAATCCCGGCACGGACACCGTGAAAGAAAAGTGTCGCGGCCAGGGGACGAGCTGTCCCGAGTACCAAGAGGGCAAGAGCAACGAACGCAACGCCAACATCGCGCTCGGTGCGACGGCGGCCGTCGGTGTGTTCACGATTATCACCGGCTTGTTCTTGACGGATTGGGGTCAGAACGAGGAAACACCTGCGGAGTCCTCGGACGACTACGCGCGTGCTCGCAAACCTTCAACGGGCATCGCCAGCGTGCGGCCTTGGCTCAGCTTGGGCGGCGGCGCCGCCGTCGGCGCGAGCGGAACCTTCTGAGGCACGGCCTCGCATCGAGAGACACGAGGAGTGGCCGCAAAGCTGCTGGACATCGAAGCTGGGGGACGCCAGCGCATCGACCGCTACGAGCTGATCGGAGAGATCGCTTCGGGCGGCATGGCTACCGTGTACCTCGCGCGCCTCACCGGCGTGGGAGGCTTTCAGCGCTTCGTCGCGATCAAGCGTCTTCATCCCCACTTGGCGGGTGAAGCAGAGTTCGTCGAAATGTTCCTCGACGAAGCTCGCCTCGCCGCGGGCATTCACCACCCCAACGTGGTGCCCATCCTCGAGGTCGGCGCGACTCCAAACGGCTACTACCTCGTCATGGAGTACGTCGAGGGAGAAACGCTGGCGCGTCTGCTAGCGCGCGCGGCCTCCCGCGGCACGCGTTTGCCGACGCCCATCACGATCCGCCTCAGCTTGGACATGCTGAGCGGCCTTCACGCAGCCCACGAGCTCCGTGACGAAACGGGAGACCTCGCGGGCCTCGTGCACCGAGACGTCTCACCACAAAACGTCTTGGTCGGCTCCGACGGCATCACGCGCATCACGGACTTCGGCGTGGCGCGCGCGGCGAGTCGCCTCACGGCGACGCGCGTCGGGCAGCTGAAGGGCAAAATCGCCTACATGGCGCCGGAGCAAGCGGCGGGCGTCGAGGAGGTGGATCGGCGTGCGGACGTGTTCGCGTGTGGCGTCGTGCTTTGGGAGGCGCTCGCGCACAAACGTTTGTTCAAAGCCGAGAACGAGGCGGTCACGCTTTCGCGCGTCATGAGCGAGCCCGTTCCGCAGCTTCACGTCGTCGCACCCCACGTGCCGCGCGCCATCAGCGACGTCGTCATGCGCGCGCTCGAACGCAGCATCGCACGTCGCTTCGCGACGTGCGCGGAGCTCGGTGACGCGCTCGAGCGCGCCGCCATCGCCACCGGGAACCTCGCCACACAAAGAGATCTGCAGGCGTACATTCAGGAGGTCCTCGGCAGCGAAATCCAAGCGCAACGCGACGCCGTGCGAGCGTGGATTGCGCGGAGCGAGTCCACGCCGCGCCCCAGCATGCCTCCTCCACCGCTCGGCTCGAGCGTGTCAGCGGCCAGCATGGCGCTGCCGTCGGACATGAGCGGGGTGACGGCCCACACCGGCGGGCGTCGCTCGAACACCGGAAAAATCATCGGACTCTTGGCGCTGGCTCTGCTCGGTGCTCTTGGTTTCATCGCCTACAAAAAGTTCGCGGTGGACGACTCCGTCCCCCGCAGCGGGGTCTCCGCGGCGACGCCCGAGCCGTCGGCCCTCGAGGCGCCTGCTCCGGTTGCCACGGTGCCCCAGGCTGAGCCTTCGGCTTCCGCTGCCCCCGCTCGAGTCGAAGCGCCGGACGCTAGCGCGGCTCCGACCGCCTCACAGGTGGCCCCCGCGCCGACCACGCCCGCGCAGCCCCTTCCGCGTCGCACGCCGTCGCGCGTCAAGGCGGATCCGGACTCCGGCGGAGCGTCGGAATCCAAACCCAAAAAGAAGGATCCCTTCGACGCGCTGAACCAAAACCCCTACCGCTGAATCGCGGGTCGGGCTTTCGGGACGAGCAGCCTTCGGGAGGCCGCGCCAGGGGTGTGCGTCCTCCGGCGTTCTTCCGCCAGAGCTGCCCCGCCCGCGAATGCGACGGCATCCCGAGCTCGGGTGTTCTTGGGGTAGGTTCTTGCGGTGGTTCTTGGGGGAGCAGGGTCACGCGACGAGCGGTGCTCCCGCACTGCGCAGATGGGCCCCGGCCCAGCGGATGCAAACGCCACCCTGGAGCGGGACGGCCACGAACGGCGAGTAACCGTCCGCCTGGACGAAGCAAACCGAGGTGCCGGCAGCGTACCGATGAAACTCGAGCCTGGGCGGATGGCGCGTTGGGTCAGATTGACAGGGCAGGGGGCCGCTGCTAGTTGTCGCGCCCCGCGCACTCCCCGAAGACGCAATTTGAGTGTTTTCGCACACTTGTGACGCTGGTTCTTTGTCGAGACTTTCCTTCCCGTAGCCGTGTGAGCCTCCACCCGTCGAGCTGCTCCTCTCCGTGAGGGCCGCGCGACGCAGCGAGGCTGACCTCAAAGGAGCGTAACGATGGCCGTCAAGAGAGTCTGCCTGTTCACTGGGAACGCCAACCCGGAGCTCGCCGCGGCCATTGCCAAGGAGCTGGACACGCCGCTCGGAGAGGCCCGCGTCTCGCGTTTCAGCGATGCGGAGACGTTCTGCGAAATCCGAGAGAACGTGCGAGGTTTGGACGCCTACGTCGTTCAGCCCACGTCGTCGCCCGTCAACGACAACTTGATGGAGTTGCTCATCATGTGCGACGCGTTGCGCCGCGCGTCGACGGCGTCCATCACCGCGGTCATCCCGTACTACGGCTACGCCCGCCAAGACCGCAAGGTGGCGCCCCGCACGCCCATCACGTCCAAGCTCGTCGCCGATCTCCTCGTCGCGGCGGGCGTCGATCGCGTCGTGTGCGTGGACCTGCACGCAGGGCAAATCCAAGGGTTCTTCAACATCCCCTTCGACCACCTGTACGCGCTCCCGGTATTTCTCGAGGATTACCTCCAGAAGCACTACGGACAGGACGCCGTGTTCATTTCGCCGGACGCCGGCGGCGTGGAGCGCACGCGGGCCTACTCCAAGCGTCTCGACGCGTCGCTCGCCATCATCGACAAGCGTCGTGAGCGCGCCAACGTGAGCGAGGTCATGCACCTCATCGGCGACGTGCGCGGCAAAGACTGCATCATCGTCGACGACATGATCGACACCGCCGGTACGTTGTGCAACGCGGCGCGAGCGGTCATGGACAACGGCGCGCGCAGCGTCGTGGCGTGCGCCACGCACGGCGTTCTCAGCGGCCCTGCGGTGCGGCGCATCGAGGACTCCCCGCTGAAGGAAGTCGTCGTCACCAACTCCATCCGTCCCTCGGCCGAGGCGGCGGCGTGTAAGAAGATCAAGTTCGTGTCGATCGCCAAGCTCCTCGCGGAAGCGATTCGACGCATCCACAACAGCGACTCGGTGAGCTCTCTCTTCGTGTGAGAGCAAGCCGGCCGCTCGTGGTGAGTCCAAGAGTCTCTCGAACGGGGCCCGTCCGGTGAAGTTCGGACCCGTAACCTCAGGAGAATGAACATGCAAAGCACGAAAATCGCCGCCAGTCCCCGCACGGGAACCGGCAAAGGTCCCGCTCGCCGTCTCCGTGTCGAAGGAAAAATCCCGGCGGTGGCCTATGGTCTGGGCAAGGCGCCCCGCTCGCTCGCCGTGTCGCCGCTCGAGCTCGCCGCCGTGCTCCAGAGCGAGCTTGGCGTAAACACGCTGCTCGACGTGCAGGTGGAGGGCGGAGGAAGCTTCAACGCCATGGTGGGGGAGTACCAGTACCACCCCGTGAGCCGTGCTTTGCTTCACGCCGACCTCGTGGAGCTCGACGTGACGAAGCCGGTCGACGTGAACGTTCCGCTCGAGCTCGTCGGCAAGGCGCAAGGCATCGTCATGGGCGGCAAGCTCAGCCAGCCGTTCCGAGTCGTCCCCGTGCGCTGCATTCCGGGCAAGGTGCCGGTCAAGCTCACGCACGACATCACCGAGCTGCAGATCGATCAGCACGTGGGCGCTCAGGACCTGCAGCTGCCCGAGGGCGTCGAAGTGCGTCTGCCCCCGAAGCAAACCATCGCTCTCATCACCCGTGAGAAGCATGCCAAGGGCGAGGAAGAGGCCGAAGGCGCCGCTGGCGCACCGGCTGCCGCAGCTGCTGCGAAGAAGTGATTCTCGTCGTTGGGCTCGGCAACCCCGGGGACCGGTATCGGGACACCCGGCACAACGTAGGCTTCATGGTGGTCGACCTCATCGCCGAGCGATGGGGTCGCGCCGTTTGGCGCCAGAAGTTTCAGGGTGAAACGGCCCAAGCGGAGGCGGCGGGCGGGGCCACGAAGGTGGCCCTGCTCAAGCCTTTGACGTTCATGAACCTTTCGGGGAAGAGCGTTCAGGCAGCCGCTGCATTCTACAAGGTCGCGCCCGCGGACGTGGTCGTGGTGCACGACGAGTTGGACGTGCCGTTCGGGCAAATCAAGCTGAAGTCGGGTGGCGGGGATGCTGGCCACAATGGCTTGAAGTCCGTGACGGCTCAGCTCGGCACGAACGCCTACCAGCGGGTGCGGGTAGGAATCGGTCGGCCTCCGAGCGACTTTCGGGGTGACACGGCTGATTATGTGCTAAGAGCGTTCGCCCCTGCGGAGCAGGCCGACCTCGCCGACGTGGTCGAGCACGCCGCAAACGCAGTAGAGATGATCGTTTCGCACGGCATCTCTGCCGCGATGAATCAGATGAATCGCCGTCCTTCGTGACGGTACTCCTTGCTCTCGGCACTCGGGATCCGCCCGAAGGTCGGGGGCCAAAGACCAAAGGGAGCCAAATGGCAGAAGCACAGAAAGCGGCGTTGCCGCTCAGAGAGTACGAGAGCATCTACGTACTCCGCCCGGACCTGGCCAAGGCGACGGCCGAAAAGGTCGCTAGTCGCGTCGAGGACGTCGTGACTCGTGAGGGTGGCAAGCTCACTCTCGTCGAGAACTGGGGCCGCCGCGCCCTGGCGTACAAGGTGCAGCGCTACACACGCGGCGTGTACGTCTACGTGAAGTACGTCGGCGACGGACGGACCGTGAGCGAGCTCGAGCGGAACTTCCGCCTGCTCGACGAGGTCATGAAGTTTCAGACCGTGAAAATCGGCGACGGCATCAACGCCGCTGACGTTCAGGTCGACGCCGAGGCCGTGAAGTTCGAGGCCGAGGAGCCGCCCAGCAGCGAGGAGGAGCAGGAGCTCACCCTCGAGCAGCAGTTGGGTCTCGTGGAAGGCGCCAAGTTCCCGGTGCGCGACCGCGACGACGACCTCGACGACATGGACGATCAGGAGGATGACGAATGAGCAGCTTGGCACCGAAGTCGGACAAGGCCGACAAGGGCGAGAAGGACCTCGGCGGAATGCGCCGTAGCCGCCGTCGCGGCTGCCCCTTCTGCTCCGACACCACCACCGTCGTCGACTACAAGGATCCGGGCATGCTCCGGTACTTCGTGACCGACCGCGGCAAGATCGTCCCGCGTCGTATTTCGGGCGTGTGCGCGAAGCACCAGCGCGAAGTGACCGTCGCCATCAAGCGCGCGCGTAACATCGCGCTCCTCTCGTTCACCACCAACCGCTGAAAGGTACGCACATGGCAACGCAGATTCATGTCGTCCTTCAAGAGGACGTGGAAAACCTCGGCACGGGTGGCTCGGTGGTGCGCGTGCGCCCCGGTTTCGCCCGCAACTACCTCATTCCGCGTGGCCTCGCTCTTCCTGCAACGAAGGGCAACCTCGCGCGCGTGGAGGAGCTGCGTCGCATCTCGGCTCGCAAGGCCGACGCAGAGTTGGCAGCCGCCGCGGAGCTCAAGGGCAAGCTCGAGGCGTTCAGCGTCAAGATCGAGCGTGCCGTGGGCGACGACGGCCGCATGTACGGCTCGGTGACCGCCAAGGACATCGAGGAAGCGTACGCGGCGCAGAAGCTCGCCTTCGATCGCAAGAAGCTCCAGCTGGCCGAGCCCATCAAGGCGCTCGGGCTGAGCGACGTGACGGTCAAGCTTCACGCCAACGTGACGGCGACGCTCCGCGTCGAGGTCATCAAGGCGTCGAGCTGAGGCACACCGAACGAGGTCGTTGACGAGCGCCGTCAGGCGCGACTACGAATCGACCAGCAAACGCACCCCGTGGGCCTCGGCCGACGGGGTGCGCTGCATTTCAGGCTCTGATCTGGGGATAACGCTGTGGAACGCTCGTGGGACAAGTCTGGAAAAGCTGGGGGCGACGGGGACGCTGCGTCGCAGCTGCGCCCCGTCGCGGGACGCGTCCCGCCAGCAGATTTGGATGCCGAGGCGGCGGTCCTCAGCGCAGCGCTGCTGTCAGCGGAAGCGTTCGACAGCATTCAGGAGTTCCTGAGCGCTGAGCACTTCTACGCGGAGGCCAACCGCCGAGTCTACGAGGGCATCGTCGAGCTGAACGCAGCGGGGCGACCGGTGGACATCGTCTCGGTCGCCGGCTGGCTACGTGACCGCGGTCGCCTGGACCAGGTCGGCGGCACGCCCTACCTGGCACAGCTGGTGGACGCTACGCCTGCGGTGGCGCACGTCGAGGAGCACGCGCGGGCCATCCGTGAGAAGTGGCGCCTGCGCTCGCTGATTGCCACGTGCCAGCGCTTTGCCGCCGAGGGCTACGGGGATTGCGGCGAGGTGCAGAGCTTCGTCGACTCGGCGGAGCAGGCCATCTTCGAGCTGGCTCGCGTGCCGGCTTCTTCGAGCGTCGTGCCGGTGCGCGACGCCATTCACGACGCGTTTCGCATTTTGAGCGAAGCGCGGCAGCGTGGCGGCGGCATCACGGGCTTCGAAACGGGGTTCTCGGAGCTCGACCGACGTACCTCGGGCCTGCACAAGGGCGACCTCTACATCGTGGCTGGGCGCCCCGGCATGGGAAAAACGTCGTTCGTCTTGAATCTGGCCGCGAACGTCGCCGCCCCGCGGAAAGTCGTGCAAGGCGACGATCCGTACGGGCGAGACGTGGTGGAGGTGCCGGGCCACGGCGTCGCCTTCTTCTCCTTGGAAATGCCGCGTGAGCAGCTCGCCGCTCGTATGTTGGCGTCGGAGGCCCGCGTCGACATGTCCAGCATTCGTAGCGGTCAGGTGCAGGCGGAGGATTGGAACAAGCTCACCGAGGCCGCTGCGCGCATGGGCCGCTTGCCACTTTGGCTCGACGATACGCCTGCCATTTCCATCCTCGACTTGCGCGCCAAAATCCGTCGCCTGCAGGCCGAGCTGCGCAACAACCCGAACGGCCCCAAGGACCTCGGGCTCGTCGCCATCGACTACTTGCAGCTCATGAGCGGTCGCAAGGGCGTGACCAGTCGCGAGCAGGAAATCAGCGAAATTTCCCGCGGTCTCAAGCAGCTCGCCAAGGAAATGGGCGTGCCCGTCATAGCGCTCAGTCAGCTGAACCGCTCGGTGGAAACGCGTAACACGAAGGACAAGCGCCCGCAGCTGAGCGACTTGCGCGAGTCCGGCGCCATCGAGCAGGACGCCGACGCCATCATGTTCATCTACCGGGACGAGTACTACTTCCAGGAGAGCCCCGACAAAGGCATCGCCGAGGTCATCGTCGCCAAGCAACGTAACGGCCCGACCGGCACGTGCAAGGTCAAGTTCACGTCGCAGTACACGCGCTTCGACAACCTGGCAGGCGACGACTACGACTTCGACCGCATGGACGATTTCCAGGGCGGGTGAGTCGTGAGCGGGTGGCGACCATCTGACGGCGACAGGCAGCGCCGTCGGGGAGGCGAGCCGCGGACGAGGTGCCGCTCCTCAGTCGGCGCGCTGGTTCGTCTTGGAGGCGCGCAAGACTCCGGCGAGCTCTTCGATGACGGCGCGCACGCCGTCGCGCGTGGCCGCGCTCACCAGGTAGAGCTGCTTGCCGCGCTCGGCGAACTTCTGGCGGAGGTCTTCGTAGAGCTCGCGCACCTCGGTGATGTCGCTCTTGCTGAGCGCGATCACCTCGGGGCGCTGGGCGAGCTCGGGGTCGAACTTTTCGAGCTCGGCGCGCACGACGTCGTAGTCTGCGAGCGGCTCGCGATCCTCGGCGGGATCGAGCGTAATCAAATGCAGGAGCACGCGCGTGCGCTCCAAGTGCTTCAAGAAGCGAACGCCGAGGCCGGCGCCGTCGCTCGCACCAGGAATGAGCCCGGGGATGTCCGCCAGCACCAGCGACTCGCCCACGTCTGCGCCGATCCAGTCGTCCAGCTTGACCACGCCCAGGTGGGGCACGAGCGTGGTGAACGGATAGTCCGCCACCTTCGGACGCGCGCGGCTGACGGCGCTGATGAAGGTGCTCTTGCCTACGTTGGGGAAGCCGAGCAGGCCCACGTCCGCCAGCACCTTGAGCTCGAGGCGGAGCTCGCGCGTTTGTCCGGGTTGACCCGGGTTGGCGCGACGCGGAGCGCGATCGGTCGCGGTCGCGAAGTGAATGTTGCCCCAGCCGCCGTTGCCACCGCGCGCCGCGATGAACTCTTGACCGTGGGTGAGCAGCTCGCCGAGCAGCTCGTCGCTCTCGTCGTCGAAGACCTGCGTGCCGACGGGCACGCGGACGCGCTCGTCTTTGCCCGCGCGACCGTAGCAGTCGCTGCCCATGCCGCGCTCGCCCTCGGTGGCGCGGATGACGCGCACGTGCTGCAAGTCGAGCAAGGTGCCCAACCCTTCGTCGGCGACGAACACGACGCTCCCGCCGTGGCCCCCGTCGCCTCCCGACGGCCCGCCAAACGGCAAGAATCGCTCCCGGCGAAAGGCGACGCAGCCGTCGCCCCCTTTACCTGCCTCGACACGCAATCGGCACTCGTCGACGAAACGCACGCGCCCGCTCTAGTCCGAATCGTGGAACCGTTCCAGCCCGCGTTGCGTCGAGCGCCACGGCGCTACGATGACGATAGGGCTGAGGTGCCCGGGCCCCACGTTGCCGTACCCCGAAAACGCCCATAAAACGGGGCGGCGTCAGTCGGTTGCTCTGGGCTCGCGGAGATGCGGGAGCGGGGTCGGGTCGAACGGGGCTACCCTGGGTCTTGGCCCCGCAGGACGAGCGGCGCACCGGGAGCAGCGAATGGCGTCTTCGAGCGAAGAAAAAGACAAGAGGTCCGCGGAGATTGACCCGCGCCTGGCGGCGCCCCAGGGAGCGCTCGCGGACGAGCCCGCTCGCGCGGCGGCGGACGCCTATGCCCAGACGCAGGACTCGGATCCGGCGCGGCGCATCGCCGTAGTGGTGAACGGCAACGCCAAGAGCGTCACGAGTGACGTGATTTCGACATTGGACCAGATCCTGATGGGCGGAGACTTGTTCGTTTCTCGTCGCATCGAGGACGCGCGGGAAATCGCGGAAACCCTGGTCGAGCGAGGCTACGGCACCGTGCTCACGGGCGGCGGTGACGGCACCTTCACCACCATGGTGACCGAGGTCGTGCACGCCGCGCGACGTCGCGGGCGGCGGCTGCCCCGCTTTGGGCTCCTCAAGCTAGGCACCGGAAACGCGCTCGCCTGGGTCGTCGGCGCGAGTCACGCCGGCGGTCGTGGGCTGTCCGTGGACATGCAGCGATTGCGCAAGGACGCGGGGAGCAGGGAAATTCGGCTGGTCGAGGTCGAGGGTTATCTCACCCCGTTCGCTGGGGTCGGCGCGGACGCTCAGGTGCTCGCTGACTACAACATCACCAAGCGCCGCTTGAGCAAGACGCCCCTGAAGCGCGTGGCGCCGGGCCTCTTGAGCTACGCCGTCGCCGCAACCACCCGCTCTCTGCCCGGGTACCTCCTGAACAAAATGCCCCACTGCCGCGTCATCAACGACGGCGCGCCGGCGCACCGCATCGGAGAGAAGGGCGGCATCGTGGGGCGCCCCATCGAGCAGGGCGAGACCATTTACGAGGGGCCGGCTCGGCTGTGCTCGATGTCGACGATTCCGTACTACGGCTTCGGCTTGCGCATGTTTCCGTACGCGGACGAGCGGACCGACCGGATGCACCTCCGCGTTTCGACGATCGGCTCCTTCACGTTCGTGCGGCACTTCGGCGCCATTTGGCGCGGCGATTTCCACAACCCGAGCGTGCTTTTCGACTACCTGGTCGAGAAGGTCATCATCGAGTGTGATCCGCCGACCGCCTTCCAGATCGGCGGGGATCCGCAGGGCGAGCGCGCCCGCGTGGCCGCCCGCGTGTCGCCTGAGCCAATTCGCCTGGTGGACTTTTACTCTCCGCCGAGTGCGACGTAACTCCGGGAATGAGGCTCATCCGGGTCGTCGTCAGCGACACCCACCTCGGCACGGGGCGCCGACGGGGAACCTTCAACCCCATGGAGGACTTCCACGAGGACGACCGACTCGCGGAGCTCGTGGAGTACTACTCGACCGGACCGTACGAGGACCACGAAGTCGAGCTCATCATGAACGGTGACATCTTCGACCTGATGAAGGTCGAAGTGGACGGCGGTTGGCCCATCCACATCACCGAGGCGCTGGCGGCGGAAAAGTTGCGCAGGTGCCTCGAAGGTCACCCGCGTGTGGTCTCGGCGCTCAGGCGTTTTCTGGAGAGGCCCGGCAAGCGCATCACGTACATTCCCGGCAATCACGATCCGGAGATGTACCTGCCAGCGGCGCAGCGCGTGTTCTGCCGTTACGTGGATCCCGAGCGGAGCGGCCGCGTCAGCTTCATCACCACGAGCGAGGCGTACTCTCTGCCCGAGGGCATTCAGATTCGTCACGGGCACCAGTTCGAGGCCATTCACCGCTTCGACTTGAAGCGCCTCTTGGTGCGCTCTCGGCGCGGCGATCCCGTGCTCGATCTCCCGTGGGGCAGCCGCTGGTGCATGGAGGTGCTCTACCCGGCCAAGCGGCGAAGGAGTCACATCGATCGCGTGATGCCGTTCCGGCGCTTCTTGCTGAGCAGCCTGCTCTTCGATTTCCGCTTCACGCTCTGGTTCTGGACGCGCACGAGCGTTCATTTCTTACGGTACCGCATGCAGACGGTGCGTGGCTTTTGGGCGCGCTTGTTCGCCATACCCACCGTGCTCAAGAACGAAATCATCGCCATCGCCGATTTGGACACCGCCGCGGTGCGCACGCTCCGACGGCTGCGTGGCGTACACACGCTCATTCTGGGGCACTCTCACGCGCCGCGCGTGCGCGTCATCGAGGGCGGCAAGTTGTACGTGAACACCGGCAGTTGGGTGCGCATGATCAACCTCGACTTGCAGCACCTGGGCCAGGAAAACGGGCTCACTTACGCGCTCATCGAGTACGACGTCGATGGCGAGCCGCAGACCTCGCTCTTACGCTGGCGAGGGCCGCACCGCGAGTTCGAGCCCGTGCTCTTTCAGGTCTGAGCCGGAGCGTCGAGGACCACCCTCCACCGGGGGACGACGCGAGGGGCTTGATCTGAATATGCACAGACGTGTATATGCGTGATCATGCAATTAGGCGTCGCCTTCGAAGCCTTGGCGGATCCGATGCGCCGCCGCATCGTCGAGGTCTTGCGGACGGGGGAGCACCCGGTGGGGGACGTGGTCGCCGAGGTGGGCATCCATCAGTCCGGTGTGTCTCGACATCTCAGAATCCTCCACGAGTCGGGCTTCGTCTCGATGCGCCCCGAGGGTCAAAGACGGCTTTATTCGCTTCGGCCGGAGCCATTCCAGGAGATGGATGAATGGCTCGCGCAGTACCGAATTTTGTGGGACGCGCGGCTCGATCGGTTCGAGAGCGCGCTCCAAAACAGACGGCGAGCGAAGGTCGCCAGCGAGAGGAATCGAAGAAAATGAGTCGCGAAGGATCGCAAAGCGCGAAGCGCATCGTCGTCGAGCGCACCTACCGGGCGAGTCTCGAGGAGGTGTGGGACCTGTGGACCACGAAGGAGGGCTTCGAGTCGTGGTGGGGTCCCCAGGGGTTTCGAGTCGAGGTGCAGGAGCTGGATGCGCGCGTCGGAGGGGCGCTTCGCTACGAAATGATCGCAGATACTCCCGAAGTCGTGGCTGCCATGAAGGAAGGGGGACGGCCTCCGTCCCACGCTGTGAGCGCTCGCTTCGTCGAGCTCGAGCCCCGTGAGCGCCTCGTGGTCAGGAACGTCATCGACTTTCTGCCGGACGTTGCGGCCTACGAGAGTGACATCGACGTGGATTTGTTCGCCGAAGGGGACCGGGTTCGTATGGTGGTCACGCTCGGCGTCATGCACAGCGGCGAGGTCGCCAAGATGCAAGAGGCAGGCTTCACGAGTCAGCTCACCAAGCTCGACGGGCGCTTCGCGTAGACGCGTGCGCGCCTGACCTTTTCTTTCAGGGCTCGCAGCGGGTGACGTTGACGTCGACCGCATCGACGCGCAGCGCGTCGGCGCGGCCCTCCGTAAAGCGAAACGCGATCGCGAGCTCGCCCGAAGGGCCGGGGCTCGTCAGGGCGCCGCCTTTGGGTGGGAGGCACACGTAGGCCGTGGCGCCCTCGGTCGCCACGAACGTACGGCTCGGCGTCGGATCGACGATGTTGCATTCGGCATCGCCCGAACGCGTGAACACGGCGAGCTCCCCGGACACCGCGTCGCCCGTGGACGTCATGTGGAGGCAGACCGTTCTGCTATCCGACCACGCCGGTCTGAACGGGTGAGAGATGACGAGCCACGGAGAGGGCGTCGTGGGCAATGCTCCCGCGGCGCCCGCCGGCGACGGAGACGCTCCTCCCGCTCCGCCTGCGCCGTTTTCCGGACTCGGAGCGCAGGTGGGCAGGCCACCTCGAGGAGCGCGGAGTGATTCGAACCCCGGCGGACAGCAGAGGAGAAAGTCGTCGAGGTTACGCAGCGTCGTTGGCTCGGGGACGCACTCTTCCGGGGCGCCGGGGGCGGGGGAGGGCGGCGCGTCCTCCGAGCCGCAGGCGCCGAAGAGCAGGGCGGGGAGCGCTGCAGAGAGCGCTCGAGGGAGACGGCGTCCGAAGCGAGACGGTAGGGTGCCAGAGTACGTCATGCGCCGAGGATTCAGCGCTCATCGTTGCACGGCTCGGCCGCGTACGACAGTGCGTGAGCTTGCAGGAAGGCGGGGTGGCGCGAGAGAGTGCTTGTCGTGCCACGCGGGGTGAACGCTTCGATCGGGTGTCGTTCGTGGAGCTTCGGTCGCCTCCGCTGGGTAGTTCCGGGGGTGTGGGTGGCGTGGAGCGTTTTGGCGACGCCGCTCGGGGACGCCGCCGTAGCTCACGCCGCGGAGCCGCCGTTCGGGATCGAGCTCGCGTGCCCGACGCGCGCAGGGCAGGGGCGCCTCGTTTGCCATTTGCGTTTGCGCGCGCGCGCCGATGTTCGTTTGCGCTGGGCGGACGCGCTCGTGGTCGCGGCGCCCGATTTCGCGCCCCCACTCCGGTCGCGTGTGGCGGCCAGCATCCCGGAAGAAGGCGCTCGAGAAGTGAGCGTTGCCCTGCCGCTCTATGCCCGGGAAGAGAACACTGGCACGCTGCGCGTCCGAGCGCGCGCGGTCGTTTGCGCTGCCGCTACCGCGGAGGGCGACGACTGCAGCTCGGCGTCTCGCGAGGTCGAGGCGCCCGTGGCCGTCTTGCAGGGCCCGTCGTCGAACGGCTCTTCCCCCTGAGCCGCAGCGAATTTGGCCCAACGCGCGCGGGCTTGATAGCGCCACAACCATGCAACTGCCGGGACGTCTGCGAGGTACGACCTTGGGCGACCTGCTCGGTACCCTTCACCGTGCGCGCGCCAGCGGGGTGCTCGAGCTCATCGAGACCGTGGGGACTTCGTCCGGTCGCGCCCATCGCGTGCGTTTGGCGCGTGGGCTGGTCACCGTCGTGGAGACGTCGGAAGCGGCGCCGCGCTTGGGCGAGCTCCTCGTGGAGCTCGGTGTCCTCGACGCGAGCGCGTTTTCGCGTCTGACTCGCGAGGTCGGGGCGAGCTCCGTGCTCACGGGGCGCTGGCTTCTGGAGCGCCGCCTGGTGAGCGCCGAGGACGTGGCGCGTGCGCTCCACGAGCAGCAGCGCCGCCGCCTGGAGCCGCTCTTCACGCTGGAGGACTGCCTGGTGCGCTTTCGTGTGCCGCGGCCGGAGCCGATGGATGCGGCGCGTCCGGAGCCGCTCGAGGCGCGTGAGTTCTTGCATGGTCGCGCGCGAGCGCGAGCGCGCAGCGAAGCAAGCGCTCGCAGGCGTGCGGTCGTGGAGGGACCTTGGCGTGTGCTCGGGCTCGCGCCCGACGCGTCACTCGGAGACGTGAAGCAAGCGTTTCGGCGCCTCGCGGCGCAGTCGCACCCCGACCGCTTTCCGCACGCGACTCCGGAGGAGCGCGGTCGCTTGGTGCGGAGCTTTGCGGAGCTCACGTCGGCGTATCACGCGCTCATCGCGTGAGGCGCTTTTCGTTTTCGTAGTGCGGGAGCACCGCGCGTTGGCGGGCTCTGCTGCCCCAAGAAAACGCCGCTACCCGTGGAGGTTCGCGGCGAGCTTTCGGACGAGTGCGGGAAGCTCGTGGAGGGAGGCGAGGAGGCTCTGGGGACGAGCGGCCAAGAGGCGTTCGAGAGGCAAAATGCCGCCCTCGAGGCCGACGGTGTAGGCGCCGACGGCGTAGCCGCATTCGACGTCCTGCGGACCGTCGCCCACCATGACGAGCGAAGTGGGCGAAACGCCGAGCTCGCCCGCCACGCGCTCGAGCGGCTCGGGGTGCGGCTTGCGGTGAGCGGTGTCGTCTCCCGCCACCACGACGCGAAAATGCCGAGTCAGGTGGAGGCCGGCGAGCACGGCGTCCGTCGTGCGCCGCGCCTTGTTGGTGCAGAGGGCGAGTGGGAACTCGGAAAGCTCTTCGAGCACTTCGCGCGCCCCCGGCATCAACGTGGTACGCGCGACGGGATGCGCGGTGTAGTGCTCGATGAAGACAGCGAGGTGCGCGTCGACGTTCGGCGAATCGGACGGTAGCCCCAGCACGGAGGCAACCAAGTGACGCGCTCCGTCTCCGACGAATCCCAAGATGGTTTCTTCGCTGAGCGGCGGACGGCCGGCGACGTCGAGCATGTGCGCGATTGCGCCGGCGATGTCCCGGCGCGAATCGATCAAGGTACCGTCCAAGTCGAAGGCGATGGCGAGCATGTCGTTCGTTCTGGGCACCCGCCCCTCAGCCACCGTGACGGAACGCGGCGCGCCCCACGAAGAACGGCCCCATTTGGGCGATGTACTGGGAGGTTTGACGGGTGCTGCGCATGCGCTGCACGACGTGCGAGAGCGGGTGGAGCTCGGCGCCGATGAGCCCGATGACGAACTCGTTGTCGTTGGCGTCGAGCCCGTGACAAGCGAGGCGCACGTCGTGTGCCAGGTTCGCCGCGCCGTACGCCTTGCCGATGTCGGCGTGCTCGCGCAGGATGGCGCCCTTTTCGCGCGGCTCGAGCGCCTCGAACGCGCCGCTGCGGCGAAGTGGGTACCACACCGCCCAAGGCCACTCCGGGTTCAGCACCGTCTCAATCGGGCGCCGCAAGAGCCAGTACTCGAGATCCGACTCGTAACCCGTGGAGTACGTGCGACCGAGCATGGTCAGCGAATCGCGGATTTCGAGGCGCCCCAAGCTGGGATCGAGCAGGCCAGGCCGTACGGACTCCACGAACGCGGCAGGGTCCTCGCTCCAGCTGAGCACCGCGACGCTGTGCGGATGATTCACGTCTTCGTAGACGACGACTCGTGCGCCTCGGCGCACGACGGACTCGCCCACACGCGTCGCGAGCTGTTCCGTGGGTTCCGCCGCCTCGGTGACCACGAGCTGCATGAAAAGGCGGCGGTTCATGACCTGGGGCTGCCCGTCGCGCGGGGCGCCCTTTTCACGAACGTCGACGGCGAGATCTGCGCTTTGTGGGGCGTGGCTGGACGCGGGCCGTGCTTCCGATGGCGAGTTCGTCATGGCGCACAGCCATACACCCGCGCTCCGGTCATGCAAAAGGGCGCGCGCTGCGGCGTCGAATGCCTGCTTTGTCGGCGGGCGGGGCCTCTCGAGAGATCTCGTGGTCGGGCGCGCGCTACGGAGCGTGACTCGAAGGCACCTTTTGATAAGCTCCGCCCGCCTTGAGCCGAGCCAGCATTCCTCCGATGGACCAGGTGACTTCGAGTGGGCTGCCCCGGGGCGGTGCGCTCGGTGCGTTGTCCCACCCGCTTCCTTCGGGCATGCGGGATCTCTTGCCGCAGGAGGCCGAGGAGCAGCTCCGTCTTTCGCGGCAGGTTCTGCGCACGTTCGAGCTCCACGGCTTCCAGCAGGTGGTCCTGCCGGTGTTCGAGTACGCGGACGTGTTGGAGCAGGGGCTCGGACACATCGAGCCCAACAGCGTGCTTCGCTTCGTGGAGCCGGAAACGGGAGAGGTGGTCGCGCTTCGTCCCGACATGACGCCGCAGGTGGCGCGTCTGGTGGCCACCCGCCTCAAAGACGAGCCCGGTCCGCTTCGGCTTTCCTACAGCGGTTCGGTGCTTCGGAGGCGCCACGAGCGCGCCAGGCACCACCAACAGGTCGTGCAGGCCGGCATCGAGTTGGTCGGTCGCGGCGGCCCGGACGGAGATCTCGAGGTGTTGCGCGCGGCGACGGACGCCGTGCGCTCGGCGGGGCTCCAGGATTTCGTGTTGGACCTGGGACACGGTCGCATCGCCGGGGAGCTGCTCGCGGACGTGCCGGCAGAAGCGCGCCAAGAGCTGCTCGAATCGTTGACCCTGAAGGACGGCGCCGAGTTGGTGCGCCGCGCGGAAGCCGCGCGTCTGCCGCGCGCGCTCGTCTCGGCGCTCTCGGCGCTGCTCGAGCTCTCTGGCGGCGAGTCGGTCTTTCGGGAAGCGAAGAAAACGCTCGGAGACACCGCCGCGTGGCCTTTGGTGCTCGAGGTGGAGCGGCTCTTTCGTGCTGCGGAGGTGGCCCAGCTTGCGCCCGACATGGTGGTGGATCTCGGCGAGACCCGCTCCTTCCAGTACTACACCGGGCCCTTGTTCCAGGTGCTCGCGGAGGGCCCCGGCCAGGCCGTGGGTGCGGGCGGTCGGTACGACTCGCTCTTTGGACGTTTCGGCGCGGAGCGGCCCGCGGCCGGCTTCGCCGTCCAAATCGACAATTTGCGCTGGGCCCTCGGGGCGGCCATGCCGGAAAACCCGGAGCCGCGCGTTCTCGTGGTGACCGGAGCGGAAAACGGGGCGGTGGAGGCGACACTGGCGGCGCTGCGCGCCGCTAAAATCGCCTGCGCGGTGGGGCCGGACGAAAGTCCCCTCGACTATGCGCGCTCGTGGCGCTACTCCCACGTCGCTTGGCTGACCGCGCCAGAACGTGCGCGGCTCACTCGTGTCACATCGCTGGGTCGTGCCGCCCCGACAGGGGAGGCCGCCGGAGACCAAGGTCTCAGCGAGGTGAGCCTCGGTGAGGTCGAGCTCCGCCAGCTTTCATCCAAGATCCTCGCTGGCTGAGGACTGCTTGCGTCGGTTGCGACGCGCTGGCCCAGCCTGCCCAAACCTCGAGCGAAAACGAGCCAACATGTCCGCAGTCGTCGTCGTCGGCGCCCAGTGGGGCGACGAAGGTAAAGGCAAAATCGTCGACATTTACACCGAGTTTGCCGAAATGGTCGTGCGCTACGCGGGCGGCCCGAACGCGGGACACACCCTCGTCGTGGGCAACGACAAGCTCGTGGTGCGTCTTCTGCCGAGCGGCATTCTGCGTTCGGCTACGAAGTGCGTGCTCGGCCAGGGCATGGTCGTCGACCCCGAGGTCCTCGTCGGAGAAATCGACGAGCTCAAGCGGCGTGGTCACGAGAACCTCGAGCAGAGGTTGCTCCTCAGCGAACGAGCGCACCTGATTCTGCCGTACCACCTGGAAATCGACGGGCTTCGCGAGACGAGCGCCAAAGACAAGGCGATCGGCACGACGAAGAAGGGCATCGGGCCCTGTTACGAGGACAAGGTGCGTCGCACCGGCGTGCGCGCCGGTGAGCTGCGAGACCTGGACCTCTTGGGCAAGCGCGTGGCTACGGCGCTCGTGGCGTGGACGCCGGTCATCGAGGCTCTGGGCGGGAAGGTTCCGTCCGTCAGCGACATCGTGGACTACCTGCGTCCGTTCGCGGAGCGTCTGGTTCCCATCTTGGGCAACGCTTCGGTCGTCGTGGACGACGCCATCAAGGCCGGCAAGCGCGTGATGCTCGAGGGCGCTCAGGGCACCCTGCTGGACGTGGATCACGGCACCTACCCGTACGTGACGTCGAGCTCCGCCGTCGCTGGTGGCGCAGCCATCGGCTCGGGCATCGGCCCGAATCGAATCAGCACGGTGCTCGGCATTACCAAGGCCTACTGCACACGCGTGGGCGGCGGTCCGTTCCCGACCGAGCTGACGGACGACGTGGGTCGTCACCTGCGTGAAGTCGGAGACGAGTTTGGCTCGGTCACGCGCCGCCCGCGGCGCACGGGCTGGGTGGACTTGCCGGCGTTGCGTTACTCGGCGCGCGTGAACGGCATCGACGGTCTCGCGCTCACGAAAATGGACGTGCTCACGGGGCTGCCCAAGATCAAGGTGTGCGTGGCCTACGATACGCCGCAAGGCCGTGTCACGGATTTGCCGATCGATCTCCTGGATCAGCCCGAGAAGGCCGTGCCCGTCTACGAGGAGCTCGACGGCTGGACGGAGAACCTCGAATCTGCGCGCGTTCTCGAGCAGCTCCCTCTCACTGCGCGTCGCTACGTGCGTTACATCGAAGAGGGCGCCGGGGTGCCATGTTACTTGGTGAGCGTCGGCCCGAGCCGGGCGGCCACCATCGTGCTGCACAACCCCTTCGTGGGCCGCGCGGAAGCGCCCTGAG
>JAEYVE010000030.1 GCA_023432025.1 Pseudomonadota bacterium
CGTGAGGGCCCGTGGAGGAGTCGGGGCGTCATTTTCCGGGAAGCGGCGGTAAGGCGCGGCGAATTGTCGCCCCAGATGACGGTACGCGTCAAAGACGCGTCATCGTTCGTGGAAGCGGGACACTTACCACCCGTTGGCCCCTTTTTCGTGAGCTCCGGTGACCCACGCCGGGCATCCTCTCGAAACTGACCCTTTTTCGGGTTGCCGCTCTGATGCTAAAGGCGCGGTAGCTAACAGCTTCGAGGCACACCCGCATGACGGAACAACAGACTCGCCGTGACTTTCGCCACACCAAAATCGTTTGCACGCTGGGGCCAGCATGCGCCAGCGAGGAAACGCTGCGTGCCATGGCGAACGCGGGCATGAACATCGCCCGTTTCAACTTTTCTCACGGCAACCACGAGTCGCACGGCAACTTCATCCGCACGGTGAAGAAGCTGAACGAGGTGCTCAACCACCCCATTGCGCTCCTCTTGGATACCCAAGGTCCCGAAATTCGCACCGGCGAGCGCGAGCAGCCGCTCCACCTCGAGGTGGGCGAGCGCATCACGCTCACCGTGAGCCCGGACGTGGACCCCGAGGAGCAAAGCGTCCTCGTCAACTATCAGGACCTCGTGAAGGACCTGCGCGTCGGTGACCGCGTCACCGTCGACAACGGCATCATCAACCTCGAGGTGCTCGAGATCGAAGGCCCCAAGCTGCGCTGCAAGGTGCTCGACGGTGGCAAGATCGGCTCGCGCCGTCACGTGAACTTGCCGGGCATCCGCGTGAACCTGCCCAGCATCACGGAGAAGGACCGCAAGGACATCGAGTTCGGCCTGTCGCACGACTTCGACTTCATCGCGCTCTCGTTCGTGCGTTCGCCGGAGGACGTGCTCGAGTGTCGCAAGATCATCGAGGCCGCCGGTAAGAAGACGCGCATCTACGCCAAAATCGAGAACCAAGAGGGCGTCGACAACTTCGAAAAAATCCTCGAGGTCGCCGACGGCATCATGGTCGCGCGCGGCGACTTGGGCGTGGAAATCCCGATTCGGGATCTGCCCATCGTGCAGCGCCAAATGGTGCGCGCCTGCGCGCTGGCCGGAAAGCCCGTCATCGTCGCGACGCACCTGCTCGAGTCCATGATTCAAAACCCCATGCCCACGCGCGCGGAGGTGAGCGACGTCGCCAACGCCGTGTTCGAAGGCGCGGACGCCATCATGCTCAGCGGCGAGACCGGCGCGGGCGCGCACCCGGTGCGCTGCGTCCAGGTCATGGACAGCATCGCCCGCCGCATGGAAAAGGAGCCGAGCATCGGCTTCCACCTGGAGCGGCAGATCCACGAGGTGCGCGAAAACTTGGCGCGCACCGCGTGCAAGCTGGCGGACTCGCTCGGCTCTCACGCCATCGTGGTGGCGAGCCGCCGCGGCCATCTGGCGGAGGCGGTCGCGTCCTTCCGTCCCAAGACGGCCATCATCTACTGCTTTACCTCCGAGGAGGACGTGCGCAGAAAGCTGTGGATGGTGCGCTCGGTGGTGCCGCTCATGCTCGACTTCTCGGACGCCAACCCCGAGGTCACCTTGCAGAAGGCCATGCAAACGCTCCGTGAGCGCAATCGCCTCCTGCCCGGCGACCAGGTCGTCGTGGTGAGCGACATCCAAGCGGGCGGAGAGCGCATCGAAGCAGTCCAGGTGCGCACCTTCGAGTAACGCGCGCTCGAGGCTGCGCCCTCGCGAAAACCAGTGCCTCGAGAAAACGGAGAGTGACCGAAGGTCACTCTCCGTTTTCGTTCGTTGCTTCTTGGGGCGGCGCGGCGCGTCCCCGTGCGTCCGCTCCCGCGCTACGTCGAGAGCGCCCGTCGGGAGCGCACCCCGAGCACCGCGCGACCGAGCGGCCACAAAGCGCTCATCACGATGAGTCCAGCGATGAGGAACACCGGACGAAACCCGGTGGCGTCCGCGAGTGGCCCCAAGCAGAGCACACTCAGCGAAAAGCCCACGTGATAGGCGCCCGTGAACCAGCCCATCACCGCTCCACGCTTGTCCGACCCCACGTCCGCCAACGTGAACGCCGTGAGCGCCGGATAAATGAGCCCGTGCGCCACGCCCAACCCCGCGCCGAGAAGCCCGAGCAGCGCCGGCGTGAGGTGTGAGGCGGACAGTACGACGACGCCGTACAGTCCGAGCGCGCCGAGCGCGATACGTCCAGGTCCCACGCGATCCACGAGCTTGACCAAGAGCAGTCGCATGACCACTGCAGCGCCCACGTACCCGAAGAAGAAATCGCCGAGGCGCTTCGCGCCGAGCGACAGCGCAAACGGCTGCGTGAAGGTGAAGAGCGTCCCAAGCCCCACGCCGACCACGCCCGACGTGAAGTAGGCGGCCAGGAGGCGCGGCGCGCCCACGTCCAAGCCCGAAATCCGGTCGACGGACGTGGCCACGGCCCGCTCTCCCTGGAGCGCACGCGCCAAGGGAACCGCCACGAGCGCCACCACTCCTGCCGAAGCAAAGGCAGGGCCCCAACCGATCCAATCAGCGAGAGGCTCCGTCACGGCCGGCGCGAGCGCATTGGTCGCCAGCATGCTGAGCCCCAAATAGCCAATGGCTTGGCTCAAGCGGGCTGGGGGCACACGGTCCGCGACCATCGTGGCCGTCGTATTGAAGACGATGAAGTACGTGAGCCCTTGGACGAAGCGGAGCAAATAAAGCAGCGGCCCCGCGCTATCGACGAACAAGTATGCGATGGAGGCGAACGCCGAGCCAAGGATGCCCGAGAGCAGCAACGTACGCGGCGCAAAGCGCGACGAAACGGGACCGGCGAAGGGCGCCGCGAAAGCTCCCACGGCGAGTGCTCCCGCCGTGACCCAGCCAATTTCCGTCGCGCTCGCGTGAAGCTCCACGTGCAGGAACTTCGGCAGCATCAGGAAGGCCGAAAAAGACAGCCCAAACAGAGCCTGCACGGCGAGCACGCGCAGGTACTCGCGTGTCCACACGCTCTCGGGTGCGTGCGGGGACGCGTCTTGTGTGGGTGGGGTCTCCGGGGCGAACGGTGTCGAAGACGACGGGGCCATGACGGACGTTCCGATCGAGTGAAGCGAAAAATCGCTTCGTACGCCTCGGGAACGGCTCCAGGGTGGCCTGTCGAACGACTCTTGCAACCCTGGCACCGCATTCACGAAGGCGGGCTGGGTTTGCTTTTGCGTTCGTTCAGAGGTGCGAAACTGCGGAACGCATAGCCCAGCCGGCCTGCCCCTTCGGGGCAAGGTGGTTGCGCTTGGAAATGCGTACCGTTTGAGTCATTCGAACCAGGCCGACCAATATCTCGCGCTCACGCCACGCCGTCAAAGAAATTCGTGGGGCAGAGAGAGCGGCGCGGGGTGGGTCGCGTGACGAGGGCCTACCCGTTTACTTTTCCGCCTTGCGGGTCAGGTAGAAGAAGTCGCGTGGTTCGGATTTCTGTACGTAGCCTTTTTTCCTGTGCTCAATCTGGTCCACGAGCGTTGTGCTGACCTCGAGCCCGGAGCCGTCCTCCGCGGGCGCAAAAAAGAGAAACCGCGTAAACGACCAGTTGATGTCGAGCTCCGCGGCGGCAGCTACGCCCGCCTTTTGCAGCGTGCGGCCAAGCTCGTTCGGGGTGATCCAGTCGCCGAAGGCGAAATAGAGCGTGTCGCCGCTCGGGTCGATGGCGAGCGCAGTTCTGCGGACGTCCTTGCGGCCGTCTTCTGCGCCGCCCCACTTCTTCGTGGTCTTGTTTCCTTCGAGCAGAGGATGAAGCGTGCCCTCTTCGACGAGGCACGGCGGCGTTTGTCGGAAGCTTTCGTCGTCTCCAATCGTCAGTCGGTCGAACGTTCCGATGTCCACGCGGCTGGGCGCCCGTAGAACGATGGTGCACGCGTCGGGCCGCGGCGGCACGAACAAGTGAGGACCCAGGCGCATGCCGTAGCGACCGTGACTCGCCTTGAAGCCGCCGTTGAAGACGGCAGCGAGATGCGGCTGGGCTTCGAGCGGCACACGTCCCCCGCGCACTTCTTTGGCAATGGCAGCGTTGGCGGGTTCCTCGGTTCCGGCGACGAGATGCAGCTCGGTTCGCCGGAGGTCGATGGCGACCAAGACCAGGTACACCCACTTCTGAGCGGGGTTCGGGTGCAACGTGGTCCGGTAGAGGACGGCTTTGCCCCCGACGCTTCCGGCTTCGGGAACGGGCTCCCACTGCCCATCGTTGGGTTGCGCAGTTTTCGGCTCTGGAGGAGCGATGGGGCGGGGGGGAAACGGCGTTCGAGCTGCTTCCTCGCTCTCCGGGGGTGAAGGTGCTTCGGGCGCTTGGGGCTCGACGTCTGTCGCGGGAGGGACGGGGCGCTTCGTTTCGTCACCCGCGGTCGAAGCGACCGGGGGCGTCTGGGTGGGGCCGTCTGCTTCGCGCGCTTGCGGGGGCGAGCCGTCTGCTTCGCGCGCTTGGGGCGCGGGGCGCGATGACGCGCCGCAGGCAACGAGCGACGCCGCCGTCGCAATCGTGAAAATCCGGCCAGAAAGGGAGCGCATCATCCTGCCAAAAAGTTTTCCGAATGCGCTGGCTCATGACAAGGCACGACGACGCATGATCGTCTCGGCCGTTCGTTCGTCGCCTCGCCAGGAGCTCGCGAAGGCCTCGCGAAGTCTCGCTCAGGATGTGACCGATCTCGGTCTATTCGAGGTGTTGTCGCGGGGGGCAGCGCGTGGCGCGGCTACCTTTCGTGGGTGGCTCCGGCTTCAACGCTGGCTCACTGGGCGGCGTCTGCGGCGTTTGGGAAGAATGGTGACGGGAGCATTCGGTTTGCGACGTATCGTGACCTTCGTCAGCGTCGTGCTGGCGACCGTTGCATGTCAGCTCATTTCGACCGGCGACGGCCCCGGGGGTGGCGGTGAGCCCAGTTCGGCGGGGGCGTTGCCGCCGCGAGCGCCGAGTCTCTCCAAGTCCAAGGCGGAGGCGCCGCCGCCTCTATTGCGCAAAGGCCCCTGGTCCTACGTGCTGCCCGTGGATCACGGCGTGCGCGTGGACGAGAGCGGCAAGGGCAGCTTTCGCGCCCCGCGCTTCCACGGCGAGCACAACGGCATCGACCTCTTGGCGCCTCTGGGTACGCCGGTCTTTGCGGCTTGCGAGGGCCGCGCCATCTCTGGAAACAGCCGCTCGTTCGGGCGTTGGGTGCGCGTCGTGTGTCCCGTGCCGGACGAGCTTGCTCGCACCGGACAGCCGCACGCGTCGTTCTTTTATGCGCACCTCGCCGAGTCCGAGCTCCCCGAGGGGCGCTGGGTGCGGGTGCAGAAGGCAGAACCCGTCGGGAAGGTCGGCAAGACCGGTAACGCCCGGGGCGACAACATCGAGCCGCACCTGCACCTCGAGCTCATCATCCAAAAAGACCGTCAGGCGGCGATGGACGAGCGTCACCTCGGCGCTGATCAATCCATGGTGCCGGAAGCTCGCGACTTTCTTCGGACCATCGACGAGCGTTGCTTGGAGCCGACCGGCTTCCAATCGAAGTCGGGGACGTTGCGGCGCGCGCGCCGTGTGGATCCGTTCGTGGCGCTCACGTGCTTGAGCCCGGACAAGCCCGCGTTTTCGCCCGCGCCCAAGCCGCTCGAACGCGCAAGCAGCGCGTGGAGCCGGTTCTACTTGGCGCGCGCGTTCGACGTCGATCGCGGCCCGACGTCCCTCCTCGTTCAGTGAGTGGCAGAATACTGCGCGGGCGCCACGAAATATGAGCGCCCCGCCCCATGCCAACGCGAGGAATGGGACGCTCGCGCCGGAAGACGAATGCGCCCTTCGATTGAGCGCGCTCCCCAGACGATCCGCTACTGCGACGGAGGCGCTTACACGAGCGGTCGCCGGCTAACCCGCGTGACCCTTCCGCGTTCGACGTGCGCTCCGGCGAATGAG
>JAEYVE010000052.1 GCA_023432025.1 Pseudomonadota bacterium
GGTGAGGGAAGGACGACGCGCGGTGACGCACGTGCAGGTGCTCGCCAGCTTGGCGGCGGGTCGTGCTGCGCTCGTCGAGTGTCGCTTGGAGACGGGGCGCACGCACCAAATTCGCGTCCACCTGAGCGAACAAATGGGCACACCCATCCTGGCGGACGAGCTCTATGGCGGCAATCGCGCGCCGTCGGAGCTGCGTGGAGTCGCCGCCGGACTCGGACGTCAGGCGCTGCACGCGGCCGTGCTCGGCTTCGTTCACCCGGTGAGCGGCGAAACACTGCGCTTCGAGACGCCGTTTCCCGAAGATCTCCGTCGCGCGTACGAGGCGCTCTTGGCACTTTCGGAGTCAGGGCAGGGCTAACTCGAGACGGCGCGCGAAGCGAGCTCGCCTTTGGACTCGCGCAAGAGGGAAGGAAACCGCCTGCGCAGGAGCGCCAGCGCGGTGAAGCCGACCAGCACCGCCCACCACAGCGTCGAGAAGCGGATCATGAGCATCGAGCCGGTGGCCACGGCCTCCGGGGTGCCGCCCAGCTGCACGAGCTGGGACAAGAGCAGGGTCTCCGCCACGCCCAGACCACCCGGCACGGGGATGAGCGCGCCCGCGAGCGTCGCCGTGGCGTAAAAGAACACCGCGAGCATCACCGGGACTTGGAAGTCGAAGCCCCCGATGATGAGCCAGAGGGAGAACCCCTCGAGACCCCAGCCCACGACCGAAAGGAACGAAGGCCAAAGCAGAGCGCTCGGGCTCGCCAGCACACGCAAGCTGTCCACCGCTTGACGGGCCTTCGGAGCGAGGCGCTCGAGCGCGCCAGGGCGCCGCTCCATGAAGTGCACGAGCCAGTCGAGCGGAGCCCGCCAAGCGATGCAGATCACGCCGAGCGTCACGCAGAACGCGCCCGCCGCCGCCCACGGCAGTCCGCCCTGAAAGCCGGCGCTCCCCGCCACGATGAGCACCACGATGGCGATGACGTCCGTGAGCCGCTCGGCGATGACGATCGGCGCCGTGCGGGCCATGGCCACGCCGTGCGTCTCGTGCAAGACGGCGCTCTTGAACACCTCACCGACCTTGCCCGGCGTCACCGTGAGGGAAAAGCCCGACAAGAACACGAGGAAGCTGTCCCACTTGGGGACGCCGCGCACCTGGAGCCGCGCGAGGTAGTACTCCCATTTCGCAAAGCGCAGCAGGTAGTTCAGGCTCGACAGTGCGAGCGCGGCGCCGAAAGCGAGCCAGTGGTAGCTGCCGAGCGCGCTCCCGAGTGCTCGGTAGCCCGACACGGCCACGAACACCCCGTACACCAAGACGCCGAAGAGCAGCACCGCGATGAAGCGGCGAAGGGAGAGCTTCACGACTTTTTTCCTCGGCGCGAGCGAAGCACCAGGTAGGCCAGGGTCCCCACGACGAGTGCGCTCGCCAGCGCCACCACGGCCCAAGCGGGCACCGGAACCAGTCCGCGCGCAGGCCCCGGCGGCGGACGCACCTCGCGAGACTCGGTGCTCGTGGCCACGTCCGTTGGGGCGACCAGGCTCCCAGGCGCCACGAGCGCCGAGACGCCTCGCGCCGGGCTCGAGGGGGTCCAGTCGCTCCGGTTCATGGGTCGCCGAATACACGCTCCGTGGATGGGGGCAAGTCTGGAGAGGGCGCTCTCCCGCTGGGCTCGCCGGGGGACCGTGACCCCGCGCGGCGGGCGGGAGGGGAGTCCTTATCGATCTGCGAAAAGCACCCCTCCATCGGCGTGGGTTTGCTGTAGCTTCCCCTCGTGCCTGCTTCAGCGACCGAAAGCGCCGATCTACGAAAGCTCGAACGTTGTCACGACGCCTGCATGCGGCTCGAAACGCAGCTCGCGCGCATCGTCGTGGGTCAGTCGGACGTCGTGCGCCTGATGCTCGTTACCTTGCTGGCGCGCGGGCACGCTCTGCTCGTGGGCGTACCGGGACTCGCCAAAACATTGCTCGTGTCCAGCGTCGCCGAGGCGCTCGGTCTCTCGTTTGGACGCGTTCAGTTCACGCCGGATCTCTTGCCCGCCGACATCACGGGAACGGACGTGTTGCACGAGGTGGAGCACGAGCGCGGGCTGCGGCGCGAGGTGCAGTTCATGCGCGGCCCCATTTTCGAAAACTTGGTGCTTGCCGACGAAATCAATCGCACGCCGCCCAAGACCCAGGCCGCTTTGTTGCAGGCCATGCAGGAAGGTCACGTCACCGTGGGTGGCACGACTCACCAGCTGCCCAACCCCTTCCAGGTGTTCGCGACGCGCAACCCCATCGAGCAAGAGGGCACGTACCCGCTGCCCGAGGCGCAGCTGGATCGCTTTCTGCTCGAGGTTCACGTCGGCTACCCGTCGGAGTCGGAGGAGCTCGAAATTGCGCGTCGCACCACGTCGGGCGACACCACACGTCTCGAAGCCGTCGTGGAAGCCGAAGAGGTGCGCTTGCTCCAAGACCTGGTGCCGCGCATCCCCGTCACGGAGGAAGCCGTCCAGCTCGCGGTGCGCCTGGCACGCGCCTCCCGCCCCGAGTCCAGCGAGGCTCCCGAGGTGGTGCGCAAGTACGTGCGCTTCGGCGCAGGGCCGCGCGGCAGCCGCTCGTTGGTGCTGGCCGCCAAGGCTCGTGCAGCGGTGCGCGGTGAGGCAGCTGCGGACGTGGACGACGTCTTGGCGCTCGCCTTGCCGGCGCTACGTCACCGTCTGGTGCGCAGCTACCGCGCCGACGCAGATGGGGTGAGCGATGCGGATATCGTGGCGGAGTTGGTCAAGCGGCTTCCCCGCCGCTGAGCGTCCCGCTGAGCCACCTGGAACTCGTAAGCCGCGGTGGAAACCCCGCCGCTGGTGCGCTCGGCCGTCCCGAGCGTTTGGTGCCAAGAAGCACAGGCGGATGGCGTGACCCAGCTGTGCGCCGCTCGATGGTGCTACGCGCTTCCTTGCCGAACGTGGGCTCCTTTGGCAGGGTGTGACCGGCGGAATACATCGAGCCGCTCGGGCGTTCCCCGCGTCCAAGCCCTCGCTCCGCCGGAGAAGAAGTTCCATGCGTGCCCCGTCTTTCCTCAGCTGGTCTTTCCGTTGCTGGCCGGCCGCCGCAGCGCGGACGCCGATGCTTCTCGTTTCGCTCGCTTTGTCTGCGTCGGTCCTCGGTGGCTGCAAAACGCAGTACATCCCCAATACGGACATCGTCGAGTCCGCGGAGAATCGTCGCATCGTCGAGTTCTGTGAGGAGTACCGTCACGCGGTCGAGCGGCGAAACGTGGCGCTCCTGCTCAAAATGGCCAACCCGGCCTACTACGAGGACGGCGGCAACATCGACGCGACGGACGACATCGACTACGCAGGTTTGCGCGAGTATCTGCAGACCAAGTTCGGTGACACCACGGCCATTCGCTACGAAATTCGCTATCGCGACGTGAGCGCTGGCCCGGGCGACGTCATCTGGGTCGATTACACGTACAGCGCCAGTTACAAGGTGCCATCGCCGCAGGGCGAAGTCTGGCGCCGCCAAGTGGCGGACAATCGCCTGGAGCTGGTCCCCGAGGGCGACAGCTTCACCATTTTGCGCGGAATGTGACCGCCGCTCGGCGTGAGCTGGCTCGTGACCCGCGGTCGTCTCGGTCTCGTCTCGGTCTCGGCCCGCTGGAAGCCAGCCCGCGCGTGAGCGGTGATGCGCGGCTCTAGAGGACCTGAAAGTCCTCGATGATGCGAGACAGCGTGGGGCCGCCTTCCGTTTCGCTGACCACGAAGGTGAGCTCGGGGCCAAAAAGGCGCACCTTTCCGGCGTGCGTCGTGACGAGCGGCAACGTAATGGCTAGCTCACGAGGCTCGAGCTTCGGCCCCGGCGCGCCTTCACCGTTTGCGCGAACGACGCGCACGTGCTCGGGACGATAGAGCGCTTCGCCGCGCACGGCTCCGTAGTCGAGACGCGCCAGTCTCCGCTGCCAATAGTCGGCGGCGCTGCGAGTTTCGCCGTTCGTACCCAGCTGCTGCACCGCGCCGGGCGCCAAGAGACGCGTGACCGCCGTGACATCCTCGCGAACCACCGCATCGAGGAAGAGCTCGACCGTGCGCCGCGCCTCGCGTGCGTCGACGGGGGGCGTGAGGACCAAAGCGCGCGGCTCCGTGGCCGTCGGGGCGGCGAAGCGCAAATCGAGCGCGACGCCGGGCGCGCGTCGAGGCTCGGCCGGTGGCCGCGCGAGCGTCGCAAAGCGAGGCGTGCTCGCGCACGCCGTCGCCAGCGTGAGCAGCGCGGCCGACACACTCCACCTGGTCGAAACGAAGAGCGGCATCGCGAGGAGCTGCGTCACAGCGCTTCGATCTGCGGGGCGTGCGTCGGATCCGCGCTCACGCACACGCGCTCCGGCAGGCGCTCCCACCCCATGGGGAGCGGTTCGAGCCCCGAAAGAAGCAGCGTGAAGCGAGTGCTATCCATACTGGGGACGCTGCTGACCTCTTCTCCGAGCACGGACTCGACCTCGGCGCGTCCGCGAAAGGTGCGCATGCCGAGGGAGCCGCTGCGATGAGCGACGACGAGCAGCTCGCCGTTCGAAACGAACAAGTCGCCGTCGCTCTTGCCGTGACCCTCTTCGGCGGCGAAGCGATCGACGAGCGCGATGGCGCCGCGGAGAGCGGCGCGCGCCTGATCGGCGCGTACCCCGTTTTCACGCAGCGCGCCTGCGTCGTGCAAGAACGACAGAAACACGTAGAAGAGCGCCTCGGAGTCCGTTTCACCGCGCACGTTGTTGCGGAGGAACGGCGGCAGAGCATCCAGCAGGCGTGCGCCCAGTCCGTCGAAGCCGGGCACGCTCGAGCTGGACGCGAAGAGCCAGCCGCCATGACGAAAGGGCTGAACGTTCTCCGTGCGCAGCTCTCCGCTGGTCGGGGTGCGTACGTGACCGATCAGCGTGGTGGTGCGGGTGGCGCGGACGGCTTCCGTCAGATCGACGACGCTGCGTTCGTCCGTCGGTCGACGACGAAGCAGAATTTCTCCGGTTTGGAACAAGCCGATGCCCCAGCCCAGCGGATGCTCCTCGCGGCGAACCGAGACGACCTCGGGCTGCACACACAAGAGCTCTGCGCCGAGATCGGGTCGGTTTCCGATGAACGCGAAGATTCTTCCCATCATGATATCGGGGTTCTTTCGCCTTGGGGCAGGTCGTTAGATTTTAGCGCGGCCTTTGCGGACCGCGCGTGTTTTTCATCAACCGTTACTGAACGATACAATCGAAGTGCTCAGCCTGCACCGGGGCGCCGAAAGTTGCGGCGCGGGCGCCGGAGCCGAAGGATGAGGGGTCATGAATCGGGACGACTTTCGAGAAGCGCTGCTCACCGTCATGGAACGAAAGCGCCATTGGGCGTGGCCGCACTTCGAAGAAGGAAAGGTGGCACGTGAGCTCCTCCATCTCCACCTGGAGCAGGAGTACGGCACCTACGTGAGAGACTTTCCGGTCCTGGTGGCGCGCGCCTACGTGCAGTGTCCGATCGCCGAGGTCAGACGCGAGCTCGTCGAGAACATTTACGAAGAGGAGACAGGCGGTCTGGTTGCGGGTCGGCCCCACCCCGAGTTGTTCTTGCTCTACCCCGCCGGGCTGGGCATGAGCCTCGAGCGGTTTTACAACGTCGTGCTCCTGCCCGCGGCGCAGCGCTATCGCGCGGCTCTGGACCATTGGACGCTGGCGGAGGGGTGGGCGACGGCGGCGGCTGTGACCACGCTTTTCCTCGAGGGCACGGCTTGGGAACGGGGAGAGCTCGACGGAGCCGCTCCGCGACGTCCCGCGCCGCCGCTCGAGCGACATCCACTCGTGCTGCACTACGGCCTCGCTCTGGAGGCCCTAGCGCTGGTCAAGGCGCACAGAAGCGTAGAAGGTTTGCACCGACAGGCAGCGTGGCGAGTCGTGCTTGACCACACACCGGAGACCTGGCGCGCCCGAGTGGTTCTGGCGATGCAGGACGTGCTCGGGCACTGGCATGCGTACCGAGACGAGATTGCGACGGTCTGTGGGGTCGCGGCGGAAGAGTCGGAAGGCGCCTCCGCCGAAGGGGCGCGCTGATTGACGCAAACCCCCGCTGGCCGAGATCGGCGACGGAGCCAAGAAAAAGCGTCCCGGGGGAGGGTGCGCGCTGCTCGACGACAAGGTAGAAAACCCCCAGACTCTACTTTTCTGGTCTAGGTGTAGGTCTGTACCCCTGAATGGCACCCATGAGCCCCTCGTTCGGATCGCGCGTTTTCGTTGGAGCCGTCTGCTGGGCGTTGGTTGGCTGCGCGGCCTTCTACCCCGAGCTGAAGACTCCGGTTCGTCCTGCGCCAGAAGCGTACGAGCCTGATCCCGCCCCTGCGTCGGACCTGCTCTATGTCGCGTTTCAAGGCGCGACCATTCCGCTGAAAACTCGTGACGGCCGTAACTGGAAGAAGTCGAACGACGCTCCGGACGCGTTCGCCAAGGTGCTCGTCGACGGACGCGAGCTGCTCGTCACGCCCATTCAAGCCAACACGCGCGCTCCCACCTGGCCCAACCAAAAGCGCGCGAACTACAGAATTCCGCGCGGCAAGAGCATCGTGGTCGAGGTTTGGGACGCCGACGCGATCAACGACTACCCCATCTGCTCCGAAAAAATCGTCAACATCCACGCGCAAGCGGGGACGGCGCCCGTGGAGCTGGACTGCGACAGCGGCGCGCACGTGGTGCTCGACGTGCGTCCGGCGCAACCCGTGATCGGCCTCGGTTTCGACTACCAGCTCATGGGCGACGGAGTCGCGCGCATCAGCCGCATCATCGAAGACTCGCCCGCGGGGCGCGCGGGGCTCCGGGTGGGCTCCAAGTTCGTGTCGGTGCAAGGCAAGTCGCTCAAGACGCTGGACGCGCTCGAGCTGCAGAGCGTCGTCAACACGAACTCGCGCACGGGGCTCGACTTGGGGGTACTTTCGTCGGACGGTAGCGAAAAGCTCGTCAAGTTGCGGGAGGCGGCCATGTACGTCCTCGTCGAAGACGAGTCGCGGATCCTTCCATGAGCCCCCGAGACAACGAACGGAGTCCCCTCGAACTTGCCGTCGCCGAGAGCGCGGTCGTGCTCAGCCCGCAGTGGGGCACGTTGCGCGTTTCCGGAGCGGATCGCGCCACCTGGTTGAATGGCGTCGTGACGTGTGGCGTCACCGCCGTCAGCCGCGAACGCGGCGCGTGGGGCTTCTTGCTCACCAAACAAGGCAAGGTGGACGCGGAGCTGCACGTTGCGTCGTCGGGCGACGAGCTCTGGGTCGCCACGCCGGAGGGCGCAGCTGAAGCCGTCGCTACCACGTTGGATCGCTACCTGGTCATGGAGGACGCGGAGCTCGCCAACGCGAGCTCCGAGGTGGCCTGGCTCGCCCTGCACGGGCCTCGTGCCTTCGAGCTCGGTCGCTCGTGGGAAGGTGCGCTCGCGGCGGTGCGCCTCGATTGGACGCCCGCAGGGGGCGCCCTGATGGCCGTGTCGCGCGCCGCTCTTCCCGCGTGTTTGGACGCTCTCCGCGCCCGAGGCGCCTACGTGGCCACGGAGTCCGAGTGGGAGCCCGCGCGCATTCGCCTCGGCTTGCCTCGCTTCGGGGTGGACTACGACGGCTCCGACAACCCACATGAGGCAGGCCTCGAACGGCGCGCCATCGACTGGGGCAAGGGGTGCTACCTCGGTCAAGAGGTCGTGTGCATGCAGGACATGCGCGGCAAGGTGAAGCGTCGCCTGGTGCGGCTCGTTTGGGCGGATCACGACGCGCCGCAGGTGGGCGCCGCGCTCCACGTGGAAAGCGCGGACGGTGCTGCGGAGGGAGCTCCGGTTGGCGCGGTGAAGAGCGTGAGCGGCGCGTTCGCCATCGCCTCGGTGCGTGCTCCGAGTTACGACGCCGGTACGGTGCTCTTGGCGGACGGCGCGCGCGTCACCGTCCTCCCCCTTTCCGAGTAGCGCAAGGGGCCAGAGCCCGCGAGTGCGCGCGAGCGCGGAGACTCGAGCGGCGCGTGGACATCCTTTGTGCGGCTGGGCCTCGAAATACGGGAAGACCGTTCAGTTGTCGTGCCCCGGCGTGTTACGCTTGGCATCGAAATGACGGACGAGCGTGGTCGATTGGGTGGTGTAGGCGTCGCGGGCAATGGCAAACGTACCGAGTCGGGCCTCATGGTCGCGGACGACGCGCTCGGGCTGATCGCCGGTACCCCGCTCGTACGCCTGGGGCGCCTCAGCCCCGAGGGCGGCGCCACGATTTGGGCGAAGTGTGAGTTCAAGAACCCGGCGGGCAGCGTGAAGGATCGCCCGGCGCTGGCCATGATTTTGGACGCAGAGCGCGCGGGGCGTTTGCCGCCGAACAGCACCATCATCGAGGCCACGAGCGGCAACACCGGCATCAGCTTGGCCATGATCGCCGCGGTGCGCGGGCATCGTTGCATGCTCGTCATGCCCGAGGACATGAGCCTCGAGCGTCGTTACATCCTGCGCGCCTACGGCGCGGAAATCGTGCTGACGCCGGCGCACTTGGGCATGTCGGGAGCCGTCGAGCGAGCGCGCGCGCTCCTCGCCAGCACCAACAACGCGTTCATGCCGAGTCAGTTCGAAAACGCGGCCAACCCGCAGAGCCACGCCGAGGGTACGGCGCTCGAAATCCTCGAGCAGACCGGAGGTGCCATCGACGCGTTCGTCGCTGGTGTCGGCACCGGCGGTACCCTGACCGGCGTGGGGCAAGTGCTGAAGCAGCGTCTGGGCACGGGCGTGCGCGTCGTCGCCGTCGAGCCCGCCAACAGCGCCGTGCTCAGCGGCAAGGCTCCTGGACCGCATGGCATTCAAGGTCTCGGCGCCGGCTTCGTGCCGGGCATTTTGGATCGAAAGTCCATCGACGCCGTGGTCGAGGTGTCGGACGTCGCGGCGGAAAAAATGGCACGCCGCTTGGCTCGGGAAGCAGGCCTGCTCGTCGGTCCTTCGTCGGGCGCCAACGTGCACGCCGCCGCGGAAGTGGCCGCGGGGCTCCGCGGCGGAAACGTCGTCACCGTCTTGTGTGACTCGGGCGAGCGCTACTTGTTCTGATGCCTTCGCCCGCGGCGTGCTGCCGAGGACGGCTCCACGTGCTAAGCGACGCCCGCCATGGGACAGCCCTTCGACGTGCCCGAGCCGCTTCCGCTCGAAGAGCAACGCGGTCAGACGTTTTCGGCGCTGGTGCGCCTCATGCAGCGCCTCTTGGCGCCCGACGGCTGCCCTTGGGATCGAGAGCAAGATCCCATGTCGCTGCGCCAGTACGTCATCGAAGAGGCGTGTGAGGTCATCGACGCCATCGAGGCGAACGACCCCAAGGCTCTGCGCGAGGAGCTGGGCGACTTGGCTTTGCAGGTCGTCTTTTTGGCGGAGCTCGCGCGCAAGAGTTACGGCTTCGGTCCAGACGACGTGGTGCACGACATCGTCGAAAAGCTGGTGCGCCGTCACCCGCACGTTTTCGGCGACACCAGCGCCGAAAACGCCGAGGCCGTCCTTCGGAACTGGGAAGCCATCAAGCTCGAAGAAAAAAAGCGGCGCCCGCTTTTGGACAACGTCCCGCGTTCGCTCCCCGCCTTGCTCGGCGCGCAGAAGCTGAGCGACCGCGCGGCAAAGGTCGGCTTCGATTGGCCCGACGGAAGAGGCTCGCGCGAAAAGGTCGACGAAGAAGTCCGCGAGCTCGACGAAGCCGTGGAAGGCGGCGACACGTCGCGCATCGAGCACGAGCTCGGTGACTTGATGTTCGCGCTCGTCAACTTTGCGCGCCACCAAGGGCTCGACGCGGAGCTCGCGCTGCGCAAAACGAACGACCGCTTCAGGCGCCGCTTCGAGCACGTGGAAAAGCGCGTGCGCGGCGAGCACGGCGACTGGCCACGCCGTGAAGGTAAACCCGTCCCCGGCGTGTCGCTGGAAGAGATGGAAGACTACTGGCGAGAAGCCAAGGAGCGCGGCCTGTGAGCTCGGAGACGGGGAGTCAAGCGCTGTCGCTCGATGCGACGATCTCGCGCGGACGCGCGCCACTCGAGTTGCACCCGGTGGCGCGCCTGCCCGACGAATGGAAGTCGTGTCTCGCGCACGCGGGGGAGCGCCCCTTCCGCGCGGGACAAGTGTTTCGCTGGATCCACGGCCGCGGCGTGCTCGACCCGGCGGAAATGACCGACTTGTCCAAGTCGCTCCGGGAGAGCTTGGCCGCGGAGGGGCTCGCAGAGCCAGGTCACGTCGCGCACGTGCACGAGGCCAAGGACGGCACGCGCAAGTTGGTGCTCGAGCTCGCGCACGGCGCGCGCGTCGAGTGTGTGCTCATCCCCATGACGCGGCTCGACGGCGACGGGCGGCGTGTGGTCGCTACGGAGGACGCGGATGCGGACGCGGCGCCCGACGACGAAGAAGAGAACGAAGAAGCGCGGGACCGCGTGACGCTCTGCATTTCCACGCAGTTCGGCTGCGCCATGGGATGCGTGTTTTGCGCGAGCGGGCAGGCGGGATTGTTTCGCGGCTTGGGCGCCGCAGAGGTCGTTTACCAGGTGCTGCTCTCGCGCCGCTATTTGCGGCCCAACGAGGATCTGAAGAACCTGGTGTTCATGGGCATGGGCGAGCCGCTTCATCACTACGACGAAACGGCGCGCGCCATTCGCCTTTTGACGCATCCCGAGGGCGGCGGCATGAGCCCGCGCCGCATCACGGTGAGCACGGTGGGGCTCGTGCCCGGCATTCGGCGTTTGGGCGAGGATTTCGAGGGTAAGGTGGGGCTCGCCATTTCGCTCCACGCGCCGGATGACGAGACGCGCAGCCGCATTTTGCCGATGAACAAGCGTTACCCCATCGCGGAGCTCATGGCCGCGCTGCGGGACTACCCGCTGCCGCAGCGACGCCGCATCACGATCGAATACACGCTCATCTCCGGGGTGAACGACTCGGACGCGCACGCCGATCGCTTGGCGAAGCTGCTGCGCCCGCTGCGCGTGAAGGTGAACCTCATCCCCATGAACGGCATCGAGGCCTCCGAGCTGCAATCGCCGAGCGATGCGCGCGTGGCGTCGTTCCGCGAGCGCCTCAGCTCGCAGGGGTACAGCTGCTTCGTGCGTACGCGGCGCGGCGACGACGTGTCGGCGGCCTGCGGTCAGCTGGCCATGAACACCATCCCGGAAAAGAAACTGGTTCGTCGCTGAGCGCCCGCGCGCCCGGATCGACGCGGGTTCGTCGCTGCGCGCCCGCGCGCCAGGGGCCGAGCGCCTCCGCCCGCGCGCCGAAAAACGAGCCTGGTTCGTTCGAATTGCTCGCTCGCGCAGGAAAAACGAGTGGGGGGAGACCGAGACAGGCAAAGCGCGTCCGCTCCCGCGCTGGGTCAGCTGCACCCGCCGTGGCGCGCCATGCTTTCACGAAAAATGCCCCCACGTGCGGCGTTGTCGTTATGCTGTCTCGAAAGGAGCCCGTCTTCGATCGCATGTTCCGAAAGGTGCTCATCGCCAACCGAGGGGAAATCGCATGCCGCATCGCCCGCACGTGCCGGCGCCTCGGTATTGCAACGGTTGCGGTTCACTCCGAGGCGGACGAAAACGCCCTGCACGTGCGCGCCGCCGACGAAGCGGTGCCGCTCGGGCCCGCGCCCGTGCAGCAGAGCTACTTGAACATCGACGCGATCGTCGCCGCCGTGCGGCGGTCCGGCGCGGACGCGGTCCATCCCGGCTACGGCCTCCTCAGCGAAAGCCCCAGCTTTGCACGCGCGGTCGCCGGTGCAGGGGTGACGTTCGTGGGGCCGAGTCCGGATGCGCTCGCCTTGCTCGGAGACAAGGTGCAAGCACGTCGGCTCGCGCAAAGCTTGGGCTTCGAGCCGCCGCCGGGGAGCAGCGAGCTCGCCGGTGGGGACCTCTCCGAAGAAGCGCAGCGCATTGGGTACCCCGTCTTGCTCAAGGCGGCGGCGGGCGGCGGCGGCATCGGCATGGTGCGCGTGGCCGGCCCGGAGGAGCTCGACCGCGCGGTGGAGCAGTGTCGGGCGCGCGCCACGGCCGCCTTCGGGGACGATCGCATCTACGTCGAAAAGTATTTGGCGCAGCCTCGGCACATCGAGGTGCAGCTGCTCGCGGACATGCAGGGCAACATCGTCGTGCTCGGAGAGCGCGAGTGCAGCGTGCAGCGGCGCCACCAGAAGGTCGTCGAAGAGAGCCCCTCTCCGGCGGCGTTCATCGGAGGGCTCTGGCGTGCGGCGTTGTTCGAGCGTGCTCGTCGCTTGCTCGAGGCGGCCAAGTACGTCGGTGCGGCCACGGTCGAAACCGTCGTGGACGCTCAGGGCCAAGCCTACTTCTTGGAAGTGAACGCGCGCCTGCAGGTGGAGCACCCCGTCACGGAGCTTTGCACGGGGCTCGACCTCGTCGAGTGGCAGCTCCGCATCGCGGCGGGCGAGTCGCTCGGTCCCGAGGTGCGAACGGCCGTGAGCGTCGGCCACGCCGTCGAAGCCCGTTTGTACGCAGAAGATCCCCAAAAAGGCTTCATTCCGCAGCCGGGCACCCTCGAGCGTTTGGTTCTCCCCGAGGGGGAGGGCATTCGTGTCGACGCCGGCGTGGAGACGGGCAGCGAGGTCACGCCCTACTACGACCCCTTGCTCGCCAAAATCTGCGCGCACGCCCCGACGCGGGCAGAGGCTCTCCTGCGCCTCGCGCAGGCGCTCCGCCAGACGGAGGTGGTGCTCCAGGGCAAGTTGGGCCCCAAAAACACCAATCTCTCGCTCCTGTCCCGCGTCCTCGAAAACGTCGAGTTTCAGGCTGGCGCCTACGACACGGGTTTGCTCGAACGCATGGCGTGAACACGGCGCGTCGCGGTGACCACGCAGGCGGGGTCCGCGCTCCTTCTTGTCGCGCCGCGTTCGTGACGCCGGAGTGGACGCGAAGCCCAGCGGACCAGCGGCGACCATGGGCGGCCGTCGCGTGCTCTGCCGTCGGCACCCCGATGCCGTAGGCGCTGTGGAGCGCTCGTTTCGGTGTTCGTCGCGCCCCGCTCGTGCACGCGCGCTTCGATGGAGCGTCGCGAGCGCGCGCTCGCAAGCGCGTGGCGTGGCATGATGCGGAGGCATGGCGGAGTTTTTGCCCCTCGAAGAGCGCGCGCGTCTTTGGCTCAGCGGCGATCCGGACGAGGAGACGCGCCGCGAGCTCGAGCGGCTCCTGACCTCCCGCGACGAAGCAGCGCTCGTGGCGTGTTTCGAGCCCGAGCTGACCTTTGGCACAGCCGGACTGCGTGGCGCCGTGGGCGCCGGGCCTGCGCGCATGAATCGCGCCGTCGTGACGCGCGTTGCGTGGGGCCTGGCGCGTTTTCTTTCGGAAGAAGGGCTCGGGCGCCGGCCCGTAGTGGTGGGCTACGACGCACGTCCCGACAGCGCTCGCTTTGCAGAGGAAACGGCGGAAGTGCTCGCTGGAGCGGGCGTCTCCGTGCGGCTCTTCGAAGAGCCGTGCCCCACGCCGCTCGTCGCCTTCGCGTGCCGTGCGCTCCACGCCGCGGCGGCAGTGGTCGTCACCGCCAGTCACAACCCGCGTGGAGACAGCGGTTACAAAGTGTACGACGACCGCGGCGTGCAGATCGTCGCCCCTTGGGACGCTCGCATCGCCGCGCTCATGGCCCAAGCGCCCCCGGCCGCGAGCGTTCCACGAAGCCGCGCTCACGTGACGGCCATCGAGGCAGACATCGTCGACGACTACTTTGCGCGAGTGACGGCGGCCGTGGCGACGGCGCGCACCGTGGACGCCGAGTCGACCGACGAGCAGGACGCGCCTTCGCCGCTCCGCGTGGCGTATACGCCGCTTCACGGCGTTGGGCTCGGCGCCGTGCGCCGCGTGCTCGGTTTTGCGGTGGACCTGCGAGTCGTGGCGAGCCAAGCAGCGCCGGACGGCACCTTCCCGACGACGCCGTTTCCCAATCCCGAGGAGCCAGGCGTCGTCGACGAAGTCGTGGCGCTCGCCCGAGAGCACCGCTGTGAGCTCGCTCTCGCCAATGATCCGGACGCCGATCGCCTCGCCGTGTGCGTGCCTGGGCCGGACGACGCGCGAACCTTCCGCATGCTGAGCGGAGACGAGCTCGGCGTGTTGCTCGCCGATGCGCTGCTCGACGCCCTGCCCGCCGTGAACGAGAGGGGCTTCGTGCCGGTCATCGCGGCGAGCGTGGTCTCCTCGCCGTTCGTCGAGGCCGTCGCTCGTGCGCGTGGCGCGCGTGTGGCGCGCACGCTCACCGGCTTCAAGTGGCTTTGCCGCGTGTCCGAGCACCTTTCGGCAGAGGAGCGCTTCGTGTTCGCATACGAGGAAGCGCTGGGTTACGCGGTTCTTCCGGAGCTGGTGGCCGACAAGGACGGAGTCTCCGCCGCGCGTTTGGTCGTCGAGCGGGCGCGCGCCTTGGCTCGTCGTGGCCGAACGCTCGAGTCCCGTCTCTCGGAGCTCTTCGTGCGTCACGGCTTGTGGGTGAGCGCGCCCCAGAGCGTGCGTTTGGCGGGCCCCCACGCCGGCGAGCGCATGCGTTCGGCGCTGGCCCAGCTGCGAGCTCGGCCACCGCGGGCCCTCGCGGGCCTGCCCGTCACGCGGGTGGTGGACTATCTGCTCGGCGCCGAAGAGCGGCCCGTGTACTTGGGCTCACAGGATCTCGTCGCCCTCGAGCTCGGAGACGGCGGACTCGTATTTCTGCGACCCAGCGGGACCGAGCCCAAGCTCAAGCTCTATGTCCATCTCACCGCTTCGGTACACGGCGCTGCCGAAATACCGAACGCTCGCAGCGCTTTGGCTGCTCGAGGCGCCCAGGTTGGCGAAGCGTTGACGGGCTTGCTCGATCTTGCCTGACGCGCGCCCTCCGCTGGGGGCCGGCAGAGGGATATAGGGGATTGTTAGGGGTGGCGGTTCAGCGAGAAAAGGCGCGGTGTGCGCCTGTTGTCCTACAGAAGTGTGTTCCGCCATGAGGAGAAGGGTTCCGTATATCGGAACGACCCGCCTATCCTCACGTTTACAATGGAAACCTGCCGACTCGATGAAACGCAGACCCGAGGCCGACGCTCACGCGCCTTGAGGCGCCAACTGCTTTGGGCCGTCCCCTTGGCTGCGCTCATCGCGGCAGCGTGTGGCGACAACAGCGATGTTTCCGATGACGGAAACTTGTCGGGGTCGGGGAGCACGGGCAACGGCACCGGCAGCAAGGGGAGCGGCGCTGGCAAAGGCACGGGAGGAGGCAGCGGCGGCTTGCTCGGAAACTTCGGAGGAGGGCAGGGCCTGGCCGGTGACTCGGGGACGGGGGGCAAAGGGTCGGTGTGTGAGTCGTCGCAGAGCGACGCGAAGTTGGCGCCGATCTACTTGGGTTTCGCGTTCGACGTTTCGGGCAGCATGGGCAAGCTCGATCCTCCACGCTGGTGGCACGACCCAGTGAAGAAGTGGATGCCCGTGGTCGAGGCCACGACGGCGTTCTTCGAGGACGAAGACTCGAACAACGTCTACGCGTCGCTCACGTTCTTCCCGGCGCAGAGCCAAAAATGCGAGGATGCGAGCTACTCCGAGCCACTCGTCCCGATGACTGCGCTGCCCTCCACGGACTTCGGAGGCGCGCTGGACGACTACGAGGCCGAGGTGGGGGCGTCGCTCGCGGGTGGCAACTGGCGCGGCGACACACCGACGCTCGCCGTCGTCAACGGCACGCTCGAGTACCTCCGGGCGCAAAAAGCAGCCAATGGCGACGCGCAGGTGGCGCTGGTGCTCGTGACGGACGGCGTCCCCCAAAGCTGTAGCAACAACGCCATCGAGCCGATTGCGGACGCCGTCGAAGAGGCTTTCACCGAGGACGGCATCCGCACCTACGTGATTGGGGTGAAGAACCCGACCACGCCGCCGACGAGCTTGCCCGCGGGGTGGACGGCACAGGGCTGCAACGACGCCGGCGCCGAAGTGAACGACGGCGAATTTTGGTGCGCGCCGCCCAACGCACTGGCTTCGCTCGATCAAATTGCGGCGGCGGGAGACACGACGGCCGCAGAGCTCATCGACACCGACAACCCGGGCGCGACCAAGACGGCGTTTGCACGTGCCATCGCGGCCATTCGCGAAAATTCGGTTTCTTGCGATGTCGAGATCCCGGCGCACCCGCAAGGGGGCTCGTTCGACAAGGACAAGATCGACGTCATTTACGCGAGCGGAAAGACGGACCGGACCCTGAGCTACGATCCGGATTGTGACGAGGATCTGGCGTGGCACTACGACGACGAAGACGACCCGACGTCGATCGTCTTGTGCGCTTCTGCGTGCGACACGATTCAGCGCGATGGCAAGGCTCAGCTCCGGGTCGACTTCCGTTGTGAGCCGCGTCCCGACGTCCTGAAGTGAGCGTGAACGAAATCCGCGCGACACACGGCGCCGAGGCGTGGCGTGTCGCGTTCGTTCGTCCTCGGACTCGTTCGTCGCAGGGCGCGCCCTCGGCCGAACGGTCTTCCCCACGACGTGAGAGCGAGATAGTTTGACGCATGGCAAAAATTCGTTCGCTGCATGCTTTGCTTTCGGGTGTGTTGACCGCCGTGTGTTCGTTCTCGGTGCTCGCTTGTGGTGACGGCAGCGGCGGCACGGCGGACGGTTCAGGTGGCGACGGCACCGGCGGCAGCGCGAGCGGCAGCGGCGGCAGCGCGAGCGGTACGGGTGGCGATGCAAGTGGCACTGGCGGCGGCTCGAGCACGGGCGGCAGCTCCAGCAGCGGAGGAAGCACGAGCGGCTCCGGCGGCGCTACGGGCCCCGGAGGAAACTCGGTGTACGCTTGCGGTAGTGTCGGCGAGTTCTGCGCGGAGTATCGCGGTTCGGCGGAGGCCATCGACGCCATTCGCGATGCAACCGAGTGTGAGGAAAGCGGCGGGACCGAGCTCGACGAGTGCCCGCGCGAAGGCGCGGTCTACTGCACGATCGGGGAGTCCGGCATGCAGAGCGCGCAGTTCTACTACGGCTGGGAAGACGACGAGGTCGAGCTGTATCGAGGGATTTGCGACTCCGCGGGAGGTACGTTCTCCGAGCCTTGAGCGAGCAATAGAAACCTTCTAGTGCGGAAAATGTGGAACGGGCGCGGAGCCGCGCTCGTTCCGCTCACTTCGGGCTCGCGGGAGCGACCGCGCCTCGACGGACGGCGTCGAGAGAAAGCAATACGCTGGCTCTCGGCCATTGCGGTCGAAGGGCACGACTGCCACGCGACTCGAGGACGTCCAAGGACGTCGCGTCCGAAGACCCTCAGTCGTTGTGGTCGAAGGGCACGACGTCCACGCTGGCCAAGTCCGGAATGCTGGCGCGCAGCGCGGCGCCAATTTCCTTTTCCGTGCACACGACCGATACGATCAGATTTTCGTCCGAGAGGCGCCGACGTACGGCGGCGTTGACCTCGTCCAACGTGACGGCCTTGAGCCGCTCCGTGTACTTTTCGTAGTAGCCGGCGGGGAGACCGTAGAGCTCGCTGTCCACCTTGAGGCTCACGCGCTTGCTGGCCGTGTCGATGGCGAAGGCGTGTGAGCGATCCAGGTACTTTTTGGCCCAGGCGAGCTCCTTTTTCGTGACGCCGTGGTCGCGCAGCGTCTTCAGCATGCCGAGCTGGAGCTCGATGCAAGGAGCGGCGTCTTCTGCCTTGGGGAACGTCCAAAGGCTGAACGCGTGGCGCTGCCGATCGAAAGCGACGCTGCTCGTTGCGCCGTACGACCAGCCTCGCTTGGCGCGCACTTCTTGGCAGAGGCGCGCGGTGAAGGTACCGCCGAAGATGGTGTTGCCCACGTGAAGCGCCGTGTGGTCCGGATCCTCGGGGTGCGTGCCCAAGCCGCCGATGAGAATTTGCGTCTGCGTGCGCTCCGGCTTGTCCACGATGACGAGGTGCCGCCCCCGCGGGCCCACTGGTTCGGGGACGTCGTCCTCGGGGCGGGGGCCTTCGGGAAGCGTGCCGGTGAGGTGCTCGGCGAAGCGCTCGGCTCGGGCTTCGTCGAGATCTCCGGAGAGCCCGAGCACGATGTTCGAGCGGACGAATACCCGGCGATAGAGAGCTTCTACGTCGGCGAGCGTGACTCTTGGCAGGGTCGACGGCGTGCCGCCGGGCGGACGCCCGTAGGGGTGACCTTCGAACAGCTTGCGGCGAAACCACCGACGCGCGAGTGAGCGATCGTTGTCGAGCGCCTCCACGAGCTCGCCTTCGGCTTCCCGCACCAAGAGCTCGAACTCGTCCGCGCGAAAGCTCGGACGGAGGACGACGTCCGAGAGCGCGTCCATGAAGCGCTCCGCGCCGCGCGAAATGACGCCGCCGTGAAGACCGAGGGTGGAGCACGCCGCTTCGGCGCCGAGCGAGCCGCCCAGCGCGTCCAGGAGCAGATCCGTTTCTACTGCGGTGCGACCGCCGCCGGTGCGGCGGATCAGGCGCGCCATGAGGCGCGCCGTGCCTTCCTTGCCGACCGGATCGAGCGCAGAGCCCGTCTTCAAAGAGAGCGAAACGCCGAGCAGCGGAAGCGCTGGGCTCGCCTCGACGTAGAGGCCGGCGAGCGAGCTCGCCTGGAAAGCGGCGGAGCTCAAGCGACACCTCCCGAGGGACGCACGACGACGAGGGTGCGTGCGTCGCGGCTGAGGTAGCGGCGCGCGACGCGCAGCAAGTCTCCCGGGGTCACGCGCTGCATGATGCGCAGGCGGTCGAACGCCGCGGCCGGTTCGCGCAGCAACGTTTCGTAGAAGCCGATGGTCGAGGCCTTGCCGTCCGCGGTTTCCAGGCTGCTCAAGAGGCCGAGCTCCACGCGCGCAGAGGCGCGGTCGATTTCTGCTTGGGACACCGGCTCGCGCTGGACGCGGTCGAGCTCTTCGTCAATCACGGACAACACCTCCTCTGCGCGCTTACCTTCGCGCGCGGAGACGAACATTTCGATGAGCGCTGGGTCCCGGTGCGGGCCCACGTGCGAGCGCACCTCGCTCGCGAGCTCGAGCTCACGCACCAAGCGCTGCTGAATGCGGCTCGCGCGCCCTCCGAAGAGCACGTCCACCAGCACGGAGACGATGGTGTGGTCGTAGTCGCCGAGCGCGGGGCCCTTGTAGCCGATGGCCAGCTTTTCGGTGGGCGTGGGTTTTTGAACCTCCACGCGCCGCTCCGCGAGCTGCGGCGGCTCGGGGTAAATGTCCTCCACGGGGAGCTGGGCCGAAGGCAGCTCGCCGTAGGCCTTGCTGACGAGCGAGAGCAGCGACTCTTCGTTCACGTCGCCGACCACGATGAGGGAGGCGTTGTTGGGCGAGTAGTACGTTTCGTAGAAGGCCTTGCAGTCCTCGGTCGTAAAGCCCTGAATGTCCTCCATCCAGCCGATGGTCGGCCAGTGGTAGGGGTGCTTCTCGAAGGCGGTCTTCCAGAGCAGCTCGTCGACCGCGCCCTCCACGTCGTCCTCCACGCGGTAGCGACGCTCGTTGGCCACCACCTCTTTTTCGCTCGTTACCTGCGGCTCTCGCAGCACGAGCCGCGACATGCGCGCGGCCTCGAGCCCCACGACGACCTTGAGTTGAGCCTTGGGGAAGGCCTCTTGGTACTGCGTGAAGTCGAGCCAAGTGGAGGCGTTGTTCTCGGCGCCGGCCTCTTCCATTTTGCGGTCGAACTCCCCCGCCTCGAGGCCCTCGACCTCGTTGAACATGAGGTGTTCGAACAGGTGCGCCAGGCCCGTCTTGCCGGGCTTTTCGTGCCGTGAGCCGACGCGAAACCACGTGTGGTAGGCAATGACTGGCGCGCTCTTGTCCACCACGAGCAGCACGTCCAGGCCGTTGTCCAAACGGTAGCGGTCGATGACGAGCGCCTTGCCGAACGGAATGGTCTCCACGTGGCTCACGCGGCCGTGCGGAGGGGCGCTGGCGTTGATTTTTTCGAGGCGCTTGTTTCGCGCGGCTTCCGCCGAAGAGGTGCCAGCCGTCATGCACCGCACATAGCGGCTCTACTTGCCGTCGTCGAGCTTGAGCACCGCCAGAAACGCCTCTTGCGGCACCTCGACCGAACCAATTTGCTTCATCCGCTTCTTGCCCGCTTTCTGCTTTTCCAATAGCTTGCGTTTGCGGCTGATGTCACCGCCATAGCATTTTGCCAGCACGTTTTTGCGCAG
>JAEYVE010000059.1 GCA_023432025.1 Pseudomonadota bacterium
TCGCGCTGGGAGAACGATTCGGACAAAAGTTCGACGCGTCGGGGCCGGGCCCGAGTGTTGGAACGCCGAGCGAAGCGGACGCGCAAAATGAGGCAGAGCGCCGCGAGCACGTCGAGTGCGGGCTCCGACTCGTTCTGCCCCTGGGCTCGAACGAAGCGCTGCCCCTCGAGCTCCGCGCCCACGCGCACTACTTGGCAGGCAACCTGGAGCTCTTGCGCGGCGAATACGAAAGCGCCGTGAAGGCCTACGACGCCTCTCTGCGGCTGGAGCCAGCTCGTCCGGAGCCGAGGCCCGCGCCTGACGCAAAGCCCGAAGCCCAGTCCGAAAAAGAGCCGTCGCCTGGTGCCATCGCTCGAAGCGCCGCGCACAACCGCGCCATCGCGCTCCGCCGCATCGAAGAAAAGAAAAAAGAAGAAGAGCAGAACCAGGAGCAAAAGTCCGACTCGGAGCCCCAAGACCAGAACCAGGACGGCGACCAAAAGCAGGACCAAAACTCCTCGCAGGATCCAAACAACGAGGACCAAGAGCAGAGCAAGGACGAGCCGAAGGACGACTCCTCCGAGCCGAAAGACGAACCGGGCAAGGATCCGAACGCGGAACCGAAAAAACCCGAGGAGCAAAAGCCCGGGGAGCAGGGCGCAGGCTCGGACGGCGACGAACCGAAGAGCGACGGTCCTCGGCCCGACGCCGGAGCACACGACCAAGGCCCGAGCGCGTCACAAGACGATCGACTGCTCGACGAGCTCGAGCGGGCTCCCACCTTCCAGGAGCACGCCGCCGAGCGCTCCGTGCGGCGCGGACGGCGGCGCGCGGTGATGGAGGACAAGTGAGCCTAGCGCGCCGCTCCGCGCGCTTTCGCACGAGTCGCGCCCTGGCAGCAGCGCTGACGCTCGCGTTCGTGGGCGCCTTGGCCCTGCCACCAGCTCGCGTAGCGTTCGCCCAGAGCGGCCCGTCCACCTCCGCGAACGACGCCAAGGTGACGACCCAAGTGAGCGCTCGGCGCGTGGAGGTCGGGCAAGATCTCGTTGTCCAGGTGACGGCACTGGCGAGTGAAGGAGACTCCCCCACGGGGCCACGCCTCGATCTCCGTGGGGACGCAGAAGTGAACGGCCCCAGCGTGCGGAGCGAGCTCCGCATGTTTTCGGACGGGCGCTCGTTCACCAGACAGCGCGGCATCACGGCGACCTGGACGGTCACGCCGCGCAAGGTCGGAAAGCTCGTCGTCGGACCAGGCAGCTTTCAATGGGGCGGTCGCACCGTGAAGGGCGAATCCATCGAGGTCGAGGTAGTCCCCGCGGGGAGCACGCCCACGGCTCCCCGCTCCAGAGGCACGCGTCCCCAGTCACCGTTCGGGCTGGATCCGTTCGACTTCTTCAGGCGCCCGCCGGGTTGGGCGGACAGCCCGTTCGACGACTCACTTCTCGCGCCCGCCGTGCCGGAGGAGCTCAGAGTGGACGAGGCGCCGAACCCGATCGCGTTCTTGCGCCAGGAGGCGAGTCCGCTGCGGGTCGTCGTCGGTGAACAAGTCACCCTGCGCGTCTACGTGTACGGAGGTCGCGGGCCCTATGCGGCCGGCTTCGCCGCGCAGCCTGCGGCGCCGGATTTTCTTTCCTTCCCGACCGACGCAGACGACATCGTGCCCCACCGCGTTCCCATCGGGGAGCAGGTGTTTTTCGCCGCAAAGCTCCGCGAGGTGGCCTTGGTCCCCCTCCGCGCCGGGCAGCTCACCATCAGCGGGGCGCGCGTCGCGCTCACGGGGCGTGGCTACCCGGCGTCTGGAGCCAGCGGCGCCTACTTGATTGAAGCCAAACCACTCATCGTGAGTGTGGTGGAGCCGCCCATCGCTGGACGCCCTCCGGGCTACACGATCGGAGACGTGGGCAGTTTTTCACTCAGCGCCGAAGTGGAGCCGCGTACCGTCGAGCAGGGAGGCATGCTCGCCGTCACCGCCCGACTCGGCGGCACGGGCAACGTCCCGTCCCACCTGGTGGTCCCCGAGCAACGCGGCGTGGATTGGCTCGAGCCCAGCGTGCGCGGTGAGGTCGAGCCACGCGGCACCGCGATTGGAGGTGAGCGCGTCTTTCGTTGGACCGTCCGCCTCACGGAGCCCGGCGCAGTCAATCTCGGCGAGCTCACACTCCCCTTCTACGATCCCGACAAGAAGCGCTACGAGGTCGCCCGCGCGGCGCTCGGTCGCGTCACGGTGAAGCCCGCTCCAGGAGCCGCGCCCCAGGGCGACTCGAACGCACCCGACACGGTCCCGAAGGACGACGAGCCGTCCTACATCGAGCCACGCCGCACGCTCGCCCGGGTGGAGCCTCCGGCCGAGCTTCTCACCGATCACCGCGCATTCTGGTGGGCGCTCGTAGCGTTTCCCCTCGCCGTACCCGTTTTGGCGGGCTTGGCGCGTGTGTTCGGAGCGCTCGCCGAGCGCGCGCGAAGGCGCGAGCTCCGCGGCCCGGCGCGCGTGCGCTCGCTGCTCGCGGAGGCGCGGCGCAACGCGCACGGCGATCGAGGCAAGGCCGCCGCAGACTACGAGCGCGCTCTGTACGAAGCCATCGAGCAAGGCACCGGGCTCAAAGCCCGCGGCGTTCTCCGGCAAGAGCTGTCCGCGCGCCTCGGGCGAGCCGGGGTCGACTCGGCGAGGAGCGAAAGCATCGCACGCGCCGTCGCAGAGCTGGAGGCCCTCCGCTTCACGGGAGAAGGAGACCTGGACACACTCGGCACGGAGATCGAGCGGCTCGCCCTCGGCTTCGTCACGGGCAAACCCAAGCGCTCACGCGCCGGAGGCGCCTCGTGAAGCACACACATCGCCTCACGGTCGTGGTCGCGCTGTTTGCGGCCTGTTGGCTCGTCGGCACACCTCGCTCCCACGCGAGCCCGCCACCCACCCCGAGCAACGCAGACACCACGGCCCAAGCCGGCGCAGAAACGGTCGACCAGCTCTTCGCCGCATCCGTCCGTGCGATCGAGCAAGGCGCCCCTTCGGACGCCATCGCACGGCTCGAGCTACTCGCCGATCGGGGCGTCACGCACCCGGACGCCAGCTTCAACCGCGGGGTCGCCTACCTCAGTCGCGCACGCAGCCAAACGGCGGCGCCAGGCGACTACGGGCGCGCCGTCGCTGGCTTCACGGAGGCGCTGACGCTCCGCCCCGGAGACACTTCTGCTGCGCAAGCGCTGACGACGGCGCGGGCGGAGCTGGAGAAACAACGAGCGAGGACGGGGGCCTCGACCTCCACGGAAAGCCCTGCGCTTTCGTCCGCCGTGGTGGCGCTCCTGTCCGAGCAAGCTTGGGCCGCGCTTGCCCTCGCAGCGTCGCTCCTGGCTACGCTCGGTCTCGCGCTCGTTGCCCTGACGCGCCGCGGCTCCCCCGAACGACCAGCGAGCGCTTGGCGCCTCACAGGCGCCGTGCTCGCCGGCGTCGGCGCTCTCGTGTTGGCATCGACGGCGACCGGCGCCTGGCTCGCTCATCGACAACGCACCACCGAGTCGATCGCCGTAGTCGTGGCGCACAACGCACGACGAGTGGACGAAGAGGGCCGCCTCGCCTCGGGGCCCCCCATCGCGGAGGGAACGACACTTCGGGTGCTCGAAACCAAGGGACAGCTTTCGCTGGTGAGATCGGGGCAGTCGACCACGTGGCTGCGCAGCCGGGATCTCCGGACCATTTCGACCCGAGCAACCGCTTCGTCGCTTTCAGCGCGCTGAAAAAACATGAGTCAACTCGGGCAGAGAGAGCGCTCTGCCCGAACCTTCGCACCATCGTCGCCACGACTCCGAAACGACGTAACGATTGTCAACGTCAACTTCGCGGAGCTCTCGTGCTAGATCGAGAGTCGTGTGGGTGCGGCAGTCGGCTATCCGTCCGGTGCCAGCGTACGCGAGAGTCTCGTCGCACGCGATTGATCGAGTGCGCGATCGATTGATGGTCGACGATGACGAGGTGCGCTCCGAGCTGGACGAGGCATTCGAGCGCTTCGAGCGCACGCAACCGGCCATGTCGGGGCGCATTACGCGTGCCCTGAACGAGCCGCTGGACGAAACTGCGCTGGCGCTCGGTTACTTTCTGACGCTGGCGGTGTGGCTCGCCTTCGAGCGGGCGCACGGCGCCGCCATCGACGAAGTCGACGACGTCGAGTTCAACGCGACGGTCGAGCTCCTCACGCTCGACGAAGACCTGCGCAGAGCGGATCCGTTGGAAGCGCTCGACAGTGACGACATCATCGGCATGGAGCAGCCCAGCTTGCTCAATTTCGTGCACGAGCACATCGACGCCACGCTGGACGCCCACAACGACGGCGTGAACGTCGACCACGTCCATCTCATCTATCGCCTGGTGCTCGTGGAGCTCTTGGCGCTCTCTTACGCCGTGCGGCCTCCGGCTGGCTTTCCCGCCCATAAAACGGAGCTTCTGGCTTAGCGGCGGCGCCACGTTTCTGGCTTCGGCGACGGCAGCCTGACGTCCGGTCCGCGGAAACCGTCCGGCCGCGAGCGCTCCTCCGGTCCCCCTTTTGCACGCGTCCGTTCTCTTTCATGAAACAGGTCCAGGTTCTCTATTTTGCCGCGCTGCGTGACCTCGTGGGCCACGACGCGGAGGTCGTGGACGTCGCGGACGAAGTCGACTCGGTGGGAGAGCTCGTCGTGTTTCTGTGCCAAAAGTATCCACTCTTGCGCTTGGACGGCGTGCGGCTCGCCAAAAACGAAGAGTTCACCGACGCCAATGCGCGGCTCGCGAGTGGCGACGTCATCGCCTTCATTCCGCCCGTATCGGGTGGCTAAGGCAACCGAACGCTCCCTGCCTCCGGCGCGCTGGCCAAGCACGGCAACTTCACCGATGCTAGCCGCCGCTCGCGGCTGCGCGTCGAGCGCCCAGGCGCTGGAGCCTCAGGAAATGACCGCTTTTCGCATCGGAATCGACGAAAATGGCTTGGGCGCACGGCTCGGCCCCCTCGTCGTTACGGGTGTGCTCGCGCGGGTCGACGAGCGTGGCAAGCGCCTCCTCGGCCGGAAGCTGCCGCAGCGGCTGCGCCAAGATCTCGACGACTCCAAGCGCCTCGTCTCCTGCCACGACTACTCGCTCGGGGAGGCGTGGGCGCGGGCGCTCACCCCAACCCCTTACTCGTCCCCCGCCGAGCTCTTCGAAGAGCTGAGCCTCGAGGGGACACCCGCGCTTCGTCAGCCGTGCCCGACTACGGCAGCGGAAACACAGTGCTGGAACACCACCGGCGAATCCTTCCAGGCAGACGAAGAGCTGCTCGCGCGTGTCCGCGAGCACGTGGTCTACCTCCGCGGACGCGGCGTCGAGCTCTGCCTCGTGCGCTCGTCGGTCTTGTGCACCCACCGCCTCAACGAGCAGAAAGCCGCGGGCATCAATCGCTTCGCCGCAGACCTGCACGCCATGGAAAGGCTCCTGCTCCATCTCCGCGAGCGCGCTGGGGCGGACGTGCACGGCGTCTGCGGCAAGGTGGGCGGCATCGCGGACTACCCGCGCTTCTTCGGGCCCCTCGCCGGACGGCTGCACGTCACGCTGGAGGAGGGCCGCAAGGCGAGCACCTATCGTTTTCCGGAGCTCGGCGAAGTCTCGTTCGTGCGTGACGCCGACGCCAGCGACGCCTTGGTCATGCTGGCGTCTCTGGTCGGAAAGTACGTGCGAGAGCTGCTCATGAGCCGTATCGCGCGCCACTACACGTCCGAGGACCTTCCGAGCGGCTACCACGATCCCGTGACGGCCCGCTTCGTCGAGCGTTCGGCCCCTCTGCGCGAAGCCCGTCGCCTACCCATCGTCTGCTTCGAGCGGCTCCCCGACGAAAGCGGCGCGGGCGCCCCCCGCAAACAGCGGAAGGCTTTGGACACCAAACAAACCGCCCTCTTCTGACGCGCAGCACACGATGAGTCAGCGGTCGACTCGACGCATCCTCGAAGGTCCCTTGGCCGCCGAAGTGGCACGCTTCGGCGTGCCTTTGGCCGTCGGCATGGGCCTGCAGACCACGTTCAACTTGGTCGACGCCTACATGATCGCCCGGCTTCCACCCGAGGAGGCCGCACCCGCCCTCGGCGCCATCGGCATTTGTGATCAACTCGGCGCTTTGGGCACCATCGTGAGCTACGGGCTCAGCGTGGCCGCTGCCGCCGTGCTGAGTCGCCATCATGGCGCGGGCGACGCCGCCGCGGTGCGCAAGGTGGCGTACCAGTCGCTCCTCGTGGTGCTCGGGCTGGGCGCGCTCTTCGCGCTGCTCGGTGTCTTCGGCGGCACGTTCTTGATGCGCGACGTCATGGCCGCCAAGGGCGAGGTCGCACGCCTGGGCGCGGAGTACCTCCGCGTGCAAATCGGCGGCAGCATCACCATTTTCCTCCTGCTCCATCTGACGACGATTCAGCGCGCGCTCGGCAGCAGCAAGACCCCCGTCTCGATGCTGATCACCGCGAACGCCATCAACCTCGTGTTGGCGGCGCTGCTCATTTACGGAGGAGGCCCGGCGCCGGAGTGGCTCTCGCCTCTGACCAAACTCGCGCAAACGCTCGGCATCCCGCGCTTGGGCCTGATGGGCGCCGCTTGGGGCGCCGTGCTCGCGAGGCTCGTGGTCCTGGTGCCGACGTGCATCATCGTCATGCGACGTTTCGGCTTGTTCGGGCGAGCTTCTTGGGGGCCGCTCGACGGTGCTACCGCTCGTCAGCTGTGGCGACTGGGTTGGCCCTCCAGCGCGCAACTGGTGGTGCGCATCGTAGGCATGCTCATCATCCACCGTTTGGTCGCGCAAACGTTCACCACCGAGACCGATCAAGCCGCGACCACGGGGCTCGGCATCGTGTTCCGCTTGGAGACGATGGCGCTCTTCGTGAGCCTCGGCTGGGGCAGCGCGGCGCAAACCTTCATGGGCCAGAATCTCGGCGCAGGGCAGCCCGCACGAGCGCAGAAGAGCGGCTGGTACGCCGCTCTCTACGACGGACTGATGATGCTGGTCTTGGCCTTCGCGTACGTGCGCTTCGGGCCGGAGGTGGTGCGGTTCTTCAGTGCGGAGCCCGAGGTCCTCGCGGTCGGTCTCTCGTACGTCGACGCCGTGGCGCTGTCTTACGTCGGACTCGGCGTCGGCATCGCGCTCGGCTCCGCGATTCAGGGCGCAGGTGCGACGCGTTTGACCTTGCGCGTGGACTCGCTGGTCATTTTCGGAGCGCAGCTGCCCGCTAGCCTGCTCGTGCTCTGGCTCACCGAGGACATGCACCAGCTTTGGCTCGTCGTCGCGTGCACTTACGCGCTCTTCGCCGTCGCCTACGCGCTCGTGTATCGGCGCGGCGCGTTCCTCGCCACCACCGTGTGAGCGCCCGAGGCGGTCAGCGGCCGTGACCCGGGCCGATGATTTTGGGCCATGCGTCGCTCACCTTCCACTCGGGGTGAACGTGAGGCGGATGATGGCACCCGGTGCACACCGAGGGGCTCGGCGTTCGCCGAATCAAGGCGCGGTTCAAGGGGTCTTCCACGTGCCGCGAACCGGGGCCGTGGCAAACTTCGCACTGCACGTCCTCGAGGCCGGCGACGTGCGTCACCGTGCTGCCGCCGGGCTTCTCGTAGCCGGTGACGTGACACGACACGCAGTCGAGGTTGAACTCCTTGTGGCCGGCTTGAAGGGTTTCGTAGGCCGCTGCGTGCGACGTGGTGTTCCAGAACTTGCGCTCTTCGGTGTGACAGGTCGAGCACTTCTCGATGCCCACGAAGCCGCTCTCCCCGGCCGGCACGGGCTCCGGCACGCGATCCGCGAAGGCTTGTTTGTTGTGCTCGTTGACGCGCCGATAGTACGCCTCGAGGCGACCGCTCACGGCCTTGTCGACGCCCAGCGACTCACGCACGCTGACGAGCTCGTAGCGAAAGTAGCTCCCGGTGGCCGGCGCGCGCGGCGCGTCGAGGCCTGCCTTCTGCTTTTTCAGCTCGTCCAAGTCCTGCTTTCGCGCGGAAATTTCCTCGGGCCTCACGCCGCTGCCGGGCCGCTCCCACGCCGCAATTCGGCGCGTGAGCTCGTCGATACGACGAGTCAGCTTCTGCCGCTCCTCTTCGAGCCCGAGCCCCGAGCCATCGGAAAACTCGTACCTTCCGTCGCGCACGAACAGGTCCACCACGCCGATCCCCTGCAGGTGGTTGGGCGCCTGCACGACGAGCGCGTCGCTCACCACCGTCGGCGAGAAGGGCTCGTCGTTGCCGTCTCCTTGATCGAACGCCTTGCCGAGCACGATCAACTGAAATCCCTTGGCGCCCTCAGCGAGCCGCAGCGCGCTGCCGCGATGAGCTGCCACGAGCCCGACGACGATGCGCGCCCCCGCCTCCGAAACCGTCTTCTGTCCTCGCGCAAGCGCAGCTTCCGCCTCGCCAATTTCCACGCCGGACACGGACGCGCCCTGGAACGTCGGCAGGCTCACGCCGACGAAGCCCACCTTTTCACCGCCGACCTCGACGACGCGCGTGGCCTCTGCGCCCGCCACTGCACCCTTCAGGTTGGCCGCCAAGAGGCTCGCACCCGTCTCCGCCCGCAGCCGCGCGAGCTCCGGCTCGCCAAGCGCCCAGTCGTTCACGCCCGGCGCCCACGCCACGAGCCCCAAGTCCTTGAGCGAGCGCGCCATGGCTTCCGCCTTGAACAAGGCCTGCGTGCGACCATCCTCGGGCACCGTGGGATCCGCGAACAACATGGGGCCCGCGCCCACCACGAGTGAGGCGCCCGCCTGACCGCGATCTTTTGCGATGAACGCGGCGGCGTGATCCACACCGCCCAGCATGTCCTTCACGCAGCCGCACGGCTCGATGGCGCCGGCGGCGCCCCCCAACGTGTAGATGCGGAGCTGCGGCTTTTCCGCCGCTGGAGCGGGCGGGGCCGAGCCGCGCTTGCACCCCGGCGTAGAAACGAGCGCGGCGGCGCCCAGACCCACGAGGAGAGCGGAAAAGAGCCACCAGGGAACTCCTCCGGCGCGCGTGGTCGCGCGAACTCTGCGCATCTCCGGGTCCAACTGCATCGGACCCACGTTATCCCGCAGCGCTCCCGCGCCCTCAAGTAGCCCAGCCGAGTCGGCGCGTTCCGAAAGGGTGGTCCCGGCCAGCGTTCAGAGCCCGGCCGACGCGAAGGGAAGCACGTTCTTCAAGTCCTGATCGTTGAAACGCAGCTGGAGGCCCACGAAATAATCGCGGCGGTCTCCGCTCAGAATGTCATCCACGCCGCCGAGCAGCCAGAGGCGCTTCATGAACTCGTAACCCAGCGAGACACGCCACCGCGGCAAGACGACCTCACCGAAGCCGTACAAATCCTGTTGTAGCTCGAAGCGGTCGTCGAAGAGCAAGAGGTCGAGCCCCGCGCCGCCCGTGGACTCTTTGATGCCGAAGCGCCCGACCAAGGGCCCAATGCGCTGCGCGAACTGGAGAGAAAAGCGGAAGCGGTTCGTCGTGACCGTGCGCGTTTCCCGATACTTGTTGGGATCGTTCGGGTTCGTCGAGGTGACGTCCGTTTGCTCGATGAGCGTGTTACCGCGCGGATCGTTCACCACCTCGATCAGGTAGTACTTGTCCTCGCGCGGTTGAATGCGCACGGCCACGTACGTTTTGACCGTGCTCGCCAAGAACTGGTAGTCCGTGCGGAGTGAGACAATCGTGTTGATGCGGTTCAAACCGCCCACGAAGTCGTTCACTCCCTCGGCGATGCCCTCCACCTCGTCGATGAGCTTTTCGTCCTTGGTCAGTCGGCCCAGCGTGCCCTCGCCGCGCTCGAGCCGTTCGCTGACGGACTCCAGGTTGGCCAACGCGCCCTCCAAGCTCGAGCTGGCGCGGTTCACTTTTTCGACGATCTGACGCACCTCGCCGGGCTGAGCGTTTTCGCCCTCTGCGCTCTTGCCCAAGAGGTTGCGCACCTCGTTCGTGGTGACGCGCACGTTCTCCAAGATCTTCTCGACCTCGGGCCGCCCACGCTCCGTCACTTGCTCGACGTTCGAGAGGATGTTGCGGATACTGTCGCGGTTCTCCCGCACCGTCTGGTTCAGCGCTTCGGTCACGCGCGCGAGATTCTCGAGCGTGCTCTTCAGGTTTTCTTTGCCTTCTTCCGTGCCGACGCTGCCGGCCAACGAGCTCGAAACCTTGCGCACGTCGCGGGCGATTTCCGCGACCTCGTTCATGATTTGGTCGGTGCTGGTGCCCTCCAGAATGACCTGGATCTGATCGCCGTCCTCCAGCTCGCGGCGCCCCTCCGTGCCGGGAATGATGCGCAGGAAGTATTCGCCGAGCAGGCTCGACGACACCTTGGCGAGCGCCGCGTCCTCGTAGAGCTTCACGTTGTCGTCGATGCGCACGTCGACGCGGGCGCGGTTGCCCTCCAGACGAATGCTCTCGATACTTCCGACGGGAATACCGGCCACGCGTACGCGCGAGCGCTCGGACACACCCGTAGCGTCGTTCAGCATGGCGTAAACGACATACCCCTGGCCGCCGCCGGAGCCCTTGGTGACGAAGCGATAGATGAAAAAGCCCGCCACGAGGGTCACGACGGTAAACACGCCGACTTTCGCCGCTGTCGTGACCCGAACCATCCGCCTTGCCACCCTAACAGGGGTGTGGCCCGAGCGGCCACATCCCGCGGGTGCTCCCTTCGCGAAAACCCCACCTGAGGGTCGACGGCGGACTGCCATTTTGCAAGCCCCCCGCGGTCGAAGCGCTATCGCCCTCGTCGCCGTGGCGCTCTCGGCCAACGCGTGCACGGGAGTAGGTGACCAAGTCGCGCCCCGCGCGGCTGAGACCGCAGCCCAAGCAAGCGCCGAGCGCCCCGGAGCGCCCAAACCGCCCGCCCTGAAGCCGAGCTCCGCATCCCCCTCGCCACCGGCCCTCGAGTGGAAAGCAGACTACGCGGCGCCCCGGCCCGGCTCGCCCGCGGATCCCGCCCTCTCCGTGCTCGCAGAAGGCTGCGGCGCGGGGGACGAAGGCCTCCACCAGGTCGCTCAGGCGGCGGCCCGCTACTTGAGTGACCACGGTCAAGCGCCGGAGCCCGACTGGACGCTCTTCGAGCTGGGCAGGAACGGGGTGCCCTACGTGCTTCCGCGCCTCTGGTCTGCGGATGTACCGGCGGACGCCGACGACGGGCTCGTGGCCACACACATCCGCAATTGGTCCGAAGAGCGCCCGGTCCGCGGAGAAGCGCGCTGCGGCGTCGGCGAAGTGGCGCGCGAAGACGGCTCTCGCTCGGTCGCCGTCGTGTGGGTCGACGCTCGTTCGGACCTTGCCGCCCTGCCGCTTGCGCCCGCTCTCGGCGCCTCGCTCACCCTCCGGGCCCGCCTATTGGTGCCCGCCACCGACACCGAGGTCGTGGTCCTCCCGCCCGGTGGGCGCCCCCGACCACTCGCCACGAAGACGAAGGGGGACGCGGTCGAAGCCAAGATCCGCGTGGATCGCGAGGGACCGTGGCTGCTTCAACTGTTAGCCAATGATGAGGGCGGCCCCTTGCCCGCCCTTGCCTTCACGCTCTGGGTCGGCGCGAAGCCGCCGGCCAACTTCGAGGCCGGCACGGTCCCCGGCGAAGACGCCGCAGGCCCCGAGAGCACGCCCGAAGAGGCCCTGCTCGCCATGAGCAACGCAGCCCGTCGTGCCTCGGGGCTCCCCCCCTTCACGCGCCGGTCTGCGCTCGACGTGCTCGCCCGGGAGCACGCCCGGGCCATGCAGAAATGGCGCGAAATGACACACGACTCGGGGGACGGGAACCCGGCGCGCCGTGTCGAGGCGGCGGGCATTTCCGCGCGCGCCGTCGGGGAAAACGTCGCTCGAGCGGCGACCCTGAAACGCGCGCACCGTGCGCTCTGGGCGAGTCCCTCCCATCGCGGCAATCTGCTTGCTCCCCATTTCGATGAGATCGGAATCGGAGTCGCGCCGGACGGCGCTGGTTGGTACGTCAGCTTGCTCTTCGTCGAGTCGGTGCGTCACCACACACAAGGTGCGAACGTTGGTGACGGCTCCTCTCACGTCATGAGGTAGTGAGGGACACTTCCGGAAGCGGCTGCAAAAGGCGACGAGCGCTCACGGAGCCTCTTGGTGCGCCACCTTGCGTCGGTGTAGCTTCCGGACGTGGGATTTCCAAGGGATGTTTGGGCTGGACACGCTCGCCTCGCGGCGCGTTCGCTGACCGCGGCTCTCCTCGGCGCCGCCGTGTGGACCGCCACCCCGGACGCCGAAGCACAGTCGCGCACGTTCTATCTGGACCGTGCTCAGCTGTCCGGCGCGCCCGACGACGGCTTCATGGTGTGGCGCCCGTACATGTACAAAGAAACGCGTTTTTACGCGAACATGGCGGCCGGCTTCACGCTGAATCCCCTGCGCAAAAACAACCTCACGGACACGTCGCCCGAGCGGTACTTGATGGAGGATCCGGTCGACGCGCAGCTCCTGCTCTACCCGTCGGTCGGCGCGGAAATCACGCGACGCGTCGGCTTGAATTTGATGCTCCCCATCATCCCGTACCAATGGACGGGAGCAGATCCAGACGGCCAGGGCGTAGGAAACGGCGGGCTCACCGGCACGCACAGCGCCGTGATGGACATGCGGCTCGACGCGCGTGTGCTCGCTTGGGAAAACGACGAGCGAACGACGCGCGTCGGCTTGGGTGGCGCTATGTATCTGCCCACGGGTCGGGACACCGGGTTCGCGAGCGATCGCGAGCTGACCGGCCTCGTCTACGGCGCAGCAGAGCACCAGTTCGACTCCTTCCTTTTGACGGGAACGCTCGGCACGCATTTTCGGCCCTCACGAACGATCGGCGGTGACTTCGGTGATCTCGTGGTGGGCTCCGAGCTGCGCTACGCGATCGGTGGTTTCGTTCCACTGCAAGAAAAGCTGCGCGTGGGCGTGGAGCTGTGGGGCTCGACCGGCATCGAATCCATCGAGGACGCTCAGGGGGACAGCCACAACACGTTCTTCGGTGGCAACAACACCACCCTCGAGTGGCTCGCGCAGGGCCGCTATCTGCTCGACGAACGAGAGCGCATCTTCGTCAACGCTGGCGCTGGCACACGTCTGAGCGGCGGCTACGGCGCCGCGGACGTTCGCGTGCTCGCCTCGATTGGCACCTTCTGGACGCTCAAGGACTGGGAGCCCCAATCGCCGCCCCGTACGTTCGTCTCCACCCCCGACGTGCCCGACTACGATCCGGATCGCGACGGCGACGGCTACCCCGACTCGGTCGACAAGTGTCCGGACGTCAAGGAAGACGGCGCCGAGCCCAACCCCACGGACGGCTGCCCCAAGGAAGCGGACTCCGACAACGACGGAATCCCGGATTCCAAGGACAAGTGCCCGAACGAGCCGGAAGACAAGGACGGCATCCAAGACGAGGACGGTTGCCCGGAAGAGGACGCGGACAACGACAAGGTGCCCGACGTCGAAGACAGGTGCCCGCTCGAGCCCGGGCCGCGCTCGAAGATCGCCGAAAAGAACGGTTGCCCGAGCCTCACGAAGGTCACCGAGGACGGCGAGGTCGCGCTCATGCGCCCCATCGAGTTCGACACCGGCAAGGCGACCATCAAGCCCGTCAGCTTCGAAATTCTCGATGAGGTCGTCACGCTCATGGAGGCGCGCGAAGACATTCGCATCTTCATCAGCGGTCACACCGACACGGTGGGCGGGCGCGATATGAACCTGAAGCTCAGCAAAGATCGCGCGGCGTCCGTCCTCGCGTACCTCGTGAGCAAGGGTATCTCCCAGTCGCGTCTGTCGTCCGAGGGTTACGGTCCGGACCGCCCCAAGGCGGACAACAACACGGCCGAGGGCCGTGCCAAGAACCGTCGCGTGGACTTCAAGATCCTCGAAGAGGGCGAAACCGCCCCGCTCTGAACCGGGCCCCCCTGGACCGCGCGGCTCCTCGGGTCGCGCGGTCCGTTCGGATGGACCGCGTCGTCCCACGAGGGCCACGCGGCCGGGCCCTCCTCCGCGAGCGAGCCCACGAGCAACCTCGGGGCCTGCCTACAAGGTGGGCAGCATCCTCCCGTGTTTGCGAGGAAAAACGCATGCTACCGTGCTCCGAGGATGAGCGCGCTGAGGCTGCTGCGTACCGCGACAATCGCGAGTTTCGTGCTGGTGCTGGGAAGCATCGTTTCGACGAGCTGCGCGACGCCCGAGTTCGACTTTGGGGAAGGGCCCGCGCTGGACGCCCCCGGTGGCGCGAACGGGAGCGGTGGAACGGGCAGCGGAGCAACGACGAGCGGAGGCAGCGGCGGCGTCCCGTCCGCGCCGCACTGTCAAAACCGGAAGAAGGACGCCGACGAAACGGATACGGACTGTGGCGGCATCGACTGCGCGCCGTGCAAGCGCGGCAGCAAGTGCAAAGTCGACAGCGATTGCGTCAACGAGGCCTGCACCGGGGAAAGGTGTCAGGACCCGAGCTGTACGGACGACTTCAAGAACGGCGACGAAACCGATCTGAACTGTGGCGGGGAACACTGCGGCCCCTGTGACACGGACGCGCGTTGCATCCGGGCAAGCGACTGCGCGAGTCAGGTTTGTCAGAGCGGCAAGTGCAAGGCCCCCACGTGCTCGGACCGCAAGCAAAACCAGAACGAAGTCGACGTCGACTGCGGAGGAGACTGTCCGCCGTGCGACGTGGGGCAGGGCTGCGTCATCGCGGAGGATTGTCGCACGCCGTCTCCCACCTCCGAGAGCCAAGTCCCTGCCACCTGTAACGAAAACATGACGTGTGAGCTCGTCTGCTCGAGCCCGCACGGCGACTGCAACCGCAAGGCCGCCGACGGCTGCGAAACGAATACCAGCACGGACGTGAACCACTGCGGAGGCTGCGGTGAGCGGTGCTCGCCGGCTCACGCCACGCCCCAGTGCATCGGCGGGGCGTGCGGCATTCAGGTGTGCGACCCGGGGTACGCGGACGTGAACGGCTTGGTCGAGGACGGCTGCGAGGTGCACCACCTCACGGATCCCGAGCACTGCGGCACGGACCCCAACGACCTCAAGGCGTGCTCGTCCGAAAACGGCACGCCTGACTGCAACGCGGGTGAGTGCACCATCACCTGCAACGCCGGGTTCGACGACTGCAACGAGGACGTGTCCGACGGTTGTGAGGCCGACCTCTCCCGCGACGTCAACAACTGCACCGCGTGCAATAACCGTTGTTTGGGCGGCGGGAACCTGTCGCCATACTGCGACGCGACCGATCCGGACGGCAACGGCAACCCGTGTGGCACGACGACCTGCCCCACGAACCAAGGCGACTGCGATGGCGACGGCCTGTGCACCGACGACCTGACGACGGTCACCCACTGCGGCAGCTGCGGCGCCAAGTGCACGACGTCCAACGGCACGCCGGCGTGCAGCGAAGTGGGCGGCAGCTACTCGTGCACCATCGCGAGCTGCAACGCGAACGCCACCTCGGACTGGGAAGACTGCGACGGAGTCCCCTCCTCGTGTGAAGTGAACGTGCTGGACAGCAACCTCCGCTGCGGCGGCTGCTTGTCCACGGATCCGAACCCCGGCTCCGGCAAGAACTGCGCGGCCATCCTGAACGACGCGACCAAACACGTTGCGTCGGTCGACTGCGACTCCGGCACCTGCAAGGTCTTGAGCTGCACCGACGGCTGGGCGGACTGTGACGGCGCCTTCGACAACGGCTGTGAGGTCAACACGGCCACGAACGCCACTCACTGCGGCGGCTGTTCGAACGCGAACACTCTGTGGAGCGGCGGAACGAACTGCCGCGACTTGTGGGCCAACGCCGACGGCACGTGCACGAACAGCGCGTGCGTGTTTTCGAGCTGCGACGCCGGCCGCGGCGACTGCAACAACGACCGCGCGCTCGGCGGCGCCGGCAACGGCTGTGAAACGACCACCACGAACAACGCCGCTCACTGCGGCGGCTGCGGCCTCGCCTGCACGACGAACGCAAATACGTCGGCGAACGTGTGCAGCGGCACCACCTGCGTTCCCAGCTGCAACGCGGGCTTTTGCCCGGCGACCGATCCCAAACAAGGCTGCACGAATCCCCTGGGCACCGCAGCCAACTGCACGAGCTGCGGCAACGTTTGCCAAGGCGGGACCCCGTTCTGCCACGCGGGTGTGGGCTGCAGGAGCTACCGCGCCATCGGCATGGCGCAGCGTCAGTCGGTGCAGTTCAACCAGCAATCGGTTCTCACCGGCACGACGGCGAACAACTTCAACGTGACCGGCACCGAGACGGGCAATCGCCTTCTGGTGGTGGGCATTTCGCGCCGGTACAACAACTCCAGCGCGCTCACGGTTCGCTACGGCAACGCCGACTTGACGGCGCTGGGGACCCGCCAGAACCCCGCCAACTCCTCGTACTCCGCCATTTACGCCCTTTCGGAGTGCGCGCTCGCGGCGCAAGGCAACCAACGGTTGACCGTGTCCGTGGCCGCGGCGGGTGACAACTTCGGGGCGGTCCTCGCCGACGCGATGCTGTTCCGAAACGTCGCTCAGCCCACCGCGAGCCTCGTGAACAACGCGACTGACGGCCCCAGCGCCAGCTTGCCCTCCGTCACGATGTCCAGCGACTCCTGGTTCTACGGTATCGCCACGAGCATTTATCCGGTCGCGTGGACCGGCACTTCACCTGCGGGAGCGGTGTCCGTGTCCCTCAACACGCTTACGGACCATCACGCCATGGGCAGCTTGTGGGGCCCGCTCACGAGCGACAGTCGCGTCTTTACTTGGACGCCTGCGGCGTGGACGTCGTGGACCGCCATCGGCTTCCCACTGGTGCCTGCCACGTCTCTCGTCAGCTGCCCCTGAAGCTTCTTTCCGGGGTGTTTCCCCTACGCTTGCATGCGCCGGGGAGCGCTGTGAGCAAAGTGGCGCCTGGGTCCTACAGAAGCGACCCACGACGCTTCGAGCTCACGACGATAGCGGCATTTCGGCCGTTGGCTCGCATCGGGCAGCTCGCACGGACGCGGTCACTTCGTCGCTCGAGACCATGACGCGACGCTGGCGCGCGTGCTACCTACTGACCAAGATGAGCGCGCTTACCTTCTTGCGCGCGGCGACTGCCGCAGGCTTCGTTCTTGCTTTGGGCTCCATGGTTTCCACGAGCTGCGCGACGCCGGATTTCGATTTCGGCGACGGCCCCTCGACGTCCTTCGGAGGAAAAGGAAACCCCGATCACTGTTCGAACCGCACCAAAGACGCGGACGAAACGGACGTCGATTGCGGTGGCCTCGACTGCGACGAATGCGGGCTCGGCAGAGAGTGTGCGGTCAACGGCGACTGCGAAAACGGCAGCTGCACCGGCGGGAAGTGCCAGGCGGCAAAGTGCACGGACCGCGTCAAAAACGGCCTGGAAACGGACGTGGACTGCGGCGGCCCCGGCACCGGCTGCGCGCCGTGCGGCACGGGGCGCATCTGCGAGAAAAACAGCAACTGCGCTAGCGGCGTCTGTCTCGACGGCGAGTGCCAAGCCCCCACCTGCAAGGACCGCACGAAGAACCAAGGTGAAGTGGACGTCGACTGCGGCGGCGAATGCGGCCCTTGCGAAGTGGGGCGAACCTGCTTCGAAGACGATGACTGCCGCGACTCCTCGTCCAGCGCGGAGTTCCCGGCGGAAGCGGTGTGCAACGACGGCGCCTGCGAGCTCGTTTGCAAAGGCAAACAAAGGGACTGCAACGAGAAGGCCTCCGACGGTTGCGAAGCCAACATCGACACCACGCTCGCTCACTGCGGAGCCTGCGGGAATGCCTGCGCGCCAGCGAACGCAGAAGGTCAATGCGACGCGGGCGAGTGCGTCGTCCTGGCCTGCGAGGAAGGCTACGCGGACGTCAACGGAAAGCCGGGAGACGGCTGCGAGGTCCACCACCTGAGCGACCCGAAGCACTGCGGCACGAGCCCCACCACCCTGGTGGCGTGCTCACGCGTCAACGGCACGGCGTCTTGCGAAGACGGCGTGTGCCGCATTGCTTGCAACGACGGCTTCGACGACTGCAACGAGAACGTCGCGGACGGCTGCGAAGCGAACCTCCGCACCAGCACGAACCATTGTACGGAGTGCGGCAACCGCTGCGCCCCGCAAGGCAATCTCGCGGGCCTCTGCGATCCGGACGACGCGGACGACGACGGAGAAGTCTGCGAGCTCACCGACTGCCCCGTCGCGCTGGGCACGGACACTAGCTGCACGACGTGCGGCGTAGCCTGCGGCAGCAACACTCCCTACTGCCACGGAGAAAGCGTGGGCTGCAAAGCCCACAAACCCCTGGGCGTCGCGCAACGCCAGCAACTCACGTTCAACCACCGAAACGACTTCTCCGGCACCACCAACAACTTCAACGTCGTGGGCGCTCCCTCCGGGAACCGCCTGCTCGTCGTCGGCGTGTCGCGACGCGCCAACAACTCGACCCTGGCGACCGTTCGTTACGGCACCACCGACTTGACCCAAATCGCGACCCGCGCGAGCGGTTCGACCACCACCACCGTCTACGCGCTGTCCGAGTGCGAGCTTGCTGCAGCTGGCAATCAAGCGGTCACGGTGAGCGTGCCCTCCACCGGCGACAACTTCGGCTTCGTCGTCGTGGATGCCGTGCTCTTCCAAAACGCCGCCCCTGCTCCGAACAACGGACTGACTCAGTCGGGAACGTCCGCGACAGCGAGCTTCCCCTCCACGGTCATCGCCGAGGAGGGCTGGTTCTACGGTATTGCCGCTCACGCGGAAGCGGCGGACTGGAACGGCGCTTCACCGACGACCACGCTCACCACCACGCGGTCATCGAACGATCCCCAGCACAAAGTGACGGCGTCCGTTTGGGGCCCCTTGGAGGGCGGCGGAACGACGTTTGGCTGGACACTGTCTGGCTCGGCGAGCTGGATCTCGGCGGGCGTACCGCTCGCCCCGGCGACGGCCTCGGTCACGTGCCCCTGAAGCCGTCACCACGGCGCGAGTAGTCCCTCTGCGTCGCCCGGACTCGGGCCAGCGCGGTTTCAACCGCGCTGGCTCACCAAAAACCGCCTCACTCGCCTCGCCACTCGTCCAAGAACGAGACCACCCAGGCCAGCGGCGCGTTCCAGTTGATGGCCACCTCGTTCACGCTCCAAGCGTCTATGTGATCGACGAAGCACTTCTGCGGCGGCAAGTCCCGCGTGAGCCCGGACTTGCGCGTTTGCGGGTCTTGGAGACTCGAGTTGGGCCCTCCCGAAACGGCGCCCGGTGGGGGCGGTGGAAACGCGCTGCGAAGGCTGGCCGCCCAGAAGCGATGGTGAGGGCGCTGCAGCGGCATTTCGCCGTAACCCGTCAAGTAACTTTGCGACAGGGGGTTACGACCGAGGAGGTAGTCCATGCCCTCCGCCGCGCCCGCCGCGTACTTTCGCTCCTTCGTGAAATCGTAGGCCAGAGCGAGCACGACCGCGTTGTTCAGCACGAACGAGTTCGAGCCCCAGGGATACTTGCCGCTCTTGCCGCGGCCGAGCGGAAGTCTGTACCCCTCCGCGTTCACCACGGCGAGATAGGTGTCCGCGGCGCGCACGACGCCCGCTCGGAGCCGAGCCACCTCTTCGGAAGAGAGCTGGCTCGGGACCACGGCGAGCGAAATCCAGCCGAGCGCCTCGGTGCTCTTCCAAGTCATCGACCCGGTGACGCCGTCGGCGTCGTTTTCGTGCGCCGTGGGGAAGCTGCGCCAGAAGGGGCTCTTCGTGAGCGTGTCCAAATACGCTGGCTCGCCCGTGGTGACGTACAACTCTGCGGCCGCCCAGAAGAGCTCGTCCGTCACCTGGTCGTCCGAGTAAGGGCCCCCCCCTTGGTTGTCCCGCTCCGGGGCGAAACGCTTGGGATGCTTCTCCGCCGCTGCGTACGCGCGCGCGGCGGCGGCCACGCAGCGCGCCGAAAAGGCCGGATCGATGTCCCGCCAAATGCGTGCTGCCTGCGCCGCGACGGCGGCGAGGTTCAGCGTGGCGGCCGTGCTCGGCGGGTGAAGCGCGCGCACGGACGTGTACGTGGGCGGCTCGATGCCGAGGCTGCTCCACGCGCCATCGTGGATTTTGTGGTGCACCATGCCCGCGAGGGCGTGCCCTTCGGGCACCTGCATTTTGAGCAAGAACTCGACCTCGAAGCGCGCTTCGTCGAGCAGATCCGGAACGCCGTTTCCGCTCTCCGGAATGCGGAGCTCACGGTCCCCGAACGCGTCCTTGCCTGGACCCAAGAAACGGGAACGCTCGTAGAGGGCGAGCAGCGTCCAGGCGCTGATGCCGCCGTTGACGACGTATTTTCCGTAGTCGCCCGCGTCGTACCAGCCGCCGCTCACGTCGAGAGAGTAGGCGCACTCCTGCTTCAACCAACACGGCACGGAGCGGTCGCTCAAGTGCCCCGCGGGGCGCGTCCAGGTGCGGTCGTCGACGTACGGCTCGACGATCGGTACGCCGCTCCGATTGTGATAGAAGTATTTGAGCGCGTCGTACTTCATCCGCGCGTACAAGTCGGCGCGCACGTCGAACGCAAAGCTCGTGGCGTCCCCGGCACGGAGCGCGAGGTTCGTCGCCGTGCCCCGGTACGCTCCGAAGTCGAGCCAGTGCACTCGGTCGCCCGAGGCCGCGTCCAACCCGCGCGGCTCCGTCGTCCCCGAAAGGAGCACTCGCCCCGCCGGGTCCCGGAGCTCGAACGCCAGCGGCGTCGCTGACTCGGCGCGCACGGTCGCCCACTTGGGCCCCCCCGGGAGGTACCCCACCTGATTGACGCGCACCGCCGGAGCCGTCGACTCCGCCCACTTGAGCCCGCCGGGGCCCTTGCAGCCGGCCACCACGAGCAACGGCGCAAGAACGGCGAACACGCCACCACACGTTCTTTCCAGCATCGCGCGTCGTTACCACGAGACGCTCGACGCGCCGAAGCGGAGCCCCCTTCCCCGAGCCCCAGCCCGCCGTCGCCCCCAAGGGCAGCGCGTGCTCGCGGCGCCGTGCCTTGCTAAAGGCGATGGCCATGCCCAGCGCCGAAGCGCCGCTCCTCGTCATTTTCGATTGCGACGGTGTGCTCGTCGACAGCGAGCCGCCCGCCAACCGCGTGCTCTCCGAAGCCATCGTCGAGCTCGGGCTCCCAGCGACGTTCGAGAGCGTCACCGCGCGCTTCAAGGGCAGAAGTCTTTCCGACTGCGTGAAGCTCATCGAGTCGGACTTGGGCCGCTCGGTCCCCGCGGACTTTCTCACGCGACTCAACGAGCGCACCTTCGCCGCGTTTCGCGACGAGCTCGAGGCCGTACCCGGGGTTCGTGCCGTACTCGAGGGACTGTCCCTTCCGCGCTGCGTCGCGTCGAGCGGCAGCCATGAGAAAATGCGCTTCACGCTGGGCCTCACGGCCTTGCTCCCTTGGTTCGAGCCCCACCTCTTCAGCGCCACGCAGGTCGAGCGCGGCAAGCCGGCGCCCGACTTGTTTCTGTTCGCGGCAAAGAGCATGGGGGTGCCCGCCGAGCGCTGCGTCGTGGTGGAAGACAGCGTGCCAGGGATTTGCGGCGCGGTCGCGGCGGGCATGCGCGTGCTCGGCTTCGCGCGGGAGGGCAGCCCGGAGGAGCTCTGCGCTGCCGGCGCGGAGGTGTTCCTTCACATGGATGAGCTGCTGCCGCGGCTCATGCAGTCTCACCCCGGCTGAAGGCGCAACGACGCGCTCGAAACCGGTGTTCTCAACTCCGACTCGCCGTGTTACCGACCGCCCATGCTTGAGTCCGTGTCCGGCCCCCGCACCAGCGTTTCCTGGCGACGCCCTGCGAGCCTCGTCGGCTCGCCCCGGGGAGCCCGTCTCGCCGTGGCGCTCGCCGCGGTCGTCAGCACGCTCTCCTTCGCGCCCAACGCGTCGGCCGAGGCGGAGCCCGGCAACGACGACAACGAAGCGAGCTACGCGCCGCCACCGCCGCAGCGCCGCGGCGGCTTCACATTCGGCGTCACTCCGAGCCTCACCTTGTCCCACTACGGCGGCTCGCTGAACGAGCTGTCCAAGCTGGACGACCCCGCGTTCCACGAAAGCACCACCTCGCTCGGCTTTGGCGTCACCACGTGGTTCGGAGGCGCACTGCGCGACTGGTTCACGTTTGGTCTGGGCTTTTCCATGAACAGCACGTTCGGAGAGCCGCAAGGCCTGAGCAGCGCCTACCTTTTGCGTTTGGAAGGCTTTCCCGCCTACTCCCTGGGCGGCGCCTACCGGGATTTGGGGGTCGCCGGGGAGTTCGGCCTCGCGACGGGTGTCCTTCAACGGGACGGCGACGATGTCGCCGAGGGCGGGGACATGTCGCACGTCGCCTTCTCCGTGTTCTACGAGCCCTTGCGCCTCTGGAAGCTGTCCATGGGCCCCGCGGTGTCTTACGCGCACGACTTCAGCCAGTCTTTGACGGTCAACACCTTTTCGCTCGGCTGGCGAGTCGTGTTCTACGGCTCACCCGGCGCGCAGTAACTGCGGCCCATCGTGGCGCCCCGCGCGCCCCGCGCTCCGGGCCAAAACGCGCGCCA
>JAEYVE010000063.1 GCA_023432025.1 Pseudomonadota bacterium
GCTCCAGGACGTGCAGGAGCTCACGAACTTCTTCGAGCGACGCGTCAGCGCCTATCAAACAGGCGTGACTGGGCAAGTCGGCTTCGACTTCGACTTCTGAATCGCGCCAATTTCCGGAAGAAATTACTAATCTGCATCATCCGCCAGCAACGCACAATGCCGCGCTAACTAGAGAGCGCACTCATTCTTGGCTTTCACTTGCTTCCGAATGCGTTGTCACCGAAAACTACGACCCGTCGCTTGTGTCAGTGCAGCGACGGGTTTCTCGTTTTCTCCTTTTGCGAGGGTGGCTTCTCATGCGCACGTTGGCTTTCCGCACGAGCGTTGGCGCTGTAGCGCTTCTGTCCCTTTACGCGTGTTCCACGCGTCCCGACGTCAACAAGAACGGCGGCCCGTCCGGCTCGGGCGGGGCGCAGTCCGGCACGGGCAGCGTGAGCGGCGGTACGGGCGCGACGGGCAACAACTCCGGCACCGGCTCCACGGGCAACAACCCCGGCACGGGAGGTGATGCTCCCGTGGTCGTCGAGAACGACCCGACGTGCAGAGAGTTCACCCCGACGCGCGCGAGCGTGGTGACGCCTCCAGATCCGAACGCGACCGTCCTCGTCAACACCATCTCCGTCGACGAACGGCGTCAGATGTTGACCGGCGGCCAGCGCCTCTCGCCCGAGTGGTGGACGATCGACTTCGACGCCACTGGCTCGTCGACGCTCGGCCTTCCTGACATGACGATGCGGGACGGTCCACGCGGCCTCAAGCACGTGGGCAACAACAAGCCCGCCCAGGCCGCCACCGTATTCGCGGTGGGCGAGGCCATAGCGGCCTCTTGGGACCAAGACTTGGCGTACCGCGTCGGCGAGGTCATCGGCAAAGAGGCCCACGCGTTCAAGTACGACGTGTACCTCGGCCCCTCCATGGACGTCCTGCGTCATCCGCAGTGGGGCCGCGCACAAGAAGCGTTCGGCGAAGACCCCATCCTCTCGGGCAGGATCGCGGCGGCACAGGTGCGCGGTGTTCAGGACCAGGGAGTCATCGCCTGCCCCAAGCATTTCACGCTCTACAGCACGGAAATGAACCGGGGCGATCCGAACACGCTGCAGGAGGTCAACATGATCGCCGATCAGCGAACGCTCTGGGAAAACTACCTGCGCAACTTCCAAATCGTCGTGGAAGAAGCCGATCCGGGCTGCATCATGGCCGCATACAACGCGGTCAATGGGGCCAGCATGACGCAGAACCAGCCGCTTCTGACGGGTGTGCTGCGTGAAGAGTGGGGTTGGGGCGGCTTCGTCGTGTCCGACTGGTGGGCGACGGAGCTGAACCAGGGCACGCAGTCGCTCAACGCAGGCCTCGACCTCGAGATGCCCGACAACAACGCGTTCAATGCCCTCGTCTCGCAAGGCGCGAGCGAGGCCCGCATCACCGAGGCGGCCGCCCGCATCGTGAGCGTCCGTCGCAAGTTCCAGCACGACACGGCGGCGTACAAGGACCGCGCCGTCAGCGCGAGCCCGCACGCACAGCAGAGCCACAAGGACGTCGCGCGTGAGACGGCCGAGAAGGGCGCCGTGCTCTTGAAGAACGACGGCATCCTCCCCCTCAGCGGCATCTCGAGCATCGTGGTGCTCGGGCCGGACGCCAACCGTCCCCACACCAACACGGAGACACGCGGCAATCCGTCTGGATTGGGCGATCGCGGCAGCAGCGGCGCCACGCCCTCGTACGCGGTTTCGGTGCTCGACGGGATCAAGAACCACCCGTCGGCAGCGGGTATCACCGTCACCGACAGTCGCAACGCAGCGGACGCAGGCACGGCCGACGTCGCCATCATCCCCATCACGATGGACTGGGAAGACGAAGGCGAAGCGTACAGCGAGGGCAAGGACCGCGAGAACCTGACCCTCGCCGGACCGCACCCGCGCTACTGGGACCCCAACGCGCGCCCCCCGGCTCCCGGCTCCGAGAATCAGTACGCTTCCCCAGTTCCCGACTCGAGTCAGTTGCCGGAAGCGTTCATTGCCCAGGCCGTGGCCGCGAATCCGAACGTCGTCGTGCTCCTGATGGTCGGCAGCGCCGTCATCATGGAAAGCTGGCACGGCAGCGTGAAGGGGATCGTGCAGACCTTCTACCCGGGCCAAGAGGGCGGCACCGCGATCGCGAACCTCGTTTTCGGAACCACCAATTTCTCGGGCAAGCTGCCCTTCACCATCGCCACCAATCCTTCGCACTACCCCACGTTCGGGAACACTGGGTCGTCTCTCACGGTCGACTACCTGCACGGCTACCGACGTCTGGAAGCGCAAGGCAACGTTCCTCGCTTCTACTTCGGGCACGGCCTCAGCTACACGACCTACACCTACGGAGATGCTCGCGTGCTCTGCACCGAGGGCATTTCCACCACGGGGCGGCTGGCGATCGAAATCCCCGTGACCAACAGCGGCTCGATGGCGGGAGACGAGGTGGTCCAGCTCTACGTCAAATCCCCGGGCGCCGATCACAAGCAGCTCAAGGCCTTCCGTCGCGTGAGCATCGCGCCGGGTGAAACGGTCAACGTGCAGCTCGTCGTGCCGGCCAAGGACATCGCCTACCGAGGCGACAGCGGCTGGGTCGTCGACCCCGGCACCTACGAGGTGTTCGTGGGGCCCAGCTCGGATCCTGCGCAGCTGAAAACCGCATCGTTCACCGTCAACTGACCGCGCGCCACGTCACCTACGCCGAGCGGCGCCACACATCGAGCACACACGTGAAACTCATGACTCGTAAGACGGGCCGCCGCACGCTGGCGGCCCTGGTTGGACTCGGGTGCACCCTCGCCCTGGCCCATCCAGCGGGCGCCCAGTCGGGCCTCGCTGGATGGGACGACGATGACGAACGGACGGTTCCTGCCGCTCCAGAGGCCTCCCCATCGGAAAGTCCGTCGAGCACACCGGCCTCGCCAGAGCCCGAGGTGCTCGACGCCGAGATGACGGGTGCGGCAGACACGTCCGCGGACGCCTCTGCACCAAAAGCGGCCCCAGAGGCCAAGGAGAGCGACTCGCCCGGCGCTCGCGCCATGCGCGACCTGCGCGAGCTCGAGGCGCGCAACGGCTTCGCCCCGCCACCACCCGAGAACGAGCTCGAATGGCGTGGAAGCCTGCAGCTCGACCTCGCCCAGGCCCAGTACACGTTCAGCGAAGGCGTCGCTCCAGAGGAGACTCTCTACGACTTCCGCGGTCGCTTCGTGGTGGGCCCCACGGTCACGCACGAGTTCGAGGACGGCTACTTCCTCGCGGCGCGCGCAGAAATGGTGGGCTGGGTCCGCGAGCGCGAAAACATCTATCAGGTCAACGTCGACGACGTGTACGCCCGCTTCGGCAAAAAGGGCGTCTGGGACGTCACGGGAGGCCGCTTCCTCGCCTGGCGCGTCTATCACCGCGGGCGCGGCTTCGATCTGTTCACGGTCGAAGATCTCGGCGCTTGCAAGCAGGGTAACTGCGGCACGCAGAACCCCAACAACTTCGCCGTGAGCATGTACGAGGTGGACAACATCTACATGCGCGGGCCCTACGGTCGTCTAGCGGCGCACATCTACCCCACCGAGTGGTCCGGTATCGAGCTCTTGGGCGAATACGGCGGCAACGACACCATCAACGTTCTGGGCGGCCGCGCCGCCGCGATGGTTCGTTCCAAGTACTTCCGGCTGTCTGCGGCGGCCGAGTACCGGGAGGTCAAGCCCACCACGATCATTGCCCCGGAAGAAAACGGCGTCGCCAAGCCGTGTCCCAAGTGCAACACGTCCAACTCCTACGGCTTCGGTGGCGGCGTCGAGCTGACCCCCGTCGAGTGGTTGGAGCTTGGCTTCAGCGCTGCGCACGGGGAGCGCGAGGCCTTCAATCCCCTCAACGGCAACCCGGAGCTGGAGGGAACCGGCTCGGTCTCGACCTACGGCGGCTACGGGGAGCTCGATGTCGGCTCGTTCGTGGGACGGAGCTTCCTCGTGGGCGGCGGAGCCCACTGGACGCAGGAGAACATGGACAGCGGCAACTACGACAGCCACCTGCAGATGGCCGCGTTCCTCGCCTATCCTCTCGGCTTCAACTCCGCCGAGCTCAAGCTCGTCTTCTCGCGAGCGGAGCTCGATCGCATCATCGGCTCCACCAACGCCGAGCCTTCGAGCACGTCCAACGCCGTTCGCTTGCGTCTTCTTTACCCGTTCTGAGAGACGCAGCGCGCGCGGCTCATGACGAGCTGCGCCCGAGTCGCTCCCCCGCCCGGGGGAGCGACTCGAGAGCCACCGCGCGCGTGTGACGCGCGCTCGAGCTGCTCCCCGGGCCCCCGAGCAGCTCGAGCGGCCGTCCACGTACGGAGGGCTCGCTCTTCCGCGTTCCGCCTTCGCCGAGTCGACGTCCAAACCGGCGAAAGCTCCTCGCTCTGAAAACGCGGGGTCGTTCCTTCTTGTGACCTGCCGCGGCGAGGCTGCTATGGGCTCGGACGGAGCCCATGCTGGTCGGAAGAATTCTCTCTTGGCTCGTCTCTGCGGGGATCGCTCCGGGGCTTGCGCACAGCGTGGCCGTGGTGGCGAGCGTGTTGGTGCTGATTGGTTGCGCCTGGCTGGTCAACCTGGTGACCAAGCGCATCATCTTGCGCGTCGTTTCGAGCATCGTGCGGCGCACGCCCGTCGAGTGGGACGACATTTTTCTCAAGGCGGGCGTGTTCACCCGCCTCTCGCACGTCGCGCCCACGCTCGTGGTGACCGTGCTCGGTCCGGAGTTCTTTCTCCACACCGAGCTCTGGGCGCGGAGGCTCGAGACGTGCGTCAACGTGTACTTGGTCGTCATCGTGCTGCTCGTCTTGGACGCGCTCTTGAACGCCGTCATCGAGCTCTTCGAGCGCAGCGACACGATGAAGAACGTGCCGCTCAAAGGCTTCATTCAGGGCACCAAGCTCGTGCTCGTCATCACCGGCGGCATCCTGGTTCTGAGCTTGCTCTTGGGGCGCTCGCCCATCTTCTTCCTCTCCGGCCTCGGTGCGCTGACGGCCGTGCTGCTCCTGGTGTTCAAGGACGCGCTGCTCGGCTTGGTGGCGGGCGTCCAAATCTCGGTGAGCCGCATGATCCAGATCGGCGATTGGATCGAGATGCCCAAGTACGGCGCGGACGGCGACGTCATCGACGTGAGCCTCACCACGGTGCGCGTGAGAAACTGGGATCGCACGGTGACGACCGTCCCCACCTACGCGCTCATCGCAGATCCCGTCAAAAACTGGCGCGCCATGCACGAAGCGGGCGGACGCCGGATCAAGCGCAGCATTTTCCTCGACATGCAGAGCTTTCGCTTCGTCGACGAGGCGCTGCTGGCCAAAATGATGAAGTTTCAGCGCCTCCGCCCCTACTTGGAGAGCAAGCTGCCCGAGCTCGAAGAGTGGAACCGGCAAGAGCGCGTGGACGCAAACGAGCTCGTCAACGGTCGCCGCCTGACGAACATCGGCTGCTTCCGCGCCTACGCCACGGCGTACCTGCGAGCCCACAAACAAATTCACCAGGACATGACCTTCCTGGTGCGTCAGCTGCAGCCGACGGACAAAGGGCTTCCGCTCGAGATTTACGTCTTTACCACCGACACTCGCTGGGCCGTCTACGAGGGCATTCAGGCCGATATTTTCGACCACTTGATCACGGTGGTCCCGGAGTTCGGTCTCTCCGTGTACCAGGCGCCGAGCAGCAGTGACATGCGGCTCTTGGCGAGCCGCCTCAGCCACCCGGAAGCAGCACAGAAGCGCGCTTAGCGAGAGACCTTTCGTCCGAGACCCGCCAAGCCAAACGCCGGGAGCGCGTACGACTCGGTCAACGAGAGAGCCGCACGTCCATCCACACCGCCAGCGCCAACACGACGCCGCGCGCGATGAGCTTCACTTCCGGCGTGAACGCGAGCAGCGTCATGCCGTTCAGCAGCGTGGCCATGATGAGCGCGCCGAACAGAACGCCGAGCACGGTGCCGCGCCCGCCGCGCAGGCTGGTACCGCCGATGACACACGCGGCGATGGCGTCCAGCTCCATGAGCTGGCCGGTGGTGGTGGTCGAGGCGCCCGCGAAGGCGGACTGCAGGTAGCCGGCCAACGCCACCACGACGCCCACCAGCGCGAACGCGGAAATGACGACGCCCGCGATGGGGACGCCCGACACCCGCGCCGCCTCCTCGTTGCCGCCAATGGCGTAGAGGTACCGCCCGAAGCGCACATGACGCGTCAAGACGTGAACGCCCAGCGCCACCGCCGCGAGCAAGAGCGCCGCCAGCGGTACGCCCTTGTACTGGTTCATGACCACCACGAAGAGACCGAGCACCTGAGCGGACAGGATCCACTTCAGGAAGGTCATTTCCCGGTCGACGGCCAAACCGCGCGCGTGCTTGCGACGGTCCTCGAAGAACATGCTGACGCCCAACAGAACGACGACCAAGAGAGAAAGCGCGTAGCCGAGGACGGGCGGCAAGTAGAACGTCGTGAGAACGGAGTAGAGGTTGCTCCCCCCGCCGGCAACGACGGGAACGGTTTCGTTCTGGATGACGACCCAGTGCAGGCCCTTGAACACCAAGAGGCCGCCCAGCGTGATGATGAACGCCGGAATGCGCTCGCGCACGATGAGCGTCCCCATGCCCGCGTACACCGCTACCGTCAAAAGAAGCGTGACCGAAAGCGCCAGCGGTGCGGGCCAGCCGACCTTGGTGACGAGAACGGCGGCCACACCACCGGCCAAGCCCAAGCCGCTGCCCACGCTGAGATCGATTTGTCCCGGCAAAATGACGAGCAACATGCCCAGCGCCAAGACCGCCGTGGCCGTGAGCTCGATGGCCAACTGAGAGAGGTTGCGCGCGCTGAGAAAGGCCGGATCGAGCGTCCAGAAATACGTCGAAATGAGCACCAGCGCGATCAGCATCGAGAAATCCCGCAAGCTCCCTCGCGCAGATGGCTCCCCGACCTTCGCGGGCTTCGAGACGCCGTCACCCAGACTCGCTTTGGCTTCTTGATTCACTGGAGCTCCTCCACCTGCCGACGCTTCATGGCGGCCGCCAGAAGCTCCGTTTGGCTCACGTCTCGCCCTTCGAACCGCCCGCCGATGGCTCCCTCGGCCAACATCAAAATGCGATCACTCATGCCAATGAGCTCGGGCAACTCACTCGAGACGAGCACCACCGCGAGCCCGTCCGACGTCAGCTGGTTGATGAGCTCGTAAATTTCGTACTTTGCGCCCACGTCGATGCCTCGCGTCGGCTCGTCGAGAAAGAGCACGCTGGGACGCGTGCGCAGCGCCTTGCCGAGAACCACCTTCTGTTGGTTGCCGCCCGACAGCGTGCGCACGGGCGCCTCGTAGCTGGGCGCTTTGAGGCCCAGCGTGCGACCAAAGCGCGTGTTTTCTCTTGCCTCGTGCAAGCCGTCGACGAGCCGCCACGCTGGGCGTTCGAGGAGCGACGACAGAGAAAAATTGAACGCCACGCTCTCGTCCAGCGAGAGGCCGAAGCGCTTGCGGTCTTCGCTGACCAGAACCAAACCCTGGCGAATGCAGGCGTGCGGCGTCGTGGCCAGCTCCTTGCCGTTGAGACGCGCCGTACCGGCCACACGCTTCCCCCAAATGCCGAACAAGTGCAGTAGAAGCTCGCTTCGCCCCGCGCCCATGAGCCCCCCAATACCGAGCACCTCGCCCGCGCGGAGCTCGAACGAAATGTCGGCGAGCCGCAGAGCACCGCCAGCGCGCTCGGCGACGCGGAGCCCGCTCACCTCGAGCACTCGCTCTCCGGGCTCCGAGCGTCGACGCGGCACCAGGGCGTCGAGCTTACGCCCCACCATTTTCTCGATGACCTCCTCCGGCGAAAAATCTGCCGTGTCCCGCGTGACGACGGTACTGCCGTCGCGCAGCACCGTGATGCGATCCGCCACGTGGAAAACCTCGTCGAGCTTGTGAGAAATGTAAACGAGCCCCACCCCACGTCGCTTCAGCTCCAAGACGATGGCGAGCAGGATTTCGATCTCGCGATCGCTCAGGGCCGCGCTCGGCTCGTCCAGGATCAAAATCCGCGCTTCTTTGCGGAGCGCCTTGGCGATTTCCACGAGCTGTTTTTGACCGACGCCCAGGCTCCCGACGGGCGTCTCCGGATCGAGCGCTATGCCGAAGCGGCCGAGCACCTCCTGGGTCTCCCGCACCATGCGCGCGTGATCCACCAGGCCGTAGCGGCGCGGCTCATGACCCAAGAACACATTTTCGGCCACGGTCATTTCGTCGACCAAAGCCAGCTCTTGATAAATCACAGACACGCCGGCGCGCTCGGCGTCCCGGATCGAGCCGAAGGCCTGCGGTTTGCCGTCGATCGACACGCGCCCGTCGAAGCTGCCGGAAGCGTGAATCCCGGAGAGGATCTTGATGAGCGTCGACTTTCCGGCGCCGTTCTCTCCGCACAGCGCGTGCACCTCTCCGGCGCGGAGCTCGAAGTCCACGTCGCTGAGCGCCGCGATGCCGGAAAAGCGTTTGGTGATGCCGCGCGCCTCGAGCAGCGGTGCCGCCGCCTCGGAAGGCGCTGGCGCCGTTTCTTCAGCCGCCATCTGCGGGGCCCTTGTGCACGTCCTCGCGCTTGTGGAAGCCGTCAGCGACCACCGTTTGGTCGAGGTTGTCCCTCGTGACGGTCACGACCTCTTCGAAGATGGAGGGCACGAGCACCTGGCCGTTGTGCGTTTCGTGCTTGGCGACGATGGGGCGGCCCTTCGCCATCGCAAACGCGACGTCCGCGGCTTTCCGCGCCAGCGCACGCACCGGCTTGTAGATGGTCATGGCCTGCTCGCCCGTGACGATGCGCTGACACGCCACGAGCTCCGCGTCCTGGCCCGTCACGACGACCTTTTTCGCGAGCCCCTCTTCGCGCAAGGCCTGGATGGCGCCGCCGGCCGTGCCGTCGTTGGACGCGAGCACGCCGTCGATGGCCTGGCCGTGTTTGGTGAGGGCCGCGTTGGTGATGCGTTTGGCGTTCTCCGGCGTCCACTCGTCCGCCCAGTCCTCGTGAATGACCTGAAGGAGACCGCTCTTGATGGCGGGGGCGAGCGCCACGTCCTGGCCTTCCTTGAAGAGCAAGGCGTTGTGGTCCGTCTTGGCGCCGAAGATGCGCACGATGCGCGTCGGCTCGCTCTTCTTCGAAAGCTCCTTCACGAGGAACTCGCCCTGCAGCTGGCCAACGCGACGATTGTCGAACGTAATGTAGAGATCGACGTCGCTGTTCAGAATCAGTCGGTCGTAAGAAATGACGGGGATGCCCGCCGCGTGCGCGTGCCGCACGGCCTTGGCCATGGCCGCGCCGTCGTGCGGAACGATGACCATCACGTCGACCTTGCTCGTAATGAGCGACTCGACGTCCGCCATCTGACGCGTGTCGTCGCCGTTCGCGGAGAGCACGACCGCCTCGGCGCCCAGCTCCTCCACGCGCGCCTTGAAGGCGTCTCGATCCCGCGCCCAGCGGGACTCCTCCAACGTGTCCAACGAGAGCCCAATCTTGAGCTTTCTCTCGGCGGACGCAGGCGTCGTGCCACGTCCCTCACCACGACCCAACACCAAGCCCAGAAGCACGCTGAGAGCGAGCGAGGCAACGACCAGCAAACTCTTGGAGCTCATTTTCGCGCGGGGAGCGTAGAGCGAGGTGAAGGGAGTCGCTAGCCGAAGGAACGGGGCGCCCTGCTCGAAAAGCCGAGACCACACGCCGCCGCGCAGGCCCGCAACTGAGCGAGCCACCGCCACGAGAAGTCTCCTTCGTGAGTGAAAGAACGGGCACGCAGAAGGGCTCGCGAGCTCGGCTCGCGAGCATCGCGCGCGCGTGCCAACCTCGAGAGGACGGCCCCTGGGCCGCTCGTCATTTCGAAAGATCCCGAGGAGACGCACCGCATGAGCGGACACGGACGGCCCACAGAAAACGAACTCGCGAAGGACCAAGTTCAACTCGCTGAACGTCGCACGAGCCTCGCCGATCTGCGCTCTCACTTGGCCAACGAGCGAACGCACCTCGCGTACGTGCGCACGGGCATCGCGCTCATCGGCTTCGGGATCACTCTGAACCGCTTCGGGCTCCTCTTTGCCGGCGTGGGCGAGCGCGCTCGAACACCACGGGCGTTCGGTCTCTACAGCACCGAAAGCGTCGGGCTCGTCATGGCGTCCCTCGGCGTCCTTTTGATGGGGTGGGCGCTCTTGCGCTACAGAGCGGTCAGTCGGGACATCGAGCGCGGCGTCTTCACTTCACGCTTTCAGCCCGTGTCCGTGCTCACGCTGGTGCTCGTGGTGTTCGGCTGCCTCGCCACGGCCTGGCTGATGCTGGAGTGACGCGATTTTTACTCGTTCGCACTGGAAAGCCTCCCATTCTCGGCTAAATCGTGGGCCCGATGTCCCTTCCACGCCGCGCGGAGGAGCCCACTCTACCTGGCCTATGCGGCTGGGGCCGCACCTACGTTCCCGGGCGGGAGGTACGGTCGGAGGAGCTAGCTCCCCTCGCGGCTCACGCTCACCTCTCGAGGGGCTTGGGTCGCTCGTACGGGGACGCTTCCCTTCCGGCGCGCGGAGACGTCGTGACGCTGGGGACCACCCTGGCCGATCGCATTCTCTCCTTCGACGAAGAAACGGGTGTGCTGCGCGCCGAGGCAGGCTTGTGTTTGGCGGACATGAACCGCCTGTTCTTGCGGCGCAACTGGTTCACGCCGGTCACTCCGGGCACCAAGTTCGTCACGCTGGGCGGCATGGTCGCCTCGGACGTCCACGGAAAAAATCACCACGTGGCCGGCACCTTCGGTCGCCACGTGCGCGCTCTCAAGCTCCAAACCGGCGACGGCCGGGTGGTGGAGTGCTCCAGAAGCCACGAGAGCGAGCTCTTTCTGGCAACGCTCGGCGGCATGGGTCTCACCGGCCACATTCTGGAGGTCGAGGTCGCGCTCGAAAAAATTCCGTCGCCGTGGATCTACACCGAGAGCTACCGCATCCCGGACCTCGACACGATGCTCCATCGCGTCAAGGAAGAAGGGAAAAGGTGGCCCTTTACCGTGAGCTGGGTGGACACGGCAGCGCGCGGCAAAAGCCTCGGGCGCGGCATCTTGTTCGTAGGGCGCTGGGCGGAAGCGGGAGAGGCGCCACCAGGCCTGCCGAAGCCGACGTTCAGCGTACCGATGCCTCTGACGCTCCCGTCGGGTCTCTTGAATCGCTTCACCATCGGCGTGTTCAACGGCCTCGTCTATGGCAGCCACTTCAAGGCGAAAAAGACGGGCTTCGTCGATCCGGACAAGTACTTCTACCCGCTCGACCGCGTCCTCCACTGGAACCGCTGCTACGGCTCGCGCGGTGTGGCGCAACATCAGTCGGTGATTCCGAACGAATCCGGAGCCGCGGGTCTGCGCGAAATGATCGAGCTCTTGGCGCAGGTAGGCACGGCGTCTTTTCTCACCGTGGTCAAGGATTGCGGCGAGGAAGGCGACGGGCTCATTTCGTTCCCCTGCCCCGGCATGTCGCTGGCGCTCGATTTGCCCATTCGTGACGACACGCAGAGCGTCGTCGATCGCTTGAACGCCTGCGTCATCAAAAACGGGGGCCGCATTTACCTCACCAAGGACGGCTTCACGCGCCCCGAGGACTACCGGGCCATGGACCCGCGCGTCGACCGCTTCCTGGAGGTGCGGCGCAGGTGGGATCCCGAGGGACGGCTGCGCAGCGCCCAGAGCCAACGCTTGTTCGGAGACCAATCGTGAAAGTCGTCATCGTCGGTGGCACCAAAGGCATGGGGCGCGCGCTCCTTCGGCAGCTCGCGGAGCGCGGCGAAGATCTCTTCTTGCTCGGCATCGACGAAGAGGAGCTCGAGCGCAGCGCGCGTGACGCGGAGCAGCGCGGGGGCGGCAATAAGCGCATCGGAACGGCGCTCTGCGACATGGAGCGTCCAGAAGACTTCTCTGCGGCGCTGGACGCGGCCGACGCGGCGCTCGGCGGCTTCGATACGGTCATCGTCACCGCCGCCCTCTTCGGCAC
>JAEYVE010000084.1 GCA_023432025.1 Pseudomonadota bacterium
TGTAGCAAGCGCCGTTGCGGACGGTGATGTGACCGCACGAATCGCACACTGGCGCGTCGCCCATCATGTCTTCGAGCTGGGCATCGAGCGCGCCATGTCCCTTCGCCGAGTGCGCCGCGCCGTCCACCTCCGTGACGCTCACGACCTCGATCTGCGGCGCCTGCTCGGCGCTGGGGGCGTCCGCCTCCGGCGCGTCGAGCTTACGCGCCGTCGGATCTTCGATGCGGGCAGCGTCGTCCGCCGGCTTGACCTGAGCGAAATCGTAACGGCGCAGGTACTCCACGCCGAGCACGCGGAAGAGGTAGTCCACGATCGAGGTGGCGAACTTGATGTTCGCGTGACCCGACACCGGCCCATGAGGCTCGAAGCGCGTGAACGTGAACTGTTCGACGTACGTTTCGAGGGGCACGCCGTACTGCAGGCCCACCGACACCGCCATGGCGAAGCAGTTCATGAGCGAGCGGAAGGCTGCGCCTTCCTTGTGCATGTCGATGAAGATTTCACCGAGCGAACCGTCTTCGTACTCGCCGGTGCGGAGGAACACCTTGTGCCCGCCCACCAACGCTTCTTGCGTGAAGCCGCGTCGCTTCTTGGGCAATCGCGCGCGCACGCCTTCCGGGCGTATCGCGAGCTGGGTCTTCGCGGCCGTCGCAGCCGCCACCACGGCGACCTCCTCCTTGATCTCCTCTTCCTTTTCCTTGCTGGAGGTGGAGAGCGGCTGGGACGCCTTGCATCCGTCGCGGTAGAGCGCGACCGCCTTCAAGCCGAGCTTCCAGCCTTGCTCGTAGATTTCGCGAACGTCGTCGACGGTCGCGTCGTTGGGCAGGTTGACGGTCTTGGAGATGGCTCCCGAGAGGAACGGCTGCGTCGCAGCCATCATGTGCACGTGGGCCATCGGCGCGAGGAAGCGCTTGCCCTTTTTGCCGCAGCGGTTGGCGCAATCGAAGACCGGCAGGTGCTCGTCGCGCAGGTAGGGCGCGCCCTCGATGGTCATGCGACCCACGATGACGTCCCCCGCTTCCTCGATTTCCCGCGCGGTGAAGCCGAGGAACTTGAGCAGGTTGAAGCCCGGCTTCGACAGCTTGTCGGCCGTGACGCCGAGACGGTCGTACGCCTCCTTGCCCACCACCCACGGGCCGAAGGCCAAGCTCAGATCGAACACGCCGGGGATGGCGTTTTCTACCTTCTTGAGCTCGTCGTCCGTGAATCCCTTTTCCTTGAGACGCGCGCGATTGACGTGTGGCGCGCCGAGCAAGGTGTTCGTGCCCGACACGTAGGCCACGATTTCGCGGATTTGTGCCTCGGTGTAACCGAGCCGACGAAGCGCTTCGGGGACCGACTGGTTGACGATCTTGAAGTAGCCGCCGCCCGCGAGCTTCTTGAACTTCACCAGCGCGAAGTCAGGCTCGATGCCGGTGGTGTCGCAGTCCATCAAGAGACCGATGGTGCCCGTGGGAGCGAGCACCGTGGCCTGGGCGTTGCGGAAACCGTGCTCCTCCCCGAGCTCGACCACCGCGTCCCAATCCTCGCACGACGCACGCCAGAGGTTTTCCGGGCACTCGTCGCGGTTGATGGCGTAGGCCGCGTCTCGGTGCAGGTTCATCACGCGAAGCATGGGCTCGCGGTTCTTGGCGTAACCGGGGAAAGCGCCCTTGCTGCTCGCCATGCGCGCGCTCGTTGCGTAAGCGCGACCACACAGGATGGCCGTGAGCGCCGCCGCGATCGCGCGACCCTTGTCCGAGTCGTACGGGATGCCCTGCAACATGAGCAAGGTGCCCAGGTTCGCATAGCCGAGCCCGAGGGGACGGTAGTCGTGCGAATTTTGCGCGATGTTCTTCGTGGGGTAGCTCGAGAAATCCACGAGGATTTCCTGGGCCACGAAGAAAATATCGATGGCGCGGCGGTAGGCGTCGACGTCGAAGTTGCCGCTGGCGTCGAGGAACTTGGTGAGGTTCAAGGACGACAGGTTGCACGCCGTATCGTCCAAGAACATGTACTCCGAGCACGGGTTGGACGCGTTGATGCGCCCGGTGTTCGAGCACGTGTGCCAGCGGTTGATCGTGGAGTCGTACTGGACGCCGGGATCGGCGCAACCCCAGGCGGCTTCGGCCAACTTGGTCCAAAGAGCCGCCGCGTCGAGCGTGTCGACGACTTGCCCCGTGGTGCGCGCGCGCGTTTCCCACGTGCCGCCGCTGAGCGCCGCGCGCATGAAGTCGTCCGAGACGCGCACCGAGTTGTTCGAGTTCTGTCCGCTGACGCTGCGGTACGCTTCCCCGTTGAAGTCGCTGTCGTAACCCTGCGCGATGAGGGCCTTTGCTTTACGCTCCTCGCGCACCTTCCACTGGATGAAATCCTCGATTTCTGGGTGATCCATGTCGAGGCACACCATCTTGGCGGCGCGACGCGTGGTGCCGCCGCTCTTGGTGGCGCCCGCCGCGCGATCGAACACCTCGAGGAAGCTCATGAGGCCGCTCGACGTGCCACCGCCCGAGAGCTTTTCTTGCTTGCCGCGGATCGCGCTGAAGTTCGAGCCGGTGCCCGAGCCATACTTGAAGAGGCGCGCCTCGAACTTGATGAGATCGTAGATCGACATCAGGTCGTCCGAGACGGACTGGATGAAGCACGCCGAGCACTGCGGGCGCTCGTAGGCGTTGGCGGTTTCGCCGACGGTGTCCGTGCCTTCCACCCACGCCCAGTTGCCGCCCGAGCCTTCGATGCCGTACTCGGCGTAGAGGCCGCAGTTGAACCAGACGGGTGAGTTGAACGCGCCGTACTGATTGACGAGGAGCCAAGTCAGCTCTTCTTCGAAGACGTCGGCGTCCTTCTTGGTCGCAAAGTAGCCGCCGAAGTGCTCACCAGCGTTGCGGATGGTGCGGGCGACGCGCCGCACCACTTGGCGCACGCTCGTTTCCCCGTGCGCCTTGTCCGAGCCTTGCGATTTGTCTGCGCTCGGAACGCCCGCTTTGCGGAAGTACTTGGAGATGACGATGTCCGTGGCCAGCTGCGACCAGCTCGCCGGGATCTCGGCGCCGTCCATCTTGAACACCACCGAGCCGTCCGGGTTGGTGATGAGGCTCTGACGGCGCTCCCACACCACCTGGTCGAAGGGATGCTTGTCCTCGGACGAAAAATGACGATCGAAGCCGAGACCCTTGCTCTTGCGGGCACCGGGACGCGCCGACGGACGCTGCGAGCGCGAGCGCTTGGCCCCCTTGGGGTCTTCGCCCGCCGCTTGGCTGCTCGAGTCGCTGTTTCGCTTCGTACCTACCCCGCCGTTGGTTCCGACTACCGTCGACTGCGTCATCCCTGTGTCTCCCTGAAAGACGGTGGAGGACGAGACGCCAGGATCCAATCGTGGACCATCTGACGCCCCCTGGCTCCAACCGCCGTGTGTCCGTTCAAGCAACCTCGTGGGGCATGCTGGGTGCCCCCGAGGTCAAAGCTAACTACTCAAAAAGATTGCGAAAATTGCCTCTGCGCGGAACGTAAGGTGCCACTCGGCAGAAGGCGGAAAGGGCAGACCCTGGCGGACCGACCCCGAAGCTCTCTCAGTTTGCCTGTTCTTCCGTTCAGTGCAAACGGTCGCCGTCATTTTTCGGCGTGTTGGCCCCACCACTGTGGGGCCCGCGTATCCAAAAGCAGGTACGAGCGGAAACGCGCCGTACGACGTGCGCACAGCTTGTGGGGCCCCGGTTCCCTAGGGCGGTCGAGTGAGCCCGGCTGAGGCGCGACTGCCTAGTCAGCTCGGAACTGCGCTTACGCGAATGTTCAGTGCCAAGTGTTCTGGGGTCGGTTCAAATGCCTACGAATGTCGGCGCAATGAGACCCGCCCCAAACGACGAACGAGGGTCGTGTAGGTCGCCCTTCGAGCGACCCACCGAGCACCTGACTCGTTCAAGGCGAGTCGCACGTTTACCCCAATCCGTTGGGGTCGAGCAAGCGAAAACCACAAGGAATTGGGCCGCCCGCCTGGGGTGGAGCCGTCAGCGCGCCGCACGATTCTCGTTGACAGCCGATTCCCCGCGAGGTTTCGAGGGGTTGGAGCTCGGCTTTCTACTGAACCTTTCTATCGTCTGAACAGCGGCCGCCCCAGGCGAAATGCTGAACACACTTTGACCACCGGTTGTTCAGCGGTCGTCGACAGTTTGTCCCCGTTTTCCCGCGGGTTCGTGCGCATCTTGTTCACGACTTGTCCACACCCCGGAGCCCCAGGCGCACCCCAAGCCGAGGCGCACCCCAAGCCGAGGCACACCCCAAGCGGGCTCCCCCTCACGGCCGCACCCCGTCGTGCTGCGGGAGCACCGCTCGCCGCGCCCCTGGGCCGAGCAACTGTCACCAACGAGCGAATTCGAGGCGTCCCCGAGTCCGTCACGCGTTCGCGCAGCCCGGCCCAGCCGCGCGGGACACGTCCATCAACCGACCGCCGACGCGATGATGATGCTGAGCCCGAGAATTGCGGCGCCGAGCAGGACCGCCAGCGCCACGTTTTGGTTTTCCTCGAGCTCTTTGCGCACCGAAAACGGCGTGATCGCGCCGAGGACCGCAAAACACGCGGCAAACAGCACGATGCCAATCAGCGAAGAGACGATGGCCCCCAGCACCGCCTCGATGAATCTCGACCAATCGATGTCCATCCTGCCCCCGCCTCGGCGCCCCTCGGTCTTGCTTCCGAGCCTGACGTTTCTCGGTCACCGGTCTACGGCGCGGAGAGCGTCAGGCTCGGGCTCGGTCTTTCAAGCCGCGGCTGCTGCTGACAACCCTTGCCGTTCGAGCATGGGCTCGAGGCGAGGTTCTCGACCCATGAATGCACGAAACAGCTCGAGCGGGTCTTCGCTGTCGCCCTGCGCGAGGATGCTGTCCCGGAACGACCGACCCGTGTCCGCGTTGAAGAGGCCTTCTTTCTTGAAGCGCGTGAAGCAGTCTGCGTCGAGCACCTCTGCCCACTTGTAGGAGTAGTAGCCGGCCGCGTACCCCACGGAGTGAGCGAACAAGTGGCTGAACGACGCGATGAGCGCGTAGTCGGACGGCAGCTTGCTCACCGCGTACTTTTGCAGGATGGCGTTGGCGAAGGCGCTCACGTCGCCGTGCTCTTCCGGCGAGTACTCCACGTGCAAGGCTAGGTCCACGGCGGCGAAGCCCAGCTGCCGCATCTGCGCGTTGGCAGCGCGAAAGTTCCGGGCGCGCGTCATTCGCTCGACGAGCGCTGCCGGGATGGCGTCGCCGCCTTGCCAGTGGTGCGCGAAGCGGTCGAGCGCGTCCTTTTCGGAGCACCAGTTCTCCATGATTTGCGACGGCAGCTCGACGAAGTCCTGGGCCACGCGCGTGCAGGCGAGGCTACGCACGGGGACGCGGCTGAAGCAGTGATGCAGAAGGTGACCGAACTCGTGGAACACCGTCTCCACGTCGCGGTGGCTCATGAGTGACGGCTTGCCGCCCGCCGGGGGTTGCGCGTTCGCGCAGAAGAGCGCGACGTGGGGCTCGGGCGGCACCGAGGCGATGAGACCGTGCATCCACGCCCCGTCGCGTTTGTTCTCGCGCGGATACAGATCCGTATAGAAGATCCCCAGCGTTTCTCCGCCCTGATCCAGCAAGCGGTGAGCGCGCACGCTGTCGTCCCAAACGGGCAAATCCGCGGGTTCGATGCGCACGCCGAACAAAGTGCCGGCGAGCTCGAAGGCGCCTTCGAGGACGCGCTCCGCCGGGAAGTAGTCCCTGAGCTGCTCCTCGTCGAAATCATAGAGCGCCTTACGCTGCTTTTCCGCGTAGTAGCCGACGTCCCACGGCTCCAGCTCGGGGGCGTCGGGGCCCTCGAGCGACTTGCGGAAGGCGAGGAGCTCCTGATTTTCGCGCTCGAAGGCGACGCGCGTTTTTTCGGTGAGCTCGGCCACGAAACGGATGGCCTCCGCGCCGTTTTTTGCCATGCGATCGTCCGTCACCAGATCCGCGAAGTCACGGAAGCCGAGCAGGCGAGCTTTTTCGCGGCGGAGCGTGAGGATGCGCTGAACCAGCGGGAGGTTGTCGTGCTTTTCGCCCGCGCCGCGCCGGTTGAAGGCTTGCCAAACTTCGCGACGGAGCTCGCGGTTGTCCGCGTAGGTGAGGACGGCGGTGACGCTGGGGGCCTGCAGCGTGAAGCGATAGCCTTCCTTGCCTTTTGCCTTGGCGCTGTCCAGCGCGGCCGCCAGGGCCGATTCCGGCAAGCCCGAGAGCTCCGCGGGGTCGGTGACGACGCGCTCGAAGGCGTTCGTGCCGTCGAGGACGTTCTGCGAGTAGCGCGTCGTGATCTGGCTGAGCTCCTGATCCAGCGCTTTGAGACGCTCCTTGCCATCGGGGGCCAGCTCGGCGCCGCTGCGCCGAAAGTCCGCCAATGTCTTTTCGAGCAGGCGCTTCTTGGGACCCGTGAGGCTCTTGGCGTCGTCGGTTTCCGCGTAGCGCTTGAGGACGGAATAGAGCCCTTCGTGCAGCGCGATGCTCGACCAGAAGGTGCTCACCTTGGGCAAAACGGTGTTGTACGCCTCGCGCAAGTCCGAAGTCGTGGCGACCGCCTCCAGGTGCTCGACGAGACCCATGGCGTACTCGAGCGGCTCGGTCGCGCGCTCCAGCGCGGCCAGCGTAGTGTCGTACGACAGCGATCCCGTTTGCGAAGCGATGGCGTCGATCGCTTGGTCGCCCTCGGTGAGTAGTTGCTCTACGGCAGGCACGACGTGCTCGGGACGAATCCGATCGAAGGGCAGGGGGATCGTCTGTCGAGTCAGCGGGTTCGATGTCGTCGGGGTCGATGCCATGATGCGTTTGTCGCCTCCACGAACTCTTGCTGCAAGGCCTTCCAAGAGCTCTCGTCGGTTCGTCTCCCTTGTCCGACGGCGCTACATCACCAAAACGTGAGCCCGCGGGGGAAGCGCGGTCTTTCGTAGGCGCGTCGCTCGCCCGAGGCGCCTCCCGAAAGGCCGCCGTTCGGCCGCGCTCGAGGGAGTTTCTCCAGCGACCCACACGTCACGTGGGCGGCGCGAGAAAGGCGACCCTCCGTTGGCTCCCGTGGCCCCTTCTGATCGAGCAGGGCCACTTCGCGGCGCGCGTAGCGCCGTGCTCGCGCTACCATGTGAATTTGGAGGATACATGAACGCGAGCGAGCACCCCGACGTTCCAAAGGAGCCCGAGCCGCATTCGAACGGCGAAGAGCGCGTCGTGGAAGGCACCGTTCTCTATCGCCCGAGCGAAGAGCGAGTGCGCACGAGTCGCATGTCCGAGTACATGGACTGGCTCGCGGAGGAGGGTGGACTCGCGTTCGAGAGCTACGCGGATCTGTGGCGGTGGTCCGTCACCGAAGTCGGGGACTTCTGGTGCACGATTTGGGATTACTTCGAGATCCATGCGTACGAGCGCCCGCGCGGGGCGCTCGCGGACGCGAGGATGCCCGGCGCGGTGTGGTTTCCGGGGGCGACACTGAACTACGCCGAGCACGCCTTGCGGCGCCGCGGTCCGGAAATCGCGGTCATTGCTCTGGACGAATCCGGAGGACGCGCGGAGCTCAGCTGGGACGAGCTGCGCGACAGGGTCAGTGCTGCGCAGCGGGGACTTCGGCGTTTGGGGGTGGGGCGCGGCGACCGGGTGGCGGCGTTCTTGCCTAACGGCGTGGAGGCGCTCGTTTGCTTTCTGGCGACGGCGAGCCTGGGAGCCATTTGGTCGAGCTGCTCTCCAGAGTTCGGCGTGCCGAGTGTGCTCGACCGTCTTCGACAGATTGAGCCCAAGGTGCTGCTTGCCGTGGACGGCTATCGCTACGGCGGAAAAGCCTTCGATCGCTCCGCCGCAGTCGAGGAGATCGCGAGCGGCCTGCCGACGCTAGCGGCCACCGTGGTTCTTTCGGTGCTGGGAACGGCGCAGGCTTCTCGGGGCTTCGTGTCCTTCGACGAGCTCATGCGACGGGGGCCGGACCAAGGTGAGCCCACCTTCGAGCCGGTGCCCTTCGAGCACCCGCTTTGGATCCTCTACTCGTCGGGAACCACGGGGCTCCCAAAGCCCATCGTGCAAGGGCACGGAGGCATTCTGCTCGAGCACGTGAAGGCGCTCGGGCTTCACTGTGAGCTGGGGGAGGGAGACAGGTTCTTCTGGTTTTCGACCACCGGCTGGATGATGTGGAACTTCCTCGTCGGCGGGTTGTTGGTCGGTGCGACCATCGTGCTTTACGACGGCAGCCCTGCGCACCCCGATTTGTCCGCTCTGTGGGCCCTCGCGGAGCGCGAGAAAATCACTTACTTCGGCGCGAGCGCGCCGTACCTCGTCGCCTGCGACAAGGCCGAAATCGAGCCGAACCGCTACGACCTGAGCTCCCTCGTTTCACTCGGGAGCACAGGGGCGCCACTTCCGGTGAGCGGATTTGCTTGGGTGTACGAGCACGTAAAAAAAGACGTTCTCTTGTGCTCCATCAGCGGCGGCACCGACGTGTGTACGGCCTTTGCCCTCTCGTGTGCTGTCTTGCCCGTTCGGGCGGGCGCGCTGCAGTGCGCCGGGCTCGGCTGCAAGATCGAGGCGTGGGACGAGTCGGGAAAGTCCGTGGTCGGCGAGGTGGGCGAGCTGATGTTGACGGCGCCCCTGCCGTCGATGCCGCTCTTTTTTTGGGGGGACGCGGACGGCGAGCGCTACCGCCAGAGCTACTTCGACGTGTACCCGGGCGTGTGGAGGCACGGGGACTGGGTGAAGCTCTCGGAGGACGGCTCACTCGTGATTTCGGGGCGCAGCGACTCCACGTTGAATCGTGGCGGCGTGCGGATGGGCACGAGCGAGCTTTACGCCTGCGTCGAGCGCGTGCCTGGCGTGATGGATAGCTTGGTGGTGGACGCGGCGAGCGCCGAGGAGCCAAGCGGCAAGCTGTGGCTGTTCGTGGTGTTGGAGCCCGGACAAGAGCTCGATGCCGCCATGAAGCAACGGCTCGTCCGGGCGATACGCGAGGAAATTTCCCCGCGTCACGTCCCGGACGAGGTGCTCGCCGTGCGCGCCATTCCGCGCACGCTCAGCGGGAAAAAATGCGAAATTCCCGTCAAGCGGATCCTCTCCGGGGTGGACCCGCGCCGCGCCGTCAATCCCGATACGCTGACGGATCCAACGTCGATTGACGAGCTGGTTGCCTTGGTGAGACGCGGCGCGCGCTGAGAGGCAGACGGGCGTGTGAAGCCTGTCGCCCACGCGCTGAGACGCTGACGACGATGTGCTGAGACATGAGACGCGCGGTGACGTAGTGCGGGAGCACCGCGCTCCGTCGTACGGCGCCGCCCCCCAGAGCGTGTTCGTCAGTTGTACAGCACCGACACCAAGAGCGTGGTCGACAGGTTCGTGACGCGCGCGTCCTCGTCGTTCCGGCTACCGAACAAGTAAGCTCCGGCCAGGCGCAGGTTCAAGCCGGCGGACCACTCCGGAGCGACCCACCAATCGTGCCCCACCCAGGCGGCGACGCCTCCGCCGTATGCGTTCGTAACGAGCGCCGGGTTCACGTCCTCCAGCCCGGCGTAGGCGAAGCCGATTTCTCCGCCCAAGTGCCAGCCTCTTTTGTTGTCCGGGAAGGCGTCGAAGAAGGGGCCCACGATGACGTAGGCCACGCTGGTGTCGGCCACTTCGGTGTCGTCGTGCTCGAGCCCGACATCGAACCCGAAATTGGAGAGCACGCCTACGCCGAGCGCGATGCCGGGGCTGGGCGAAGCGCCGACGAGGATGTCCGCGCCCAAGCTGAAGCCGTTGCCACTCACGTCGAAGTTGGCGGTGCTGCGATCGTTGAGGGAGGTCCACTGCCAGCCGGGGCCTACGGCAGCGCGCAAATAGAAGCCGTCGTGCGCGTACCCTGAGCGGCCACGCGAGGGCGGCGGGGCTTCCACGCTGAGGTCCATTTTGCGTGCGGGGGGCGACGCGTTGTCCGCGGCAGAAGGAGTGTCGTTCGAAAGCGGCTCGGCAGCGGCGGACGACTCGGCGGCGCCGGACGGCTCGCTCACGTTTACGGCGGCCTCGCCTTCGGACTGAGCGAGCGCGGGCGCCGCCCACACGATGCTAGCGACAACCAGCCCGGAAACCCGCGTTGCGAAGGAAACTTGGTTCATGGTGTTCACGCTCGTTGGGTCGCCCGGCGCCCTGGCGGCGCACGGCGAAACGCGCCCTCACCGTTGTCTATCAACGTTCTGGCTCGGGGGATACGCTGGAGGTGGCGCCGGCGTTCCTCGGGGGAACGTCACTGATTACCCATGCCGAAGCGGGAGCCGCCCGTCCAGGCGCCGCCCGTGGTGGCGCCCCCGGTCGTTGCTCCGCCCGTCCAGGCGCCGCCGGTGGTGGCGCCGCCGGTCCACGTGCCACGGCCTTCCGCTTCCTTGGCTTCGAGTAGAAGCGCGTCGTGCACGAAGGGATCGTAGCGAGGATCCGTCCCCAGTCGTTCTCGAGGAATGAGCGCACTGCGCGGCACGACGACGAGCTCATCCCAGGCGTCCGGGTTGGTCGCGAGCTCTTCGAGCGTGGGGGCGTAGTCGACGTAAGGTTCGATGGACGGTGCCGGAAGGCTGGCCTCGGGTCCCACGGCCGCAGCTTCTTCTTCGGCCGTAGCTTGTGTCTCGTCCAGCGGCACGCCGACTTCCGCGCCTTCCACGACGACGTTCGTCGTTCCGCTTTCGCCATTCAAAGGCGCTGGGGCAGCTTCGGTCGCTTCGTCGAGCTCTGCGTTCGCTTCCGGCCCTCCTTCTGCACCTGCCGTTGCGGCGTCGTTCGTCGGTTCGGTGGTCGGTTCGGTGGTCGGGCCTGCGCCGGGAGCCGCCGTTGCGGCTTCGTTGGTTACTTCGGGGGCCGTGTTGGCTTCAGTCGCCTCGGTCGCCGGGGCGCTCGGAGCGTTGTCGAACCAAGCGCGACGGAAGCGCTCTTGGAGCTCGGGTTCGAGCGGCGGAAAGGTTGCTTCTGCGGATTCGCCCGAAGGCGCTTCCGCGGCGCCGGGCTCTGGACGAGCGTCGACGTTTTCTGGCGGCGTGGTGCCGATGGCGTTGTCTTCCAGAGTGCCTTCTGCGTCGCTCGCGGTTCCGCGCACGGCGCCCACCTGGGCTGCCTCGGTTTCGAGGGCCGCGCCTGCTTCGAGCGCACCCGTCGCGATCTCCGCATCGGTGGTTGCGGCGCGAATGGATGGTGAGGCGACTCGTCGATAGAGGCGCGCGTCCACGCCACCAGGCCCGGACACGACCAAGAAGCCGACGAGCGCGCTCGCGAAAACCCCCAGAATGATGCTTGCCCCCCGCATGGCAACCAAAGCTTGCCACGGATCGGAGGGCCGCCCAGCCGAAGCAGGCGGCAGCGAGTTGCGGGTGGCCGCATCGGGTCGCCCTGTTGTTCAAGGCGGCTCCGCATCCAGCGCCGAGAGCGCGTGCGTCAGGTCCATGCGCAAGTCCGCGATGTGCTCCAGCCCCACCGACATGCGAATGAGACCTGGGGTCACGCCGATGGCCTCGAGCTCCGCGGGTGGAACGTCGGAGTGAGTCATGCTCATCGGATGCTCGACCAGGCTCTCGGTTCCGCCGAGCGAGACGGCCAGGCGAGCGACCTCGAACGCGTCGAGCACGCGGTGCGCCTCGGCCTTTCCACCCCGTACCTCGAAGGCAATGAGCGACCCCGCTCCACTGCACTGACGTTGGTAGACGTCGTGCTGCGGCTCTCCCGGCCGTAACAGGCCAGGGTAGTGAACGCGGCTGACGTGACGGTGCCCAGAGAGGAGCTCGGCGAGCTGCTGCGCGCTCTTGGCTTGGCGACGCATGCGGATGGACACCGTCTCGAGCGAGCGCAAGAGCAGCCACCCCGTGAAGGGATTGGCGACGGTGCCGAGGATGGTGCGAAGCAGCATGATGCGATCGATGAGCGACGCGCGACCCGTCACGACGCCGGCTATCAAATCGCTGTGTCCACCGAGGAATTTTGTGGCCGAATACACGACGAGATCGGCGCCGTGCGCGATGGGGCGCTGAAACACTGGGCCGAGGAACGTGTTGTCCACGATGGTGACGACTTCGCGCCGATGCTCGGCGGCGAGCTTGCGTGCGACTGCGGACACACCGGCGATGTCCGTGAGCACGTTCGAGGGATTGGCGGGCGTCTCGACGTAGATGAGGCCCACGCGGGGGTGCGCCTCCGCGGTGCGGGCGATCGCTTCGGGTGCTCCGCTGCCCGCGAGCACCCAGTGCGTTTCGATTCCGAAACGTGGCAACACGTGCTCGAACAGGTAGTGCGTGCCGCCGTAGACGGGGCGCGTCGAGATGATGCAATCGCCCGGAGACAGAAGAGCGAGCGCCGTCGTGGAGATGGCGGCCATGCCGGACGAGAACACGGCGCCTTTTTCGGTTCTGTCCCAGGCCGCCAAACGAACCTCGAAGATTTCGAGGTTCGGGTTGTTCAAACGACTGTAGATGAGGCCCGGAATTTCTCGGTCTCGCGGCTTCTCGAGGCCGTAAGCGAGCGCAAAAAAGTGCTCTCCTTCCGCGGCTGAGCGAAACTGAAACGTCGAGGTCAAAAAGACGGGAGGCTTGACCGACCCCTCGGAAAGGAAGGGATCGTAGCCGTAACCGAGCGCGAGCGTTTCGGGATCGAAGTCCTTTTGGCCCTTGGTGTGCCGACGATCCACGGCGTTAGAGCGGCCGCCCCCGTCGGCCGAGTAAGAAGCGCGCGCGGAGGGGCATCGCTCTGATCGGCTATTTTTGCTATTGCTTCCGGCAACATGGGCCAGGTTCGCGGCATCAGCCGGTGGCGCTCGCGAGAGGTGCAGAGCGGCAAGGAGCGATTCGAGCGCATCG
>JAEYVE010000097.1 GCA_023432025.1 Pseudomonadota bacterium
GTGGCGGTCCCCCCGTAAAGCCCGAACACCGCGAAAAAGCCAAAAACCTGTTGGGAGGGCGCGCCTCAGCGGAAGACGTTGCTTTGGCCGAAGCCCCCAACCAAGGCACTCCTGTTCCGACCGCGCAACAAGAGGCTCGGAAGAATGTAATGCGAGCCTTCTACGAGGAAAACGGTCAAGACCTCGCGCTCAAAGACGAGAACGGCAAGCTTTATGGGAATGATGCGAACGGAAAGGCGATCAAGAAAGTTCGCAAACCGACCTCCACGGAGATTGAAAGTCATCTGAACGGTTCGAGTGTGAACCATCCGGTGCGACTCGGGCCTCCGCCCCCCAGCAAAACTCCGCTCGAGCAATGGCAAGCGCCTGGCGCGGATCGCGGCAATTACTTTGCTCCGGCCGGGCAAACGCCGGATTCACTGGGCATCAACCCGCAGGGCAAGGCTTGGAATCAACCGGGACAGCCCGTCCTGACCAAAGAGGCCACCAAACACAACATTTCCCCGCAGACTCCGTACATGGAAAACACGGCCGCTCCCATCCAAGACACGTGGTCCGTACCGGGTCAGCCGTATGACGCAGGGGGCGGCGGCACGCAGCAATACATGCCCGCCGGCTGCGATCCTGCATCGAAGTTGATCGGTTAGCCCCGTTCCAACGGACGGTTGCGCCAAAAACCTCTCTACCAGCAAAGGCATTTCCCATGGGCAAACTAGGACTCCTCTACATTCACAGTCGCGCAGATTTCTTTCGCGTGCTCGACGAAACCATCTTGGAGACATCACAAAAGATCGCCACGAATCCCGATTGGACCATCTTGGAGTTCTTCATGCAGCAGCTCCTGTTCATGCGGGCAACCACGGCCCACGGACGCAAGCCCCCCTTCGAGGAGCGAAAGCGCATTTCCATTGGCGCCGCCCTCACCCGCGAAATGGAGTCACCGTCGGATGAAGAGTGGTATGATTACAAGTCCAAATTGTCAGAATTGAGCTTTTACTACAAGCTTTGGCGAACGGATGCGGGCCTACAAGACATAGAGCAAAATGGTTATTCCGGAAGTGTGAATTGGGACGATCTGAGCGACGAACCGGATACGCCTTGAACCCCTGGGAAGCCGAGCTCCCGCAATACTCGAGCTACCGGTAAGCCGAGCTCCCACAGCACCGAGCAGCCCGCGGCTCCGCGTGAGCCGAACCCCTCGCCACGCTGCCCCTCTCTTCCTATGCGGTTCCTTCCTCGTCGTGCGTCCGCCGTCGCTTGCGCTCTGCTCGCAACGCTCGCTCTAGCCGGCTGCTCGCCAGGAGACGACGCAAAAGACGACGACGGCAATGGCGGCAATGGCGGCGAGAACGGCACGGGCGATTGCCCCCAGCCGCCGCCCCCTTTGGTGGACGCCTCGGCGGACGACCCGCGCAGGACCGTCGAGCTCGCGGACGAGGCAGGCTTCGTGGACGTGCCTGCCCAAGACGATTGCCTGACGTTTCCGTCGCGCATGTTCTATTCGTTTCGTCCGGCGGACGAAGCGCCCGGAGCAAAGCCGCTTTTGGTTCTCTTCAACGGGGGCCCCGGCTTTCCCACCACGCTCGGCCTTCTGCCGTGGGGCACCGGACCACGCACGCTCGCAATTCCTGAAGGCGGCACGCCCGAGGACGCCGAGTGGAAGAGAAACCCCCATTCGTTCACTCGCTTCGCCAACCTGCTCTACATCGACGAAGCTCAAACCGGCTTTTCCTACGGCCGAGGTGCTCCGCCGGACGACCCGTGTCCCCAGGCTGCTCGAGCCTTCGCTTGGGCGGACGCAGTAACCTTCGTGCGCGTCGTGCTCGAGTTTCTCGAAAGCCACCCTGCGCTCGAGCGCGCGCCCGTGGTGCTTCTGGGCGAGAGCTACGGCGCCTATCGAGCGCTGCACATGCTCGATCTGCTGCTCAATCACGAAGAGCTCCGCAGCGATCACCCGGACATCGCAGAACGAATCGCCCAGCATTTCCGTCGCACGCAGCCGAAGCACTCGGGACCCTTTGCGCCGGAGGACGTCGCGCGCCAGTTCGGCAACTTGGCCAGCATTCAGGGCGCTTTCCACTCGGCCATGCGCTTCGGCTTTGAGCCTCTCTGTCCCGGCCCCGTCCCCGAAACGCTGGACGTTCACGACGTTTCGAAACCCACCGGGTGGACGGATGCAGCCGACGCGCGTGCTGCACGGCTGTGGGTCGAAGAGGCAGAGTCAAACACCCTGCTCGGGCAGCCTCTGGCGGCTGTCATCGGCTTGACCACGCCGCAGCGTGGACAGGCTTTTCGCTCCCCCACGAACGAGGGCGGAGAAGTCGGACAAACGATCATTTCGGCGGGCCTCGCTGAAAAGCTCGGAGAGCTTCCAGAAGGCGACGACTACTTCGGAGCCATGACGGGGCCCGGCGTACTCGCCTGGGCCGAAAGCGAGCGTGAGCCAGTCTTTCGGGTTTTGCCGCACGTGCGCACGTTTGCAACGCACGCGCTGCACGACCGAGTCGTCTGCACCGACACCGTTCTGAACAACTTGGGCAAGCTCTGGGGCCGCCTCCGCATGGACGACAAGCCGCGCGACTCCGAAGAGCGTCCGGGTCGAGCTGTGCTCGGAGAACCCCAGAGTGAGTGCTCCTTCAGCCTGCGCGTACCGACGTACGCCGAAAGCGGGCACGCCGTGTCCGCCTCTCAACCGCGCGAGCTCGCCGAGGACTTGGAAGCCTGGCTGCGGGCAGATTGACGCCCAGACTCGCTGGACCGGCCCAAGAAAGCTTACTTGGAAGAACGAGCCTCTCGCGCCATGCGCTCGGCAATTTCCTGCCAGTAGGGCTCCGGCTCGCAAACGCAGATCGGATCGGCGTACTCCTCGGGGTCTTCCGGCGGCTCCTCCGGAGCGCTTTTTTCGGCGCCTTGCCCCTGAGCTTTTTTCGCCGGGTCCGGAGGACCACTCGGGGGCGCGAGCTTCGGTTCTGCGGATGACTTTTCGCGTTCGCTCGTGTCGTCCATACCCTTCAACGAAGCACGAATGAGCGCTCGGTGCGAACGGGCGAGCAGATGGGTGGTTGGCGCCCGCTGCGCTCGAGCCTCCTCATCCTCGTCGCTGTCGTGATTTCCTGTGCGCCGGCGCGCGTCGACGGGTTCCACCAAGACCGCCCTGGCCGCTCGTCTCGCTCGTTCGACCAAATGGACGAGTTCGTCGCTCGATTGGGCGCGGATGCGGGTACGTCGTGACGTGAACGCAGAATAGGTTCGCGGAGGATCGCTCGTTGACTGCTACCGATGGGACGAGCGCTCCGTGCGAACGCGGGCGCGAAGCGCCGGAGCCCGCGCTCACACCGACCGCAATCGTCCCTTCGCGAACGCGGAGGCGGCCTTCTCCGCGTCGAAGTCATCGGGTTTCCATTTGCCGAGCCACTTTTTGAGCGCCTTCGGGTCACCGCCGGCTTCGTCCTGACCCGTCTCGAGAAAGTGGAGAATGTTGTCGTAGCCGGCGACGCCTCCGCAGTCTTCGGGCGGGCAGGAGAGATCGCCGTCGATGAGCATTCGCTTCTGCGGGATGTCTTCCTCGCTGAGGTCCAGCAAACGAACGTCGTGAAGCCAGTCGTCGCCGAAGTCGTAGCGATACTCGCACCACTCACAGGTCGTGATTCCGGTGAAGTAGTCGGTCAGTGGCTTGGTCGGACCGACGGCGCTGAGCTCGCCCCGCTCGTCGAGCAAACCTGCCAGCGCATGACCGTTCGGAAGCGCGAACTCCCAAGCATGGCGGTCCTCCCAGCCCATGCTGTCCTGAATGGCGCGGTGCAAGTCACCAAACGTCGCGCTCTGAACGAGCATGAAACGCCGCCAAATACGAAGTGGGGTCTCCACGAGGCTCACATCGAACACGAAGAACTTCGGCATGGGGGGCGCACCTCGTATCAGCGGACGACACGCCGCGCACCCCTCGACGGTGCCTCCGTCGTCGAAGAACGCCTCGCGAGCCCGCCCGTGAGGCAACGCTGCGGCCGCGAAACTCGCTGCGGCCTGCTCGGAACCCCTGACGTCGGCTTCCGAACCGATGTGCGCCAGGTCATCCCCCCGGCGCTCCCGGTAGCCGGTCGGATCTGACCGCTCGTCCGGCCTGCGTGTCCCTGACGGCTTCCCCCCTGTCCCTGACGGCTTCCCCCCTGTCCCTGAC
>JAEYVE010000121.1 GCA_023432025.1 Pseudomonadota bacterium
CGTCCACGTAGCGCGACCACGCGGGCGTCCCACCGGACACGCGCTGCGACACGAAGAGCTCCTTGAGCTCGGTCGACGCAGCGCCGCCGACGCCTTCGATGTGAACCGCCTCGGCGTAGGCCTCCGCGGCCTGCTCCGCGTGCCCCGCCTTGCGCCTGAGGCGTCCCAGCGTGGTCCACGCCTCGATGCGCGCGCGCGGATCGCGGCTCGCCAGCGCGAGGCGGTGCGCCGTTTCTTGCGCCCTGGCGTCTCCGCCGTCCATTTGCAGCCGTAGCAGGCGCAAGAGCGCGCCGGCGTGCTCGGGGTCCTTGCCGAGCACGGCGTCCAGAGCGCGTCGCGCGGACTTCGGCTTGTCCAGGTGCTCGTGGAACAGCTCCGCCAGGCGCAGGTTCGCAGCGAGGGCGACCTCGTCGGAGGGCGAAGCGCCGAGCGCTCGCTCGAGCCGCTCCGCGGCGTGAGCGAACTGCCGATCACGCAGGTAGAGCTCCGAGAGTTCCAGCAGCGTCGGCACGTGGTTGGGTTGCTCTTTTTCGACCCGCGTGAGCGCCGCGAGCGCCGCCGGAACGTCGCTCTTTCGATCCGCGTAAAGACCGGCCACGGCGATCCAGTGACGGGCGCTGGCGTCCGTGTCTTTGCACCGCTGGGCCGCCGACGACAGGCTCGAAATGAGCCGGTCGATTTCGCCGCGCTCGTCGAGCAATGCGACGAGCTTGGCCGCCGCCGTGAGCTGCGCCGGATAGACGTCGAGCGCTCGCTCGAGCGCGTTCGCGGCTCCGATTTGGTCTCCGCGGGTTTGCCTTTGCTCGGCGGCCTCCGTGAGGAGGCGCGCTGCCCGCTGCGCATCGAGCGTGACGCGCGCCTCGCCCTCCGCCGCCTCTTCGAGCAGCACCGGATCGCTCACTGCCTCGGCGACGCGGCTCACGCCGCGCGCGGCCGCGATGTTTTCCGGATCTCTCGTCAGTGCCGCGCGATACCGCTCCAGGGCGCGCACCGGGTTCTGTGGCTCGAAGAACTCTGCCAAACGCGTGTCGTGCGCTGCCGAGAGCCCCCCTGGGCCGAGCGCTCCGAGCTCGGCGTCGAGCTCGGCCAGCGTCTGCACGTCTCCGAGCGCCAAAGCGCGGAGCTCGGCTACCTCCAGAGCCCGCACGTCCCCGGGGCTGCGCGCCAAGATGGCGCGGCATTCGTCCAAGGACGAGCCGCCAGACACGTCGTCCAAGCGAACCAACTCGCGGAGAGCGCCCACTTGCGCGCGCGGGTCCGAAAAGTGGGTCGCCTGGGCGCGGAGCACGCGACGCAGTGACTCCAGGTCCCCCCGCTCCGAGTAGATGTTCTCGAGCGCGAGGAGCGCCGCCGGGTGACCCGGCTCGTCCACGAGCGCCGCCTCGAAGTTCCTCGCGGCGCGAACGGAATCGCCGAGATCGTCTCGACAAACGTCACCAGCGCGCAGCCGCGCTCCGACACGCGCCGCTGGGTCGACCGCGCCTTCTGCTTCGGCTTCCAGTGCCGCGGCGAGGGCCAGGTGCGCGCCAGTGCGCGCCAGGAGTCGCGCGCGGCCATCCAACGCTGGACGAAGGTCGGCCACTGCCTCGAGCGCGCGCTCATAAGCTGCGAGCGCCTTGTCCGGCGCGTCGAGGTGCGTTTCGAGCACCTCCGCGAGCCGCAGCGCCACGTGCGCCCTCCCCTCACCTTCGGGCGAGCGCGCGAGCTCCGCCTCCAGCACCGTGACCAGCTCCTGGTGCTTGCCCAGCGAAAGAAGCAAACGCTGGAAGTCGTGCGCCGCCGCCGCGTGGTTGGGATCCGCGGAGCTCGCCCTCCGATAGTGCCCGAGCGCTTCGGCGTCCCGCCCGAGCTGCTCCTCGGCGAGGCGTCCCATGCGGTGCAGCAGGGTAGCTCGCTCGGAGGGCTCCTTGGCCAGCGCCAGCTCCTTCTCGTACACGCCGAGCAAGTCTTCCCAACGCCCGGCTCGGTAGTGGATTCTGCCCAGGCTCGCGAGCGCTGGTGCGTAGCGCTCTTCGATGGCGAGCACCGCTCGGTAGTGCGCGAGCGCTGCCTCGTCGTCCAACAAGAGCTCTTCGCTGACCTCACCCGCCCGGTGCAAGAGCGCCACCCGACGGCGAGGTTCGGTGACGAGGCGCGCCTCGTGCTCCAGCGACTCCACCAAAGCCTTCCACTCACCGCTGCGCTCGGCTGCGCGCTGCAGCGCGTGCAGCGCGCCGAAGTGACGCTCGTCCAGCTCGAGAATGCGCCGATACGCGAAGATCGCGTTCTTGGGTGCGTCGAGCGCGTCCTCGAACAAGCGCCCAATCTTGAACAGGTGCACGAAACGCGTCTCGTCGTCCGCGGCCAACTCGACCGCACGCTCGTAGAGCTCGACGAGATCCGTGTGACGCTCCGCCTCGTGGAACAAGCGGGACAAGGCGCGGAACGACGCGTCGTAGCCAGGCACCAAGCCGAGAGCGCGCGCGTGATGGGCCATGGCCTCTTCGCGATTTCCGAGCTGCCGCTCCTGAATTTCGGCCACGCGGGCGTAAGCCGCCGCGCGACGCAGGTTGTCGCTCGCGTGCGCCGCTTCGCCGAGGTGCATGTCGACCAACTTCTGAAAGGCCGCTCCGCGCACGTAGAGTTTGGCCAAAGCCTGCAGCGCCGGAATGTGCGTCGGAGCCAGCGACAGCACGCGCTCGTACCAGCCGATAGCGCGCGCCTCGTCCGTGAGCTCCTGCTCGTAGATGCGCGCGCACTTCATCATGCCGTCGATGGCGCTCGTGCGATCCGTCGCGCGCTCGACGCGCCGCTCGAACACTCCGGCCAGCGCGGAGTGATCTTCGAGCCGCTCGTAAATGCGCGCCAGCTCCTCCAGCACCATGGGATCGTCCGGCGTCTCGTCGAAGGCGCGTTCGAGCGCCGCAGCTGCGCCGCCCAAATCCATCAGTCGTCCGCCGAGCACGCGCGCCAACCTGTAGAGGGCGGTTGCGCGCACCCCGGGATCGGAGGACTCGCGCACGCGCGCCTCCAGCGCGGCCGCGAGATCGCGGAAGCGTCGGTGCGACTCGTGGAGCCGCTCGAGATCACGAAGCGCCGCCGAAGACCGCGCTTCGGTGTCGAAGGCGCGTTGAAACAGCTCCGTCGCGAGCATCGGATCGGCCGCCTTCGTCTCGATGAGGCGCGCTCGCTCGGCGATGCGCGCGGCGCGGACCCGCACGTCTCCTTCGCCTGCTTGCGACTGTCGCTCGAGCGTTTTGTCCAGGTCCGTCCACGCGCGCGCGGCGCGCTGCACGCGCGCCACGGCCGTGAGAATCGCCGCGTCCAAGGGCGCCAACTCGAGCGCTGCTTCGTACGCGACGCGCGCGTCGACCGGCTTCTTCAGCCGGTCTTCGAGCACGCGACCCTTTTCGTAAAGCAACGCAGCCTTGTCTTCCGTGCGCTCCGCGAGCCGCACCGCGCGGTCGAACACGGCAAGCACCTCTTCGAAGCGACCCTGACGCAAGAGCACTCTGCGGAGCCCCGTCACCGTGGGCGCGTGGTCCGGACACGAGCGCAGCGCGGCCTGGTAGCTCTTGGTCGCCTCTTCGAGCTCTCCGAGGGGGACCTCGAGCACGCGGGCGCACTCGTAGTGAAGGCGGCCCTTGCGGACGGGGTCGCTCTCCTCGGCCAAGTTGCTCTTGCAGAGCTCGAGCAAATCTCGCGCCGCCGCTTCTCGCTCCATCGTTCCGCGCGGCACCACGGTGTCGCTCTTGGTGTCGATTTCGTAGGGATGCACCGAAAGCGGATGCCGCGCGGGCGCCTCGACGGTGAGCGGCGCGGCTTCGACGAACGCGGGGCCCGGCTGGGGCACCTCGAGCGCCGAAGGCAAAGCCGGAGGACGCGGCAACGCAGAGGCAAGCGGAGGAGCCGCGCCGTCCGAGCGATGCGTGGACGGCGCCTCGTCACTGCGCACCGGCGGAGGCGGCGGAGCAGGCACGCTCCGCGGCGGTGAATGCGGAGGCGTCGGCGGACGCAAGCTCGGCGGAGGCGGGGCCGCGACGGACGCTACTGCACCCGGGACCGGCAGCGGAGCGCGGGGCGGCGGCGGCACCTCGGGTGCACGGCTCGGCGGACGAGGCGGCTGAGGCGTCGGCTTCTTTCCGGGAACGACGGAACGCGACGGCGCAAGCGACGCAGGCACGTCCGTCGGCGGAGCAACAGCTCGCGACGGCGGCGGCGGTGGCGCGCTCTTGCCCACGGAAGCTGCGGCGGCACGCACCGGGGGCGGCGGTGGCGCGCTCTTGCCTGCACGCGACGGCGGGGACGGCGGCGCGCTCCTGCCCCCTGCACCGCGCGTCGGCGGCGGCGGTGGCGTGCTCTTTTGAGGCTGTACCCCACCCTTCCCCGAAGCGCCCTTCGCGCCACCCGTCTTCTGGGTGGGTCGATTTCGCGCCGCTTCCGACTCCTGCCCTTTTCTCGGGGCGACGCCGCTCTCGACCGCGTCTTGAGAGACTGCGGACGAGGCCGGAGGGGAGCTCGCGTTGCTGGAGGGATCTGCCGAACGGCGGGGAGGACGCGGAGGAGCCGGTTTGCCGGAAGCGTTGTCTGCCATGGAGTAATGCCGCGGAGGGTTGGGGCAGCTTACAACGATATCGGAAATTCGATGCCCCTTCTCCCGTGGTCATTGAGGCAAGCTCGAAATCGGCCCAACGACCGATCCATGTCCCGTGCGATTCCCTCACGCTGGGACGAAGGTCGTGCTATGGGACCGCGCCGTGCCCGCCCCGACCCCCATTCAGACGGCCAAGCTGCTGATTTTTCGCGGTGTTCGAGCGATCGACCCGTCCCGCGGATTGGACGAAACGACGGATGTCGTCATCGAACGAGGCGTCATTACGCGGGTGGGGCCCGGCGCTGGCGACGCCTATGTAAGCGCAGAAGCTGCGCGCGTCGTGGATGGCCGCGGCAAGTGGCTCCTCCCCGCCTTCGTCGACCTGCACGCGCACCTGCGCGAGCCCGGCTACGAGTACAAGGAAGACGTCCACTCGGGCCTCGAGGCCGCTGCGGCCGGCGGATACGCCCACGTGTGCGTCATGCCCAACACCAAGCCCGTGAACGACACGCGCGCGGTGACGGAGCTCATGCTGGCGCGCGCTCGCGAGCACGGCGGCGCTACGCTGCATCCCATCGGCGCCATCACCAAGGGACAAGCCGGTCAAGAGCTCACGGAAATGGCCGAGCTGCGCGACGCAGGCGCGGTCGGCGTGAGCGACGATGGCGTTTGCGTGATGAACGCAGCCGTGATGCGTCGGGCGCTCGAGTACGCCAGAAACTTCGACATTCCGGTCATTCAACACGCGGAAGATCACGACCTGACGCTGGGTGCGCACATGCACGAGGGTGCGGTGTCCGCCAAGCTCGGTTTGCGCGGTTGGCCCCGCGTGGCAGAAGACATCATCATCGCGCGTGACGTGCTGCTGGCCGAGTACGTGGGCGCGCGCTACCACGCCGCTCACCTCTCCACGGTCGGCGCGGCCCGCATCATTCGCGAGGCAAAGTCGCGCGGCCTCGGAGTCACCGCCGAGGTCACGCCCCATCACCTCCTGCTCACGGACGCGTCGGTCATCGGCTACGACACGGCCTGCCGCGTCAACCCGCCGCTCAGAGAAGCCCACGACGTCGAGGCGCTCCAAAAGGCGCTGGCCGACGGCACCATCGACGCCATCGCCACGGACCACGCGCCGCACTCCCCGCTCGAAAAGGACGTGGAGTTCGCCGAAGCGTCCAACGGCATGATGGGGCTCGAGCTCTGCTTCGGGCTCCTGGTGCAGCTGGTCGGTAAAAACGGCATCACGCTGGCGCGCCTGGTGGACGCGCTGGCCCAAGCGCCGGCGCGCATCATCGGCATCGAGCCACCCCGCATCCGCGAAGGCGCCACCGCGGAGCTCACTTTGGTCGACCCGGCTGCCCGCTGGATCCCGGCCCAACGACGCCTCAAAACCAAGAGCCTGAACTCGCCCTTCATGAAGAGCGAGCTCGGCGCGAAGGTGCTTTTGACGATGGCTCACGGAGCCGTCGTCTTCGACGGCACCGTCGAAACCGGAGAAGCCAACTCGTGACCCGTGCTTACCTCGCGCTCGCCGACGGAACCCTCTTCGAAGGACAAAGCTTCGGCGCCGACGGAGACACCACCGGTGAGGTGGTGTTCACCACCGGCATGTCCGGCTACCAAGAAGTCCTGACGGATCCGTCCTTCACCGGACAAATCGTCACGATGACGGCGCCGCACATCGGCAACACGGGCATCAACGGGCTGGACCCCGAGAGCGTCTCGGGCTCCCCCAACGTGGCCGGCTTCGTCGTGCGTGACGCGAGCCCCATCGTCTCCAACTGGCGCTCGCAAGAAAGCCTGCCCTCGTATCTCAAAAAGAGCGGCATCGTGGCCATCACGGGCGTCGACACGCGCCGCCTCACGCGCCACCTGCGCGACCACGGCTCGCAAAACGGCTGCATCGGCACCGGCAACCCGTCGGACTTGGTCGACAAAGCGCGCAGCGCCCCCAGCATGGAAGGCCTGGACCTGGTGGCGCGCGTCACCCCGAAGGACCGCTACCACTTCGGGGAGTCCATGGCGGAGTGGGCGCCGGAGGTGAGCGCCGAACGCCTCGTTTCTCCGGTCACCACGGAGCGCTTCAAGGTGGTTGCGCTCGATTTCGGTGCCAAGCGCAACATCTTCCGCTGCTTGGTGGACGCAGGCTGCGACGTCACGGCGGTGCCCGCGGACACGTCGGCCGCGGACATTCTCGCGCTCTCACCCGACGGCATTTTCCTCTCCAACGGGCCCGGGGATCCGGCGGCAGTGGGCTACGCCATCGACACCATCCGCGCGCTGCTCGGCAAAAAGCCGATGTTCGGGATTTGCCTCGGTCATCAGCTGCTCGCACTCGCGCTCGGTGGAAACACCTACAAGCTGAAGTTCGGCCACCGCGGCCTGAACCAGCCCGTCAAGGACCTCACCACCGGCCGGGTGGAAATCACCAGCCAAAATCACGGATTCGTGGTCGACGTGGACTCGTTGGGTCAAGCTGCGCAGAGCACTCACCTTCACCTGAACGACGGCACCAGCGAGGGCCTGGCGTCGCAAGACGCCCGTGCCTTCAGCGTGCAGTATCACCCGGAAGCCGCGGCCGGACCGCACGACGCGTTCTACCTGTTCCGTCGCTTCGCGGACCTGATGCGCGGTCAGTAATACGAGCTTCGCCGCTCGCGCTTTGCCGCCCTCCTGCTTCCCACTCTCGAACCCGATTCGAACGATGAGCGACAAGCGCACCATTCACTTCGTGAGCCTCGGCTGCCCGAAAAACCGGGTGGACAGCGAGGTCATGCTCGGCGTAGCTCGCGGCGAGGGGTTCGAGCACGTGAGCGATCCGTCGCTCGCCGAAGTGATCGTCGTCAACACGTGCGGCTTCATCGACGCCGCAAAAAAAGAGTCCATCGACACCATCCTCGAGCTCGCGGATCAAAAGGCCCACGGCCGCTGCGAAAAGCTCGTCGTCACCGGTTGCCTCAGCCAGCGCTACGGCGCGGAGCTCGCCGAGGGCATGCCCGAGGTGGATCACTTCCTCGGCTCGAGCGACATGCTCAAGATCGAGCAAGTGCTCCGCGGCGGCAGCGACCGCATGCTCGTCGGTAACCCGGCGGACTGGGTCGTCAGCGCGGCGGACCCACGCACGCTGTCCACACGCGGCGCCAGCGCGTACGTCAAGCTCGCCGAAGGCTGCAACCGCAGCTGTTCGTTTTGCGTCATCCCGCAGCTTCGCGGCAAGCAGCGCTCGCGCACCATCGAGGACGTGGTGCGTGAGGTCGAGCAGCTCGTGGCGGCCGGCGTCGTCGAAGTGAACTTGGTGTCCCAAGACACCATCGCCTACGGACGGGATCTCGCGGACGGCACTTCGCTCGCCAAGCTGGTGCGCCGCGTGGCGGACGTCCCCGGCCTGCGCTGGCTGCGCATTTTCTACCTCTACCCGGAAAAAATCGACGACGAGCTCATCGAGCTCATCGCGCATCATCCGGTCGTTTTGCCGTACGTGGACATGCCGCTCCAACACGCCGCGGACGGCATGTTGCGCCGCATGCGCCGTGGGCACGGCGGGCAGCGCTTGCGAGATCTCGTCGAGCGCATGCGCGGCAAAATTCCCGAGCTCACCTTTCGAACAGCGTTCATCGTGGGTCACCCCGGAGAAACGGAAGAAGAGTTCCAAGAGCTCTGCGAGTTCGTGGAGTGGGCGCAGTTCGAGCGCGTCGGCGTGTTCCAGTACTCGGACGAAGAAGAAGCGCACGCCAACGGCTTCGAGGGCAAAGTGCCCGAAGCCACGACCCGCGCGCGCGCCAAAAAGCTGATGAGCATTCAAAAGCGCATCAGCAAAAAGAAGAACAAGGCGCTCGTCGGAAAGCGTCTCCAGGTGCTCGTGGAAGGCCCCAGCGAGGAAATGGAGCTCGTCATGGTCGGGCGCCACAAGGGTCAGGCCCCGGAAATCGACGGCTGCGTCTTTCTGTCGGGCGGCCTCGTCGAGCCAGGACAGCTCGTGGACGTCGTGGTGAAGCAATCGACGGACTACGACCTCCTCGGAGAAGTGGACGAAGCCACCATCGTGTCACCCAGCGTCGGCTTGGCACCAGCGCACCTCGTGCACCACTCGAGCGACGGCCGCCGAGTGCTGCGCACCGTGAGCTGATTGCAGTCAGTCGCCGCCGGCGCCTGCGGCGCCGGCAGCTCCCGCCGTCGGCTCACCAATCACGAAGAACACACTGGCGCTGTCGACGGTTCCCGACTGGTACCAGAACTCGATTTCGTCGCCGACGGAGGCCGCCATCGGGAACTCGTACTCGCCGCTTTGGCCCGTCTGCTGGCCGGCGATGATGGAGGTCGTGTGATTGAGCGCAAACGCCTGCGTGCGGCTCGGCACTCGCCCCCTGAGGCTCACGGTGCCCGTCGCATCCGGGCCCATCACAGAAGGACGCGCAGGCGGCGGAAGTGGCAGCGTGGGCGACGCACACCCAAGAACGACGAGCCCGGCAAAGCAGGGCAAGGCAACCAAGGCGAAGAGGCGACGAGGGAGGCGCGGCGTCACGGCGAGTTCTCACCTTAGCACGCGCCGTGCCCGGACAGGCGCCCTCCCGACGAACGACTCGGAGCGCCATTTTTGGCTCAATTTTGGACGGTGGGGCGGCTCCCCACCCAAGGCGCCGCCAACCCGGGTTGGCTCGGCGTGCACCCCGGTTGTCACCCAACCAGACCGGAGCGACCGACGGCGCTGGTCCGCCCAAGACCCGGCGCGGCTGCGCCTTCTCGCCTTGGGCCACGTCGGCTGCCCCGGCGAACCTGACGTCGTTCATGAGCCTCGTTGGCACGCGTCACCTTCGCCCACGCAGACTCCCGAGCTCGGCTGCGGTCGAACCTTCGGGCGTGGGCGCAACCGCGGAAGGCCGGCTGGCTGCTGGCTGCCTGCGCTCTGGGTCACACGTGGCAGAGCAGCGAACCGCTCGCTCGTCCCGATGCCCGCGAGGTCGTCGCCGCCGTCGCCGCGCGGCAAGGAGTGCGTGTCGCGAAGAGCCGCGTTTTTTGGGTGACGCCCCCACAAACCTCCTTCGGTGAATGGCTCCGCGCAGTACTGCGCTCGCCCGGACACTTGCTTCGCGAGCCTCACGCCGTGTTCGAGGGCACGCAAGACGGCGAGCTGTCCGACATCTACCTCGCCTCCGTGCAGGTGAGCCCGGACGGCGGAGCGCTCGGCGCAACTCTCACGAACCTCTCACGGACCAGCGGAGCCGCAGAGTCCGATCTGGTCGTCTCCAAGACCTCCGCGGCGTGGCTCGTTCGGTCGGAGGAAGGCGTGCTCGGCGCGCGCGTTGCGCGCTTTTCCCACTGGCTGGACGTGGAGCGCGATACGCCGGCGGAGTGGAACGCGCCGGAGCGCTGGCAGGCGCGCGTCCAGAACCTCCAGGAATTCGGCTATCTTGGCGGCTACCGACTGGACGAGCTCTGCGTGAGCCCAGCCGCCGTCCGCGCCGAGCTCTCCTTGAAGGACACGCGCGACGGCGCCACGTTTCCCGTCGTCGTGGCCGGCGGCGTCCGTTGGGACGGAACGGAGCCTTCCCCGGGCGGCTTCACTTGGTTGCCGGACGTTCCGGGACGTCCTCCGCCGCTCCTGCCGTGGGCGGCGGAGCGCCTGCGTGAGACGTGGCTCGGCGAGCAAGGCGTCGCTCTCTTGAAGGCCGTCGGCTTTGCCGGCATGGACCTCGCCGAACGCGCCGTGCAGAAGGTTCTTCCGAGCGACGGCGCAGACGAGGTGGAAAAGGAGCTCGGCCCGCTCCTCACGCGCGCCGCGACGGAAAGCACGGACAGCGCGAGCGGATTTCCCCCGCCGCCACTCACGCCCGTGTCGAAAGCGCCGCTCGACGGTGAAGGCGCGTGGCTTTCGCTCGACGACGATCCGTTCGTCGCTCGAGACGCCGAAGGACGAGCTCCCTTCGTCTTCAGTTTCGTGCGTCCGGATCCGGCTCGACCCTACGCGCAAGCCTACGTCGTGCTCTGGGATCCGAGGCGCGTCGAGCTCCACGCGGTCGGCGGAACGGAAGAGCCACGCAGCAAAGCCGGCGAACGTGGAAGCGGTCGCATTCCTCGCGATCCGAGCACGCTCCGGCACCTGGTCGGAGCGTTCAACGGCGCGTTTCGCACGCGGCACGGTGAGTTCGGGATGGGCGCGAGCGGCACTCTGTATCTGCCACCACGACCGTACGCGGCGACGGTCGCGACCCAAGAAGACGGCTCCACCGCCTTCGGTACGTGGCCCGACTCCAGCGCCGTCCCCGACGGGCTCACCATGTTCCGCCAGAACTTGAGCCCCCTCGTCCAAAACGGCGACATCAATCCCTACAAGCGCCACTACTGGGGTGGGCTGCCGGAAGGTTGGACGGAAGAGTCGCTCACCGTCCGCACCGCGCTGTGCCTCACG
>JAEYVE010000170.1 GCA_023432025.1 Pseudomonadota bacterium
GGGTCACACGACCTTCGGTCAAGGCTTGAACCAGGGCGGCCTGGTCATCGACATGAGTTCGCTCTCCACCATTCGCCACATCGGCTCCAACCACGCCGAGGTGGACGCAGGTGTGAAGTGGAACACATTGACCGCCGCCACGGTGGCGAAGGGCCTGACCCCGCCCGTCTTGACGGGCTACCTAGGCCTGTCCATCGGCGGCACCCTCGCCGTCGGCGGCATCTCCTCGACCAACCGCAAGGGCGCGCAGGTGGACAACGTGCGCGAAATCGACGTCGTCGACGGCAAAGGCAACCTCGTCACCTGCTCCAACAAGAAGAACCGTGACTTGTTCGAGGCGGTGCTGGGTGGCTTGGGCCAATACGGCATCGTCACCCGGGCGGTGCTGGAGCTCGAACGCGCCCCCCAGATGGTGCGCGTCTACACCATCAACTACGCGTCGAGCGCCAAGTTCTTTTCGGACATGCGCAAGCTACTTTCGCGCGGCGAGGTGGAAGACATCTACAACTTCGGCATCCCCGACGGAAACGGTGGCTGGCTCTATCAGCTCACCATCGGCAAGTATTTCAACCCGAGCTCGCCGCCGAACAACGCACACTTGCTGCGTGGTTTGAGTGTTCCCCCGTCTGCTGCCGAGGTGCAGGACGTACCGTTCTTGAATTACGCGCTGCGCGTGGACGTCGCGGTCGACTACTTCCGCGCCATCGGGCTCTGGGACGGTGTCATGCATCCGTGGTTCGACGTTTTCTTGCCGGATCGCACGGTCGAACGCTACGTGAGCCAGGTGACGGCGAACTTGACGCCGGAGGACGTGGGTCCGACGGGGTTCTTGCTGCTTTTCCCGCAGCGCCGGTCCAAGATGACGCGTCCCTCGCTGCGGCTGCCAGAGTGCGACGAGTGGGTGTACTTGTTCGACATCCTGACCGCCGCGCCCACGCCCGGCTTCGACGCCGCGTTCGATGCGCGCATGCGCTCGCGCAATCGCACGCTCTTCGAGCGCGCGCGCAACGCGGGCGGTACGCGCTACCCGATCGGCACCTTGGACTTCGACCAGAGCGACTGGCGGCGTCACTATGGATCGCACTGGAATCACCTTCGCGATCAAAAGCGGCGCCATGACCCGGACAACATCCTGACACCCGGCCCCGGTATCTTTTGAGTGACTCAGATGCGACGACGATCGATGAGGGGAATTACGTGACCGATTTTGCCGAGGAGCTCTATCGGAGCACGGTGGCGGAGCCCTACCGCACCAAGGTCGTGGAGCGGCTCCGCCTGCCCAACCGGGCCGAACGTGAGCGAATTTTGCGCGAAGCGCACTATTCACCCGTCCACCTGCGTTCCGAGGACGTCTACGTCGACCTCATTACCGACAGCGGTACGGGGGCGATGAGCGACGCACAGTGGGCGGGACTCATGCGCGGAGACGAGGCCTACATGCACTCGCGCAGCTTCGCTCCGTTCGAAGACGCGGTGCGTCGGCGCACGGGGTTCCGCCACGTCATCCCGACTCACCAGGGACGCGCGGCGGAAAACATCATCATGGAGCTCCTCGCGCGCTCCGGCGGGGTCGTGCTCAGCAACACGCACTTCGACACGACGCGTGCGCACGTGGAAAACCGCGGTGCGGTCCCCGTCGATCTGATGGGTGACGCATTGTGGAGCTTCACCGAGGAGCAAGCCTTCAAGGGCAACTTCGATCTGGAGAAGCTGGAGGCCGCCCTGTCTCGTCAAAGGGACAGGGTTTCTCTCGTCGTGATCACGGTGCTCAACAATTTCGCGTGCTCGTCGCCGGTGTCGATGGCGAACATCCGCGAGGTGAGTCGGCTCGCGAGGTCGTTCGGCGTGCCGGTGCTGTTCGACGCATGCCGCTTCGCCGAAAACGCGTGGTTCATCAAGCAGCGTGAGCCGGGCTACGCGGACAAGAGTGTCGCGGAAATCGCGCTCGAAATGTTTTCGTACGGCGACGGCTGTTGGATGAGCGCCAAGAAGGACGCCATCGTGAACACCGGAGGCTTCATCGCGCTCGCGGACGAAGCGCTTGCCAGGCGCTGCCAAGAACGTTTGGTGCTGTACGAAGGGTTTTACACGTACGGCGGGCTCGCGCGTCGCGACATGGAGGCCATCGCCGTAGGCCTGGACGAGGCCGTGGACGAGGCGCACTTGGCGCACCGCACCGCGCAGGTCGCGCACCTCGGCGCGCTCATGGAAAAGGCGGGCGCCGTCGTGAGCCGACCCTACGGAGGCTCCGGCGTGTTCGTGGACGTGCACGCCATGTACCCACACCTGGCGCCGGAGCAGCTGCCGGGCGTGGCGCTTTGCGCGGACTTCTACCTGGAGGGCGGCATTCGTTTGGGGGCGGCTCCCTTCTCGCTCCACACGGTGAACCGAACGAGCGGAGAAATCGAAGACCGCGTCTTCGAGTTCGCTCGTTTCGCAATTCCACGTCGCGTCTACTCGAGAGCTCATCTCGATTTTGTGGCGGGCGTGACCAAGCGCGTCGTAGAACGCGCATCACAAAACCGAGGCTACAAGGTGGTTTACTACCCCGAGGTGCTCGGTCACTTCTTCGCAAAATTCGAGCCTCTGGCCCCTTGAAGGAATTCGTCCGTGAAAAATTCGATCACCCGTAGATTTCAGAACGTCGTCATTCTCCGACAGAACGACAAGGACCCGACCGACGCCGAGTGGGATGAGTGCATGCGACTGCTCACGACGGGTGACGGCCCCAGCAACGCCCGCGTGCTCGTCGTCACGGACGGCGGTGGTCCCAGCGGAGATCAGCGTTCTCGCCTCAAGATGACGCTCGACGGAAACAACATCCGCGTCGCGGTCGTGACCGATCACACGCGCACGCGGTTCATCGTGTCGTCTGTGGCATTCATCACGTCGAAGATACGGTCCTTTAGCAAAGCCGAAATCGATCGAGCGTACGAATATCTCGGGCTCGACGTGAATCAACGCCGCATGGCAGACCGCCAGATCGCCGAGATGTCCGAGATCGTCGGCGGGCGTTGAGCCGCTCTCGTCTCGCTTCATAGGCTGATTCGTTCGTAGAGGGACAAGGGTATGAATCTAAAAGTCAGCACGCAGCGCGCGCCACGCACACTGGTGGAGTTCGGCCTGAATCGTTTGAGCGCATTGGGCAAGGCGCTCGGGTTCGCGGCGCGCGAGCGAGAATTGGCTCAGCTGTTTCGCCGTCTCGGCGAGACGTGGGCCGATCAACCGCTCGGTCAGGGCATGGGTTGGGAGTCTCACGTCGTCGACGACGGCACGCCGTTCGAGTTTTCGGTGGCGTACGGCGGCGACGGCGCGGAGCTGCGGATCATGGTCGAGCCGTTCGGGGCGGCCCCGAGCCTCGAGTCCAACGCACAAGCGGCGATCGAGCTCTTGCGAGACTTGTCGAAAGACTACGACATCACGCTCGATCGCTTCGAGAAGGTGCGGGACCTCTTCTTGCCGGAAAAGCCTCGCGGTCCGTTCTCCATTTGGGTCGCCGCGTGCTTCGAGGGAACCAGGCCGCCCGACTTCAAAATCTATCTATGCCCGGAAGCGCGTGGCGCCCGTCACGCGGCGGCGGTGCTCGAGGAAGCGCTGGTGCGGCTCGGGTTCTCCGGCGCGTGGGGCGTCGCCGGAAAGCACCTCGGCGCGCGCGGTCCCGAGCTCGATCAGTTCAAGTATTTTTCGTTGGATCTCGGGAAGACCCCCGAGGCGCGCGTGAAGGTCTACGCGCGTCATCAGGCCTCGACCCCCGAGGACTTGGAGGCCGCGGCCTCGGCTTCCCCGACGCATCGTCCGGGCGAGGTCAAACGCTTCTTGAAGGCCGTCGCCCCGGGGCTTCAGAAGTTTCGAGGGCGCGCTCCGTTCACTTGCTACTCGTTCGTGGAAGGTCGCGGCGACTCGCCCTCGGCCGTCACCACGCACTTTCCGATCAACGGCTACGCGCGAAACGACCTGGAGGTGTCCGAGTCGGCGCTCGCCACGCTCGAGCACTTGGGCATTTCTGCGGGCGGGTACCTTCGCACGCTGGACGTCATCGCGACGCGGCCGCTCGAGGATGGCGTGGGGCTCCAGTCCTACCTGTCGTTCCGGCGTCACAAGGACAAGCCACGCCTCACCGTGTACTTGCCGTGCGAGGCGTTTCGTCCCGGCACCATCGCCGCTTCGGGCGCCGCTCCCGCGCCGAGCGGTGTGATGGAAATCGTCGATCGCTACGAGCAAGACGGCGACATGACGACACATCCGTTCATTCGGCGGCTGTCGCGTGAGGCGTTTTCTCGCAGCAACATTTGGCTGCTTCTCGCCAATCTGGAAATTGCCGAGGCCGGCGCCGCGCGTCGCGTGGCGCAGATTGCCGCGCGTGTCCAATCGGACGCTCTGCGCAGCCCCGTGGTGGCGCTCTTGAACGAGCAGCTCGGCGACGGCCAGTTCGAACGTGCGCGCGTTCGCGGCTTCGGTGAGCTCATGGCGCACCTCGAGTCGTGGCGCCCGGCGCACGTGGACGACTGGTCGTTGCTCCCGGGTCGACGCTTGGACGCACGCCTCGCGGAAGTGTGCGGAGCGCAGGATACGTACGTGGGTGCCGGCGCGCTTTTGGCAGGGGAGGTCTTCCGCAAGCAGCTGGGCGTCTTTTTGGACGAGCAAATTGCTCGCGATGAAGTCCCGCGTGACACGGCCCTGCCGTGGAGACGTGTCGGCTCGCGTCCGCAGCCGGCGGAGAGCTTGGCGTCGAGCGCCCCCGAGGAGGCGCTCGAGGCGCTGTGGCAAGGAGCCTCCGCTCGCCGTCAGGCGGAGTGGACCTTCTTCGACCACATGTACGCCGTCTGCTACGCGCTGGAGCAGTGGCCGGTCGCGCGCGTCGCGCTCTGAAGAAGTAGTCCGTTGCCGCTCAGTCGGAGGGAAGTATCCGCTCCGACTGAGCGGAGCTTCGCCAGCTTCGCCAGCTTCGCCGCGCGCGCTGCTGCGGTGTAGGGGTCGCCTCGCCGAAAGAACGACCTCCCACACTCGCCGGAAAACGGACCTGCGAGGGGAGCGGAGCCGCGAGGGGAGCGGAACGAAACGAAAAAAGCGCGGCGTGAGAAACGCCGCGCTTTTTTCGTTTTGTCTTGGGTTTTTGGATATTCGGGTGGAGCCGAGGGGGATCGAACCCCTGACCTCCGCATTGCGAACGCGGCGCTCTCCCAGCTGAGCTACGGCCCCGAAAAGCGGCTCGGAGGTTACCCACGAGCACTCTGTTGTCAATCGGAGAAGGAGCATCTTCGTTCGCTTCTTCCTCTCACGGCGACCCACCCCGATCGCCCCATTGACCGCACTCGTCACGTGGTTATGTTGGCGAGCGAATTCAGCCAAGCCGGGCGTCGTTCCGGCTGCTCTCGCGGGATTTCTCGGGGTTTCGTGCTTTCGGTCGGTGGGCAGTAGGGCCCTACGACGCGAGCGGCGGAGGCTCGGGCAGTCTCGATAGGCAAGGGAAAGCCAGCGGCCACTGGGTGCGGAAGAGCACCGGAGGATTCGTGGGCGGCGCGCTCCTTCGGGTCCGGTCCCGGTGGGCCGTTCGGCGCAGGTGGGTGGCGGTCGGCGCGGCCTTCCCGGTGTTGAGTCGGGAGACGGCTCGAGTTCTGAGCTCTGGAGTCTGAGCGGAGTAAGCCAAGATGGGAAAAATCATTGGAATCGACTTGGGCACGACGAACAGCGTCGTGGCCGTGATGGAAGGCAAAGAAGCCAAGGTGATCGTGAACGAGGAAGGTTCACGCATCACTCCGTCGGTCGTCGCGTGGGACGAGAAGGGTGAAATCCTCGTCGGCACCGTGGCGAAGCGACAGGCCGTCACCAACCCCGAGAACACCGTGTACTCGGCCAAGCGCTTCATCGGACATCGCTATGCCGAGGTGAAGAACGAGCAAGGTCGCGTTCCTTACGCCCTCGCCGAGGGACCGAACGGGGACGTTTGGATCGAGGTGCGAGGCAAGAAAATGGCGCCGCCGGAGGTGAGCGCCAAGGTGCTTCAAAAGCTGAAGAAGGCCGCCGAGGACTACCTGGGTGAGTCGGTGACGGAGGCAGTGATCACCGTCCCCGCGTACTTCAACGACTCGCAGCGTCAGGCAACCAAGGACGCCGGCAAGATCGCTGGCTTGGACGTCAAGCGCATCATCAATGAGCCCACTGCGGCGGCGCTGGCCTACGGCCTGGATCGCAAGAACAACGAAATCATCGCCGTGTACGATTTCGGCGGTGGCACCTTCGATATCTCCATCTTGGAGGTGGGTGACAACGTCGTGCAGGTGATCGCCACGAACGGCGATACGCACCTCGGCGGCGACGACGTCGACATCGAGGTCATGAATTGGCTCATGGAGGAGTTCAAGCGCGACAGCGGGTTGGACGTTTCCAAGGACAAGATGGTCATCCAGCGTCTGAAGGACGCAGCGGAGCAAGCCAAGATCGAGCTTTCCACGAAGCAGGAGACGACGATCAACCTGCCGTTCCTCACGGCCGACGCCAGCGGCCCCAAGCATCTTCAAAAGACGCTCACGCGCGCCAAGCTGGAGCAGATGATCCGTCCGCTCATCGAGCGCACGATGGAGCCGGTCAAGAAGGCGCTCGCGGACGCGAAGAAGAACGCGAAGGACATCGACGAGGTGGTGCTCGTCGGCGGCTCGACGCGCATTCCGCTCGTTCAGGACACGGTCAAGAGCTTCTTCGGCAAGGACCCGCACCGTGGCGTCAACCCCGACGAGGTCGTGGCCATCGGCGCGGCCGTGCAGGGTGGCGTCTTGGCGGGAGACGTTCAGGACGTCGTGCTCTTGGACGTGACGCCGCTTTCGCTCGGCGTGGAGACGCTGGGTGGCGTGATGACGGTGATGATTCCGCGCAACACCACCATCCCGACGCAAAAGAAAGAGGTGTACTCCACCGCCAGCGACAACCAGACCTCGGTGGAAATCCACGTGCTCCAAGGCGAGCGCGCGGAGGCTCGCTACAACCGCACCCTCGGCAAGTTCCACCTCGAAGGGATCGTACCGGCCCCGCGTGGCGTGCCGAAGGTGGAGGTTACCTTCGACATCGACGCGAACGGCATCCTGCACGTGACGGCGAAGGACACCGCCACGGGCAAGGATCAGAAGATCACCATCACGGCGTCGAGCGGTCTCAACGACGACGACATCCAGCGCATGGTGAACGACGCTCAGGCTCACGAAGCGGAGGACAAGCGCCGCCGCGAAGAGGTCGAGCGTCGCAACAAGCTCGACAGCCTCTGCTACACGCTGGAAAAGCAGGTCACAGAGAACAAGGACAAACTCGACGCCGGCGACGTGAAGGAGCTCGAGGAGCTGATCAAGGAAGGCCGCGAGGCGATCGAGAAGCAGAACGACGAGAAGATTCAGGACGTGAGCGGACGCCTCGAGAAAAAGGCGCACGATCTGGCCAGCAAGCTGTATCAAGCTGCGGGCGAGGGCGCGGCACCTCCTCCCGGCGCGCCGCCCTCGGGCGGAAAGAAGGGCGACGACGTCATCGACGCGGAGTTCGAGGAATCGAAGTAAACGCGGCTCGCGTGAGCTCGAAGGGCGCGACGGTATTCCGTCGCGCTCTTTTTTCTTTTCGTGGGCTAGCCAGCGCGAGGGGTCGCGTTGCTCGCGCTGGGTCGACTGCTAGGGTGCGAATGTCGAAGCGCTGCGCAGGGCTCGTCCGAAGCGCGCGCACGTTCCGGTCAGCCGAAAACGGCCGATCGGGGGAGGTGACCAGATGGCCGCAACGTCGAGTTGGATTGGCGCCAGGGGGCGCACGTCCGGGGGGAGCTTTCCATATCCGTTGAACCGGCGGCGCGAGGAGCGGATCGGCTTCGTTGCGCCGCTACGTGTCGAGTCCCACCGGGACGTGGAGGCGCGCTCGGCGAACCTGAGCGCTTACGGGATGCGCATCCGCTCTACGCGTCCGCTGCCGGAGGGAGCGGTCATCGACGTTCGCTTCGAGCTTCCGAGCGGGCAGGAGCTTCGGGTGTCGGCGGTCGTCGTGGACTCTCGCGGGGCGGCGGCGAGCCTGCACTTTCCAGCCTTGTCTCGCGCGGACCGCGCGCGCTTGCGACGCTTCGTGGTGGAGCGGCGCATGCGGTCGGCGGGGGTTCGTCGCCGCACGCATCCAACTCCTCGCTAACCACGTGATGGTTCCCTGAGGGAGCGGGCTGTGAACCCTCGAGCGGGGGCCCCGGCCTGCGGGGAGGAACGGGTGCCGTCGTGACCCAACTGAGGTATCGTGCCGCACGATGCTTCATTCGAAATTGCGCGCTTCTTGGCTCGCCTTCGTTCTGGCGGGACTCACTTCGGCTTGTGGCGGCGCGGCCACCCCGAGTGCCACACCACCTCAACCCGAGCAGAGCTCCGAGTCCGCGCCGCACGTGGAGCCCGTCGCGCTCGAGCCCGTTGCCGCTCCACGAGGGACGTTCTTGTGGGGACGCCTGAGGAGCCCCATGGGGCTCGCGGACGCTGTGCTCGCGTCCACCGGCATCCCGCTCGATTGGCGCGCGAAGCTCGAAGAGGAGGCGCCTCGCTTGACGAGCGTGCTCGCGCTGGACGCTCCCATCGAAGTGGCGTTCGCGTTGGACGAAAATCCGAATCGGCCCCCGCACGGAGTGGTCAGCTTTGGCGCGGTCTCCGAAGGGAGCGTGCTGGCGGAGCTCGAGCAGCAGGGGGTGGCTTTCCGCGCTGAGGACGACGGACAACGCTGGTTCGTGTGGGACGACGTCAGCTGCGCCGTAGGTCCCTCGCTCGGCGCAACGCCGGTGCGCGTGGTGTGCTCGGACGACGACACCTCGCTAGCGGCGCTCTTGCCCTACGCGTTGCGAGGGCTCCCGGCGGAAGAGCTATCGGACGCGGAGGCCCATTTGGAGTTTCGTGCGGCGCCGCTCAAGGCCGCGTATGGCTCGCAGCTGCGCTCACTCAAGCTGTTCGCATCCGTCGCCGCGAGGCAAATAGAAATCGACAACGCGCGCTTCGATCGTGCGGTTGCCGACGCCCTCTTGGCCTTGGCGGACGAGGGCATCCATCTCGCGCAGGACCTCGAGAGCGTGAAGTTGGAGCTTCGCGCGGCGGAGTCGGGCGACTACGAGCTGTCGTTCTCGGGCACGTTCGAGAGCCGCTCTTCTTGGACGGTGGCGAGCGTGGAGCTCCTGGGTCAGACGCAGGCTTTGCCGCCCGCGCTGTTTTGGCAGCTCCCGGCGACGAGCAGCGCCGCGTCGTTCACTCGCACGTTGCCCAGGGAGCAGCTGCGCGCGGTTCACGAGAATTTGGTGGACCTCCTGGGGGGATGGCTGGAGCACCAGAAGCTCGGTGAAAAGACACGCGTGCGGATCGAGCGCTTCGTGATGGACATGCTCGCCTACGACGGCGTGGTCGCGACCGCCACGGGTCCGGTCATCGCGCTGGACGCAGAGGCGGGTCAGCTCGGTCCAGCTTGGCAATTGGTCGGCCTGGAAGCGGACGCGGCCGTCTACAAGAAGCGCATCGACGAGCTCGCGCAGGCTCTCAGCGCGCCCGATCTCCGCAAAGCCGCGGGCGAAGACGCTCGCTTCATCCCGGAGCTCAAGGCGCGGGGTGCCCTGCCGAATCGGGGAGGCTCCGCCGTGTACGAATGGCGGCTCGACGGTGCGGTCGACGAGCTCGTCGGAGAGTTGTCGGGCGAGGGCAACCGTGGCATCGGCAGCGCAGCCAAGCTCCTCCAGCATGGGTTTTTCGCGATCGTGCCGGACGGACCGAGGACTTGGCTCGCTTGGTCCAGCGACAAGAGTCAGCTGGCGGCGCCGTTCGACGTGCTCTTCAAGAGCGGCTCGCCGCGTCTGGAGTCGGTCTCTGGTCTCACGTCCTTGCGCGACCGCACCTCTGCGGTGAGCGGCTTCGTGCGTCTCGAGGGGCTCGTGGGTCCGCTCGCTGCGGAGTTTGGAGCTACCCGCGCCAAGAGTTGGGAGGCCCTGAGTCGCGGCTTGCCTTACCGCGGCAACGTGCCCATCACGTTCCACGTGCGGGCGGAGCCCGGGCCGAAATCCAGCATCCATGTGACCGAGCGAGTCCCTCACGAGTTCGTCGCGGACCTCACCGCGCTCGTGGTTCGAGCCGTCGCTGCCGATTGACGAGGGCCTGGAGCCCTCTTCGCGTCCAGGGAGGCCGGGCCGAGCCGGCCTCCCGAAGGGCGCCCCAATAAGCCGACAACTTGGCCCTTCTTGCCCATCCGTGCGCATCGAAGCACCAATGGTTGCTACGACGCGCGGGGCCTTGGCCTTACAGCATGCGTTATTCGCGCGGCTCCTGGGAGCGTGCGCGATGCTGGCGCTCGTTTTTCTCACGGCGCGGAGCGCCCGAGCCTGGATCGAGACGGACGTGCTCGGGCATCAGGCGACGATCGTCGTCGAAGAACGGGGACAAGCCGAGGTGCGGCACCAGCTGCTGCTCAAGGTGCGGGGCGGTCCCTTGGAGACCCTGAGCATCGACGGCGTCGGCGAGGTGCTGCAAACCTTCGAAGACGCGGTGGTGCGGCGCACCTCCAACAGCTCGACCAACGTTTGGCCGCTCGGTCTCGAGCCGCGCGAGGACGGGTCGCTCCAGGTGAGGATCGAGGCAGAAAAAGGCCTTCGCGGTGGCACCTACCAGTTCGAGTTCGGCTACCGCGTCGCCCTCACCGAGCACGGCAGGCTCGAACGTCACGGCGACCGTGCGCGCATCACGTGGGTGGGGCCTCGCTTCTCGGGCGGCGTGGATTCGGCAAAGGTGATCTTTCGGCTGCCGCGGAGCGCCGTCACGCCGTCTCTACCGAACGGCGACGATTCGCAGAACGCGGGCGTCTTGCTCAGTCAGGTGCGGCGCTCGGCCGGCTTCGACGAGGTCGAGTTGGTGCGGGCTCGCGTGGCGCGAGGTGAGCCGGCGGTGTGGCAAATCGATGCTGGCGTCGAGCCGTTCGCGGGCGCCATCGACGCTGCGGTCGTCGCGCAAGGACCGAACCTATCGCCCCCGCCGCCGCGCAAGCTCGAGTTGCCGCGAGCTCCTCGGTGGGCTTGGGGGCTGTCGGCCGCGCTTGCGCTGATTTACTCCTCGGTCGTCTTGCACAAGGCGCGAGCCTTCGAGCGGAGCGCCAACGCGGCGGGCGCCATCGTTCGACCGCTGGTGCCGCTGCCGTCGTTGCCGCGCGCGCTGATGGCCGGTGCGCTCTTCGGCGCTGCGGCAGGTTTGGGCCTCCTGGAGTTCCCAACGCTCGCGGGGGCGTGTTTGGCGATTGCCATTCTGGCGGCCACGCTGCTCCCGGCGGCGCGTGCCTCGCGGGCGCGTGGGCCCGGCGAGTGGTCGCTGCTCGGCGAGCAGGAACGCAGAGCCGGCGGAGCACAGGCTACGGACGGCGCGGGAAGCTTCCTGGACGCGAGCTCTGTCGTCGGCTTCATCGTCTTCGTGACGCTGTGCGTGGCTGCGTCAGGCGTGGCGTGGCTCTTACTCGCCCAGTCGCCCTATCAGGCTGGTTTGGTCGTCGTGGGATCGACGGCGTGGCTCCCGGTTTTCTTCACGGGCCGTCGAACGGACATGCCGCCCGACGCAGCGTTCGGGGCGCTGCCCCTCTATCGCTTCGTGAGCAAGAAGCTCGAGGCTCACGGTTGGGTGCGGAGCGAGATCTGGGCACGTCGGCCGTTGGGGGGCGGGGCGCCCGACGAGCTGCGTCTGAGGCTCACGCTCGATGACGCTCGTCCGGGCGTGCGTGCGATCGAGGTCGGTGTCGAGCTTGGCGCGGGGCTCGTCACGTTACCGTGCGTGATCGTACGCGTCGTGGACGACTCGGATGCCTACCGCGCTTTGCCGCGTGGCGTCGTCTGGATGCGTGGGCGAACGAGCGAGGAGCGCGTCGCTATTTTGCGCCCGAAGGTGCCCAGTCGAGCCGGATGTCTACGGTTGGTGGAAGAGGTCTTGCGTCTCGAGCGAGCAGGCGTGGCGCCCGAAGGGCGCTACGCCGAGCGCAGGAGCGTGCGCAAGTCGTCCGGAAGCGGCGCCGTCACGGCGAAGGGCGTGACACCAGCCACGTCGCACGCGACGTAGCTCGCGTGAAGCGCGTGCCGCTCGCCGAGCCCGACGTCGAGTCCACCGTAGAGTTGGTCGCCCACGATGGGGCTGCCACGAAACGCCAAGTGGGCGCGCACCTGATGGCGGTAAGCGCGACTGGCCGTCACCTCCACCAGGGCCAACTGCCCGAAGCGCTCCAGCACACGGTAAGTAGAGCGCGCCGCGCGAGCGCCTGGTGACTTGGCCACGACGACACGTCGCGCATTTTTGGGGTGAGGCCCGAGCGGCACATCGACGACCCCTTCGTCGTCGATGGCGTCGGAGGCCACGATGGCAAGGTAGCGTTTGTCGACGCGTTCGGTCTCGATGGCGTCCCGGAGCCGGCGGAAGGCTTCGCTCGTTCGCGCTGCGACCAGCACGCCGGAGGTTTGCGTGTCCAGGCGATGGACGAGGCCGGGCTCGCGCGGACCGAAGCCCACGTCGCTCATTTCTGGGTACCGCGCGACGAGCGCGCCTGCGAGCGTGCCTCGGTCGGTCGAACGCAGGGCTGCGCTAGGCTGCCCCGCCGGTTTGTCGACGACCACGACGTCCGCTCGCTCGAGCAAGATCTCGAGGGGGGCGTTTGCTTCCGCGATGGCGCGTTCGGCCTCGGGGAGCTCGGCGCAAAGCCGCTGGCCAGCGACGGCCAGCGCCCCTTTCTGTGCTCGTCTTCCATCGACGTGGACCAAGCCTTTTTGGAAGAGCTCCGCAGCACGTTTCCGCCCCAGCGCGGGCGCGTGGGACACGAGCAAACGATCCAAGCGCACGCCGTGCTCGTGAGGCATGACCTCGAAATCGATGCGTCGCTTTTCCATGTGCTCGGGCTTCACCGTCGGCAGAGAGCGCCCAGCGGGCGTAGTCGTCTCAGAAATCTCCGCGGAGACCGCCGCCGTAGACGGGTGCCTGCTCCGTGCCTCGCACGGACACGCCGATGACGCCAGCGTAAGGGTGAACGTGCGCGAGCGCGGCTCCGGTATCCACCGAATCTCTTTCGTCGGTCAGGAGCACGCCGAGCGCGCCGCCTGCGAGCGTGCCGAGCCCAACGGTCGCGAACCACAGCCGACGGCGCGCGTCGTCGACCTCGTCGGTCAAGAGCAGGGGCGTCGCGAGGGCGCCTCCCGTGAGGCCGCCGAGCAGCGCCGTTAGATCGACCAGCAGCACACGGGACGGAGACGCTTCGATGCGAGTCGCCAGTATGCCTGCCGTGAGCACGCCGAGGCCCGCCCCGTAACCCATGCCGCGCAAAGGCACGCCCTCCAGGTTGCCCTCCACTACGCCTTGCGTCAGCGCGCCGAGACCCATGCCAAATGCGCCACCCGAGTGCGCGATGGCCGCGCTACCCGAGTGCACATTGCCGGTCGCGACGGCGATGGTGGACAGGGTCGTGCCGACGGCGACGCCCGAGAGGCCGTACAAATAGCGGTGTTCCGGCGCTACGTCGTAGCTGGCGGCGACGAGCGTGCCGGACGTCGCGGGCCAGAGCAAACCTGCGGAAATGTACCACGCGTCCTCGGTGGTGATGTTCCACTCGTCGGCGATCAACATGGAGGCCCCGAGCCCGAGTCCGACTCCGAGCGCCGCGAGCGGGTAGAGGAGACGGTCGTCTTCGCTGTCGCTGGCCTGTTGAAGCGACACGCCGAGGTAACCTCCGAGCACCGCGCCGTTCAGCGCCAGTCCTGCGCGACCCGACGAGGCGGGCGCGCTCTCGACTTGCGCAGGCGACGAGGGCTCCGGACGAGCCACACCTTGCAGGCGCACGGCATCGCGCAGAAGGACCATGGCGCGCAGCTCGGCGCGGGTTTCGTCGAGCACCTCCACGACGACACGGCGCACGTTCGAGTCGGGCGGCAGCGCCGTGACCTCGAGTCGCCAGAGTGTCCCTTGCGGCGTCAAACGATAGCCGACCAGCCATGGTGCTCCGGCGTCCGAAGACGTCGTCGCCCGTGCTTCGAGCGCCTGGTCGAGAGCTTCGGCGGGCAGGACTTCCGCCGTGATATCGAGATCGACCGCGGCCTCCAGCAGCGCGTGCTCGACTGCGGCGTTCACCGGGGCGCTCGGAATGCGAGCCGTGCTGGCCCCTTGATAGCGCGGATCCTGGGGGATCGGCGGCGGAGCGGTAGCTCCCTCGGCTTCGCGCGAGGGTTCGACGGGAGGTTCGGTCGAAGCCGTGGTCGGCTCGGCAAGGTTTTGGGAGGGATCTGCTGCGCTCGCGGGTCGGCTCAGCGTGACACCGAGTGCCGCCAAGAGGAGCCAGCCGAGGCTACGGTGCTGCATCATCGTTCGAGCCCAATGCCCTATCGAACTTCAGCCCGATTCAAGCCTCAGAACATCACCGAGGCACGCACCCAGGCGTCGAAGCCGAGTGACGTACCGACGCGGAAGCGACGCCCAGGATCGTTGATGACCTTACGGTTGGCGGGATTGGGAATGCCGGCCGCTACCCAGCTCTCGCGTTCGCCCGAGCCCGCGACGTTGGACTTGCACGGGCCGGCTTCGGTGGGGTCGTTGACGAAGTCGGGGTTGCAGGCCTGATCGAACGTGATCATGTGGGCTTGCACGATGTCCCAGGCGCCGCCGAGGTTGAGCTTCACGTACTCGCCGGCTTGCCACGTAAACTGCGCGCTCAGCTTGTATTCGCCGTGCTGCTGCACGTCCGTCAGGCCCGTGAAATACACACGGCGCGAATCTGGATCCACGACGGAAGGCTCGCGGTTGTTCACCTGGCCGTTGCCGTCCGTGTTCGCCTTGTACTCGGCGAAATTCGGGGTTCGAAGCGAGCGCGCGTCGCTCGAGCCGAGCGCGTCGAACAGCTCGGAGTAGTCCCGCCCTTCCGACACGTAGGTGCCCTTGAAGCGAAAATCGAAGGAGACGCGCTGAAACTTCTCGCGCACCTCCCAAGGCACGACGGCCAAGCCCACGAGCAGCGAGCCGCGCAGCGGCGGATGGTTCACCAAGGCGCCTTGGAGATCCGTTGCGCCGTAGTCGCTGCCCCCCGTTGGAAACTCCAACAAAGCGCTCACGCCGCCGTAAGGCTCGATGTACTTGATGCGCTTGGAGACGTAAGTGTGGCCTTCCAGCGCCGTGGTGCCGCGGCTCACGCCCGCCTTGCGGCTGCCGGAAAAGCGACTCCCTTCGAGCGGCGCGTCGATGCTCGCGTCGTAGAGCTCTCCCGAAGTGCCGTTGCGATTGACGTCCGAGGGATCCGCGCACTCGACCTGGCCCGCCTTGGGGTTCGCGTTGCACGCGTGCATCGGCTCGGACACGTTGAATCGACCCTCCACCCCGAACACCCAAGTGGGCTTCGAGGGGTCGCGAAACTGATTCATGATGCCGAAGTCGAGCCCCACGGCGAGGTACTCGATGCCGCTGCGCGTGGGCGCCTCGAACGGCACGGAAAACAGCCTTTCGCCGGGGAGACCGGCGAGCGACACGGGAAAGTCGTTCGTGCCCGATGCGACTCCGGCCTTCGCGCTACCGTCGCGGCTCTCGAGGCGACGGGTGTTCGACAGGATAATCGGCAGGCGCAGCTTGAGCGCAACGTCCCGATAGATGCCGACGTCCACCGCCGGGATGAGGCGGTTCGTCGTTTCCTCGTAGTTGGCGACGTTGAGGTTGTCGCTCAGGTACCCACCGGACGCGAGCCCCGGCTGATTGATGGTCGTCTCACGCAAGATGGGCGCTCTGCGCGCGGAGTGCTGAAAGGCGAGTGACACGTGCAGGTCGAAGCCGTTCAGCTCGTCGAACGCGTCCGCCACGGCCACGAGATCGACCGCGGAGTCCGCCAGCACGTTGGGTTCCGTCGCCTTGCGCGGCTCGTCCGCGAGAGACGTACCGGTCCAAGTCGTCGCGCCAGAGAGGATCGCCGCGACGAGTGCAAAACGCGCCGCGCGCCGCGCGGTCGAGCGCTGGTCTCGCACGAAAGCTAGCTCAACGACCGAAGGTGGCGCGCTCGGCCGTACGGTGGAGCTCGGCCGTACGGAGGAAACGTGGAGCTTCATGCGAGAAAAGACCACCTGCGCTGCCGGGACGCTACCGGCCGAGCCCGGAAACTGTCAACGAACATCCACGCCGGTGGAGGCGCGGCTCGAGGCCGTGCCGCCGAGCTCTCGGGCAGCCCTCGGAGAGCGCTGCGCGAAAGCTCGGGGCGAACGGCGCAGCTGCGAGAAGCTCGCGCTGCAAGCTCGCTTCACGTTTCGTCGATGGGAGGCGCGGCCAACATGCCAGGTGGCGGCGGAACGACCAGCGTACGGCGGTCCGACTCTTCCTCGTCGTCTTCTTCGAAGAGTTGGTCGGTGAGGTCTTCTGCTGCGAGCTCCTCCCGTGCTTGACCGAGCTCCTTGCTGGTTTCGGCGAGGCGATCGGCCAGGACCCCCAGGAACTGCCACAGCAGCTTGACCGCGAGCCCCTGCTCGTTGCGCAAGAGCTCGAAGAACTCGCGGCGCCGAATCACCATCAGCTCCGACGGGCCGTCACTGACGACCGTCGCCGACCGCGGTTGGTTGCGCACCAGGGCCATTTCCCCCACGTGTGCGCCGGGGCTCAGGGTGGCGATGACTGAGCCGCCGCGAACGATTTTCACGCGCCCGGAGAGCACGATGAAGAGCTCATCGCCCGTTTCGCCCTCCTTCATCACGGTGGAGCCGTCCTGGTAAGGCACGACGTGCGTGACCTGCAAGACGCGCAAGAGCTCGCGATCGCTCAGCGGTCGGAAGAGCGGCATCTTCGCGAGCAGGTCACGCTTGAGCTGCAGCTGCTTGGCGCGATCTTCGTCGCGCTGGCCCGGCTGACCCACGCTGAGGAGCACGCCGGTGATGTTGTCGGCGCCGCCACGTTCGTTGGCGCGGTCGATGAAGCCCTTGATGGCCTTTTCGAGGTCCTCGCTGGCCATGCGTCGGCCGAGGTCCTCCAAGGTGTCCTCGAAGTACTGATAGAGCCCGTCGGAACAGAGCAGCAGGCGATCTCCGACCAAGACGTCGAGCACGAGGCTGTCCGGCTCGGCGTGCTCGTACACGCCGACGGCGCGCGTAATGGCGTTCTTTTGCGCGAGCTGCTCGACCTTCTCGCGCGGCATTTTCTTGCGCTTGACCAGCTCGTTGAAGACCGTGTGGTCCTCGGTGACCTGCTCCAGCACGCCTTCCCGCAGGGAGTAGAGGCGGCTGTCCCCCACGTACGTGACGAACGCCTGCTGTCCGACGATCAGGAGCGCGACCAGGGTCGTGCCCATGCCGCGCTTCGTGGGATCTTTGGTGGCTTCTTCGTGAACGCGTTGGGAGGCGCGGTTCACGGCGAACTCGAGCATGTTGGAGATGTCGCGCTTGCTGACGTGGGCGGCGCCGGTCTTGCCCGCCGCAAAGTCCTCGATGAGCTCGCGCTCTTTCTTTACTTCCTCGTGGAACGTTCGCACTGCCAGCGCGCTGGCAACCTCGCCAGCTGCGTGCCCACCCATGCCGTCACACACGACGAACAGCCCGAGCTTTTTGTCGACGAGGAAGTTGTCCTCGTTGTGCTCTCGCTTGCGGCCGACGTCGGTGAGCGCGGAGAAGATCACCTCGGTGCTCATTGAGGCGGGAGGATACCGAGGCCCCGGGTGCCCGGAAAGCGCCGAAAGGGGGCGAACGGGGCCGCCCGACTGAAATCGTAGAATAATGTGGTCCGACACCTCCCGCGGCTTCTCTTGGAGCAGATGCTCCTACTCGTAGGCGTCCCTTTCGGAGCCCGAGCCGAACGTGGCGTGCGCAGGAGACCGACGACGGTGTTACCGGGCCTGTGCGTCGAGAGACCGTTCGAAGAACCCCATCTCGAACAAAGAACGGTGCCCTCCGCGAGCCACCACTACGTGGTCCACGAGTGGAACACACAAGAGGTCGGCCGCGTCCGCCAACGCACGTGTCATGTCCAAGTCCTCGCGGCTCGGCGTGGGGTCTCCGCTGGGGTGATTGTGCACGAGGACGAACGCGCTTGACGCTTCTCGCACGACCGGGACCAGCACGTCACGCGCGAGGAGCGCGCAGCCGTGAACGCCGCCCCGGCCGACCTGGCGCGCGCAGGAGAGCGAGCTGCGTCCGTCCAAACACAGAACCCAGACCTCCTCGTGATCCAGGTGTACGAGCCGCGCCTCCGCCCAGCGAGCGACCGCTCGCGCGCACATCGGCGCAGCTCCACGCCGCGCGTCTTCCGCTCGAGCGACGGCGCGGCGACCCAGCTCCAGCGCCGCGCAGACGCGCGTCGCCTCGGTGATGCTCAAAGCACTTCTGGTGAGCAAGCCGCGCGGCGTTTCGCGCGCGAGCCCGGCGATGCCGCCCCGCGCGCCTTCGAGATGTGCCGCGGCGAGGAGCGCGCTCGAATGCCCGGTGTTGCCTCGCCCGAGCACGAGCGCGAGTAGCTCGGCGTCACCGAGCGCTTGCGTGCCCAACTGCACGGCGCGGGCTCGCAGCTCGCGCAGGGGGGCGAGGGCAGAGGCGGCGGGGCCCACGCTTTTCGAGCCGGGCTCGGCAGGGGTTTGCGGTTGGGGCTCGAGCGCGCGGGCGGTCCTCATGGGGACACTCAATTGCAGAATGCGTGCCGGCGGGCTCCTCGTGCGTGGGCTCACGAGTCGTTCGAAAATCCTGCGAGCGCTCGAGTGGGCCCACCGTTCGTGTCGCCGTCCGACGTTCGTGTCGCCGGTGGCGGTCGCCACGGGGGTGCGCCCGCGCAACTCCTGGTGCCGTCGTCCGTTAGCTCGCAGAGGGGGGCGTCTTGGAACTCGGGCTACTGCTGGCTCACGGCTCTTTGGGGCTCTTGTGGGTCCTCTTGCTCGTTGCAGGGCTCGGTGTGCCCGTTCCCGAGGACGTGGTGCTCTTGGCGGCCGGCGTGCTGTCGCATCGCGGAGGTGTGGATCTGCCCCTCAGCATCGCCGTCTGTTACGCGGGCGTCTTGGGAGGAGACAGCTTCGTGTACTTCTCTGGGCGGCGCCTCGGGAGCGCCCTTCTCGAGCGTCGCGCGTTCCGTCGCCTTCTGCCGGACGAACGAAGGCGCCGCATCGAGGCGATGTTCGAGCGCCGAGGAGGTCTAGTGGTGTTCGTCGCCCGTCATTTGGCGGGAATTCGTGCGCCGGTCTTCGCGCTGGCGGGGATGCATCACATGCCGTTTTCCCGGTTTCTCTTCTGGGACGCGCTCGGCGCGTGCATCAGCGTGCCCGTCATGATCCTTCTGGGCTTCGTCGCCTCGGCGCACGTGGAGCTGGTCGAGCACGGCGTGCACACGCTGGGCCATTGGGTCTTCGCGCTCTTGGCGCTGGCCGCGCTCGCTTACGGCCTCCGCTCGTCCGTGCGGCAGATCCATGCCGAGCGCTGCCCGCCCGTGCCCTGAACGCGGAGCAGAATGGCGTGAGGTCGCAGTCGCCCTTCTTGGACCGCTACTCCAGGCGCTGTGGCTCGCCCTCGGGCAGGAGTGCGACGAACGCGGCGAGCGCGGCGTCCACCGGCTCCCGTTGGCTGCCGTCGAACGTGATTCTCGTTCGATACGTGGGATCGAACCATTTGGGGTACGACCCGACCTCGACCGCCGAGTGCTCCGCAACCACTTGGTCCAAGAACGGCGTCAGCTCGGCCTCTTCGAGCTGCGTGAAGACCGAGCGCGTGACGAAGGCGCCCGGTCCTCGCAAGTGCGCGCGAACCACGTTGAGCTTCATCCGGAAGATTTCCGGCACGCCCGGCAGCGTCCAAACGTTGTGCATCACGACGGTGGGCCAGGGAATTTCTGGGGTCGCGTAGAGGCGCGCGCCGCGCGGTACGAGCGCCATCCGCAAGTGCTCCTCCGTGAGGCGCTCGCCGTACACCCGTTCGAGGAGCGCCTGCATCGCTGGATCCGCTTCGACGGGGACCTCGAACGAGTCCGCGACGGCCGCGATGGTGACATCGTCGTGCGTCGGTCCGATGCCTCCGCTCGTAAAAACGACGTCGTGGGTGCGCCGAAGCTCACCGAGCTCCCGCGCAATCGTCTTCCGGTCGTCCTCCACCAGCGTGACTCGACAGAGGCGGATGCCGAGAGCTCGCAGAGTTTGGGCGAGGTGATGCACGTTGCCTTCGCGCACCTTGCCGTTCAGGAGCTCGTTGCCGATGGCGAGGGCGGCAGCCGTGCTGACCGTCCTCGGAGCGGAGGAATCGTCAGCCGTCGGCATCGAGCTCACGCACGACGGGGTTGCCGTTCTCGTCGACGCGCATCAGCTCTTCGATGCGCGCCTCGGCAGAGTCGAGGCGTGCCTGTGACGCGCGAGCGAGGCGCACGCCTTCCTCGAAGTGCGCCAAAGACTCCTCGAGATCGAGCTGGCCGCTCTCCAGCGCCGCCACGATCTGCCCGAGCCGTTGCATGGACTCCTCGAAGGACGGCGAGCTCGCGGCGGGGGGCGCCGGAGGGCTCGTCTTGGAAGGTCTGCGTGGGGTAATGGTCATGGCGTGTCCGACTTCTCGGAAGGGTCGCGCGCGCGAGAGAGCTTGGCAACCGCCAGCGGCCCGCGGCCGAAGTTCACCAGGCCCACGAACCCGTCCGGATCGGGGTGCACCACGACGCTTTCACCTCGGATCGAAGTGAGCCTCAGCGCGTCTTGCACGTCGTGGAGCCAGACCAGGCTCGATTCCGGACCGAACGGAGCGGACAGTGGGTCGACACCGAAAATCGCCAAGGCGCGCACGGCGGGATCCGGATCGAGCGCGCGTGCGGTCGTGAGCGCTCGCGCGGCTCTCGGCTCCGGGCGTTCTCGGAGGGAAGCGGCGGCGGCTCGCCGGACCGTAGGCTCCGGATCCCAGAGCAGGAGGTTACACAGAGGACCCACCGCGCCGGGGTCTCGCGAGCTCGCGAGACCGCGCGCTGCGGCCGCTCGCATTTCGGGCTCGACGGCGCTGAGCCACCTTCGAACCAGCTGTCCGGTGGGCGACGGCGTCGCCGGGAGCGGGAGCGGGCCTTCTGCGCGTCCCGCGAGGGCCATCGCGAAGGTGAGCCCTGCGGCGGTGCCGCTGGCTTCGAGCTCCAGGAGTCGCTCGGTGGTGAAGCTCTGCCGTGCGTTTGAGTCGAGGAGGCTGGGCGAGAGCAGCTCGGTGAGAGCGCGCGGAGCGGAAGTCTCGGAAAGTCGAGCGAGGCGGGACGTCGCAGCGCGCGCCAGCGAGCCCTCGAATGCTTGGCGCGCCGCAGCGGTGACGATCACGGGGTCTCGGCTGGCGAGCAGCGCGTGGGCATGCTCTGGGTCGACCACCGCGCGCGCCCACGCAGCCGCGGAGCGGTCGACCGCCGAAGACGCCTTCACGAAAGTGGGAAGCGCACGTTCGAGAACGCCGAGTGCGGACGTGCTGCCTTGACGCGCCGCGCGCACGGCCAGGGCGCGGAGCGCCCAGGGGCGCGCCTTGTCGGACGTGAGCGACTCCGTCAGGGCTCGCTCTCCGGCGTCGCCGCGCGTCGAAGCGAGCGCCCGAGCTGCGCGCGGAGCCAGCGGCCCGGCGAGGGCGGCCACGAAAAAGCGGCCCGCGTTGCGCGTGTCGAGCCGCGCGAGCGCGTCGAGCGCGAGGTCGCTCCGGCGTTCGTCGCCCCCCCGCGCGATGGCCACGAGCGCCGGCTCGCTTCCTTGCACCGGCGCGCGCACGGCGGCTTCGAGCGCCGCCTCGACGAGAGCGGCCGACCCGGAGCCCGAAGAGCCTTCGCTCGACAAAACCTCCGAGATGGCCCGGCGTGCTTCTGTATCGTTCGCTTCCGCGAGGATGCGGAGGGCGACGATGCGTTCTTCTTCTTTTTCGCTGGTCTGCCACCAGTGCCGCGCGAGCGCGACCGTTTCCAGCGCTCCGAGCCGGAACAAGGCCCACGCGGCGGGAGCGCGCAGCTCGGGCGGTCCTTTGCGCACGACGTCCCGCAGCGGGAGGAACGCCCGCTGGTCCCCCAATTCACCGAGCAGCTCGAGCAACGTCCGATTCGGTGGTCCCCCCTCCAAGAGAGGTGCGAGATGCTCGGGGGGATGGGCGAGGAGCGCAGCCTTGGCAACTTCGAGGATCGGTCCTGCTTGTCGGAGGGAGCGCGACAGGACCTCGAGCGCGTCCGGGCTGCCGGCTCTTGCCAGCGCGTTTGCCGCGACGCCCGCGGCCAAGTCGTCCGCGCCGGACGCCGATTCAGCTGCGATGGGCAGGAGCCGCGCGAGCGCGCGGCGGGCATCGCCGTGTTCGGCGTGCTCCGAAAGCGCGCGGGCGAACGCAAGGCGGACGCGCCCCGAATCCGCGGCGGGGTTGCCCGCAGTGCTCGCCGCCTGCGTCGCTCGCGCGAGTGAGTCGTTCAGCGCGTCCACGAGAATTTCGCGGGCGCGTGTGCTCCGCCAGGCGCCGAGGCGCGCGATGGAGCGAAGGCGGGCCGCTTCGCTGGACGTCGGCTCGAGCCCCGACGAGACGTCGGACCACGAGCGCACCAGGCCGGTGCTACGAGCGCTTCCGCTTTCCGCTGCCGCGACGGGCGCGCCAGCGAGGAGGGGGACCACGACGAGCCACGCCGCCAGGCGTCGTCGCCCGCCTAGGCTGCGCCCTGCGCTCCGAGGATCCGCCATGCGCCGAAGAGTAGCCGAACGGCGAAAAAGCGGCTAAGGCCGCACTCGCAGCATGGACGCCATCCGAATTCGAGGTCGCCGTCGCCTGAGTGGCACAATTCAAGTCGGGGGCGCCAAAAACGCGGCGTTGCCCATTCTGTGCGCCACCCTACTTTCGGAAGGGGAGAGCCGCCTGCGGAACGTCCCCGGACTGCGCGACATCAATACCACCGCCGAGCTGCTCAAGGTGCTCGGGCGCGATACGCGTGTCGACATTCCAGAGGTACGCGTGGGGCCGGCCACGGGCGCCTTCTTCGAGGCGCCGTACGACTTGGTGCGCCAGATGCGGGCCAGCGTGTTGGTGCTGGGGCCCCTCGTGGCGCGCTTCGGCAAGGCCAAGGTTTCGTTGCCGGGGGGCTGTGCCATCGGCGCTCGTCCGGTGGATCAACACCTCAAGGGTCTCGAAGCGCTGGGGGCCAAAATCGAGGTAGACCACGGCTACATCGTGGCCGAGGCACCCCGCCTGGTCGGAGCCGAGATCGTCTTCGACATTCCTACCGTCACGGGCACGGAAAACTTGATGATGGCGGCGGCGCTCGCCAAGGGACGCTCCACGCTCGTCAACTGCGCCCGTGAGCCCGAGGTCGAGGAGCTGGGGCGGGTGCTCAACAAAATGGGCGCCAAAGTCGACGGCGCGGGCACGGACACCATCCACATCACCGGCGCCGACGAGCTCGCGCCCTTCGACCACGCCATCATCGCCGATCGTATCGAGGCCGGAACCTTCATGGCGGCGGTCGGCGCCGCGGGCGGAAACGTGCTCTTGGCCGACGCGCCGTTGGACGACCTCGAGCCAGTGGTGGTCAAGCTGCGCAAGGCGGGTCTCATCATCGAACGAGAAGGAGAGGGCGTGCGCGTGGTTCGCGAGGGCAGGCTGCGGGGCGTGGACGTGACGACGGCGCCGCACCCTGGGTTTCCCACCGACATGCAGGCGCAGTTCATGGCGCTCATGACGCAGTGTGAGGGGCGCGCCGTGCTCACGGAAACGATCTTCGAAAACCGCTTCATGCACGTCCCGGAGCTCAGCCGCATGGGCGCCAGAATCGAAACGCGCAACAACACCGCCTTCGTGGAGGGCGTGAAGGGCCTGTCCGGAGCATCGGTCATGGCGACCGATCTCCGGGCGAGCGCGTCGCTCGTCATTGCCGGCCTCGTCGCGGACGGCGAAACCATCGTACGGCGCGTGTACCATCTCGACCGCGGCTACGAGCGCATCGAAAAGAAGCTGGGCGGCGTGGGCGCGGACATCGAGCGTTTCACCTTGGAGGGCTCGTGAACCGTCGTCCTCTCACCCTCGCCATTCCCAAGGGCCGAGTCGCTCAGGCGCTCTCGCCGTTCTTGGAGCGCGCCGGTGTCGGCACGCGCAACCTGCTGGCCAATGATCGTCGTCTGATCCGCGAAAGCGATGATGGCGCGCTTCGCTTCTTGTTGCTCAAACCCGACGACGTGCCCACGTACGTCGAGTACGGCGTCGCCGATTTGGGCATCAGCGGACGCGATGTCCTCCTCGAGCGCCGCTACGACCTCTATCAGCCACTCGATCTCGGGGTGGGCAAGTGCCGTATGGTGGTGGCCGCGCCCGAGGATGCCGTCATCCCCGCGCGCCCGCGCGTCGCGACCAAGTTTCCGCGGATCGCCACCGAGCACTTCGCCAAGCAGGGCGTGCAGGCGGAGGTCATCTACGTGGGCGGCTCCGTGGAGCTGGCGCCTCTCGTGGGCCTCGCGGACGTCATCGTCGACTTGGTCGAGTCCGGGGCGACGCTGCGCGAAAACAACCTCGTGGTGCGCGAGCACATTTGCGACATTTCGAGCGTGCTCGTCGCCAACCGCAGCCTCTACAAGCTCCGACACGCCGAAATCGCGCCGCTCGTCGAGCGGTTGCGTCGCGCTCTCGAGCCCGGCTGACCCACTGGCCGCCGAGCGCGTTTCCGTCTGCGGCCCACCTCTCGTGTCGAGCGTTTCCCAAGGTCTTTCCGAGGAAAGGCCGTAGGTTCGCAGAGGTCGAGTTGCGCCCGCTTTGACGCAGCCGACGTGCTTGCGTGCTTTGGGGATGAGCGAGCACGTCGACCGGCGTGGGACCGGGCGCCGGAGGGCCGTCGTCGGACGGACGATGCGACGGCGGCTGTCACGTGCTCGCGGACACGCAGTTGCTTCGAAAACAGGACTTTTGTCGCCGTGCGCGGCTTGGCACGCAGCTCGCAATCTCCTTTCGCGTCGGCGGCAAGTGAGCCGTCGAACGAAAGAGGAGATGTGCGATGGATCAGTCGAAAATGAAGGTCGTGTACGTGATTTCGAACCGCGGCGAGCGCCGCTTCTGGAACCGAGTGGGCGTGGCGTTCGTGAACGCCGACGGCTCCCTCAACGTCAAGCTCGAGGCGGTGCCGGTGAGCGGTGAGTTTCACATTCGCGACTACACGCCGCGTGAGCAGGGCGCAGAGCCCGTCAGCCGCATCTCGCGCGACGTCATCGCCGTGTGAACTTGGGGGGAGCCATGACTCGGAACCCAAAGGACATTCCCGCGGAAACGACTTCGAGTCCCGACGTCAGGGCTCACGGCGGGGGACGAGAGTCCCCCGCCTCCCCATCGCTCCTGGCCCGGCTGCGTGACAGCGTGTGGGCGCCCATCGTGCTCAAGGCCGGGGGCGGCTGCATTGCGCTGTGTGCGCTCGGGCTCTTGGGGGCGGCGTCGCTCCACGCGCGCCCGGGCGTGGAGCTCGCTCCTGCCGTTGGAGAATGGGTGGCTCAGGCGGACGACGGCGCTGCTCCTCTTGGGGCGCAGCCTTCGGACGCACCTGCGTCTCTCACGGCGCCCACCGGCTCGGGCGAAGTCGAGCCGAGCGCAGCGCGACCCCCGGGGGCGACGACGGGGACGGCGCCCGCTCCATGCACGCCGACTACGGCGACCGGGCCTGCTGCGAGCCCGGCACCTTCGGGAGGCGTGCTCGCAGACGGGCGCGTGGTGCTGAACTTGGCGACCGCCGACGAGTTTCTTCGCCTGCCGGGCATCGGGCCCTCCAAGGCGCAGGCCATCGTGGATTTGCGGGCCCGCCTGAAGAAGTTTCGCCGCGTGACGGACCTCCTTCGCGTCCGAGGCATTGGTCCCAAGAACCTGAAGCGCCTTCAACCGCTCGTCGTGGTCGATGCGCCTCCGCCCAACGAGGGCGCCGAAGCTGGTGCAGGCTCCGCTGCAACGCCGCCCGGTTCCGCTGCGCCTTGAGCGAGCGCCGTGCGTCGGTTCCGACGGCGTGGTAGCGCGTTCGGTTCACGATGATCGGCATAGCTCGAACGCGTCACGAGCGACCTGCCCTCCCGAGCGGGGTGGCAGGTCGAGCGCTGTTACCGTCCCACGCGCTGACGCTCGGGAAGCAAGCGAGCGCCGTTGCCGTACCTTCGGCCGTGGCACGGCCGCATCATCGCTCCGGCAGCACGAGCGTCTGCCTTCGTCCGTCGGGGTGGGTCGTCGCTGCCCTCTTGGGCTCGTTGGGGGTGGCGTGCAGCGCCGCGCCTCCGCGGCAGCCGCCCGGACTGCCGCCGACGCCCACTTCCGTGACTCGCGCTGCGCCTGGCGGCGACGCGCACGACCCGCACGAGGCAGCCCTCTTGCGTCAGCTCGAACAAGCTTGGGGCTACAAAACGGACAAGGACGATCAGCTGCGGATGCCGCTCTCGGACGACGAGCATTGGCAGCGCGTGCGCTTTCGCTTGATCGATCACTTCACGGGCTTTCGCTACGGCGACGACCGTCACCTGATGACGGTGGCGTTCGTCTTGGACACGCCGCCGGGGCAAAAGCAGACGAGTGAGTCGTGCATGGCGCGCTTCGAGGAGAGCGCCATGGAGAAAGCATCGAGCGCCGGGGCCGAATACGGCGCGGTGCGTCAGCGGACGCTGCGCTGGAGAAAAAAGCCGCTGCTCGTTCACACGGCCGACGGCGCGCTCGATTTTCTCTTTCGTCGCTACGAATTTTCGGCGGCTTGGGCGGCCTACCCGGCGTACCGCGACGGGTGCTTGGTGTACGCGGTGCTCGTGCAGTGGCAGGGGTACCCCGAGCTGGCGCGCAAGGTGCGCGATCGTTGGGCGGACGAGGCCTTCGTCGCCTTGAAGCCACTGACGCGCGTTCGACCCGAGCGCAAAGAGTAGAGCTGCGGCCTCTCACCGGTGTGCGGACTCGGGCGGGGCGACGTGAGCCCGACGCCGCGCGCTTGTGTCCCCCTCACAAAAGACAAATGACGAGCGCTACGCCGTACACGAAGAGCGAGACGACCCACAGCGCGCTGCGCTTCTGGAGCTCCGCCTCGTAACCCCAGAACGGTGCGAGCGGGGGGACCAGCAGGGCCGCCAGCCCTCGCCAGAGCGGACCGCGCCGGCCGAGCCCCCACGCCAGCGCGACGTGCGTCGTGACGTGGGTCGCGGACGCGACGAGCAAGACGGCAAACGCCGCGAGCTCCAGCGGCTCCATGCGGCAAACCCTACGTCCACACGCGGTCCACGGAAACGCCTAACGGGGTGAGTGTCGGAATTCATTCGGTATTTCGACTTCAGCCAGGGGGCCTGTCGACGTGGATCGCGGGGAAGCCGGCCCCGCTGGGGCGCTGGGGCGGCGGCGACTTAACGAAGCCCGGCGAAAGGGCGTCCTGCCAGTCGCGGGCCGATCCCTCGCCTTGCTAGACTGCACGGGCGTTCGTCAGCTCCGAATGAGGACATCGTTACCGTGCGCTCTACGGCCAGCATTCTCGCCACGGCGGCCCTCGGGCTCGCCATCACCTTGCCCGGACTGACACGCTCTGCGTCGGCCGACGGCATCGCGTCGAGACCCGACGTGATGTCGGTGAAAGACGTCAAGCCGAAGATGAAGGGCTACGGCTTGACGGTCTTCGAGGGCACCAAGCCCGAGCGCTTCGAGGTCGAAATCATCGACGTGCTCGACAACTTCCGGCCGCGCCAAGAGCTCATTCTCATCAAGACCAAACACCCGCGGCTCGAGGTAGCGAAGGTCGTGGCGGGTATGAGCGGCAGCCCCATCTACCTCGACGGAAAAATGATCGGCGCGTACGCGTACGGTTGGACGTTCGGCGTCGAGCCCGTGGCCGGCGTTACGCCCATCCGCGCCATGCTGGACGATTTGGCGCGTCCGCTGCCCGACGACATTTTCGGTTGGCCGCTCCGAGCATTGCCCTCCGGCGCGCGAACGAAGACGTCGTCGAAGGACGGCAAGAAGGGGCGCTTTCGTGGCGCGGCCGATTCGTACGACGTGACCGCTCACGCCGCTCAGCTGGCAGACGAGAGGCGGCGCAAGGTGAATCCGGAGTCGAGCCCGCTCGTGCCCGTGGCCACGCCGGTGCTGATCGGCGGCATGACGGCGGAGGCGCTCGAGGCCACGCGCGGCATCTTGGAGCCGCTGGGGCTCTCGCCTTTGCAGGCCGGCGGCGGCGCGGCGGTCAAGCCCGGAGCGCCCCAGCATTTCGAGGACGGCGGCGCCATCGGCGTACAGCTGGTGCGCGGCGACATGAGCGCCATGGGCATCGGCACGGTGACTCGCGTCGAGGGAGACAAGCTGGTCGCCTTCGGTCACCCGATGATGGAAGTAGGAGTAACGGCGCTGCCTACCGCCATCGGGCAAGTGCATTGGATCTTGGCGAGCGAAATGCGCTCGTTCAAGATTGGCTCGGCGGTGCGCCCTCTCGGTACGCTCGTGAACGATCGTCAGGCGTCCATCGTGGTGTCGGAGTCCATCGAGGCGCCGGTCATCCCCACGAGGGCGCACATTGCGGGTGAGGCGGGCGCCCCCTTCACGGATTGGTCGTTCGAGGTCGCGCACGACAAGTTCATGACGCCGGCGTTCCTCGGTATTGCGCTGGGCAGCGCGCTGCAGACGGCCGCCGCCGAGCGTCGCGACGTTTCCTGGATGGCGACCAGCAAGATGAAGGTCAGGGGCTACGGTGAGGTCACCGTGGTCGACTACGGCGCTTCGCCTTCCGGCACGCCGCAGGTGCCGGAAATCATGCGCTCGAACCTGGTGCGCGCGGCGGGCGGCGTGCTCAATAACCCTTGGGAAGAAGCGTTCGTCGAGTCCATCGACTTCGACATTCGGCTGCGCTTCGCGCGGGACGTCGTGCGTCTTCGTGGCGTCGAGGTGCTCGAGCCCGAGCTCGCTCCGGGCGCGCCGGCGCGCCTTCGTTTGACGCTGGAGCCGTTTGCCGGGCCCCTGCAGGAGCGCGTGATCACGGTGCCCATCCCGGCGCGCTTCGCGGGGCAGACGGTCGAGCTCAAGATTCAGCCCGGGTACACGGTCGAAAAGGAGCGCGCCGCGCCGGAGTCTCTCGCGGAGCTGCTCTCCAACCTTCAAGACCCCATCTATCCGCCGCGCTCGATCGTCGTGTCGTACGATGCGGGGTCCGGCGGCGTCGCCTTCCGCGGGCACGTGGCGCCCAACCTACCGCCCGGCGCGCTCGACTCCTTCGCCACCATCCACAACTCCATCGTGCCGGCGCGCTTCGGCACGCAAGTGCGCCACGTCGTGAAGAACCCCGAGTTTTTGATCGGGGACGACAGCGTCACCGTGAAAGTGCGCCCCGCGCTTCGCTGAGTGTCGCCCCCTTCGTCTTTACTTGAGTGACATCGTTCGAGACACATCATGAAACTACGTCAAGGACTCGGATCGCTTCTGGCGTTCGTCGCCGTCGTCAGCCTCTCGAACGTCGTCGCCGCCGTGGGTACGCGCAATTTCGTCTTGCGGAGCGGAAAGGACTTCGAAGGCGGTGACCTCACCGGTGTCGCCGTGGATTCCACGGGCCGCGTGCGGGCTGGTTTGAACCTGGGTTCGACGCCCGTGGAGGCCGCGAACACCGTGTGGGCAGCGCTCGCCAGGCCGGACGGCTCGGTGCTGCTGGCGACGGGCAACGAAGGCAAGCTGATGCGCGTCCACAACGGAAAGTCGAGCGTGGTGGCGGACGCGGACGCGCTGGCGCTCACTTCTCTGGTGGAGGCGTGGGGCGGGCGTGTGCTCGCGGGTAGCTTGCCCGACGGCCGCATCTACGAGCTCAAGGGAGACAAGCTGGTCGAGCTGGTGAAGCTCGAGGGCGCCGCGCACGTGTGGGCGCTCGCTTACGACGCGTCACAGCAAGCGGTGTTCGCTGCCACGGGTCCCGACGGAAAGCTGTTTCGCATCACGTCGACGGGGCAAGCGCAGGTCCACTTCGACTCCGACGAGGAGCACCTCCGGAGCGTGGCGGTTTCGGGAGGCAAGCTGTACACGGGGTCCAGCGGCCACGCGATTCTCTACTCCGTGTCCGGTCCGGGCCGCGCCAGCGTGCTCTACGACTTCGGTCGCACCGAGGTGCGCGCCATCGCCGTAGCCAAGAACGGCGACGTGTACGCCATCGCCAACGAGCTCGAAGCCGGCCGCTCCGGCAAGCTGGGCGCGACCACCAAGCAGGCCGAGCCGCTGTCCGCCTCGGCGACGAAGGGCAAGGGCGCTCTCTACAGGTTCTCCAAGGACGGCGAGCCCGAGGAGCTCTTGTCGGAGTCCAAGGAGTATTTCGTGAGCCTCACCCTCGGCGAGGATGGACAGCCCTATGTCGGCACGGGCGTGGAGGGGCGCGTCTACACGGTGGACGCCGCGCACACGTCGCGCCTGGTCGCAGACGTCGAAGAGCGTCAGGTGGTCGCGCTCGCGGTGCGAGGCACGACGGGCTTCGTCGTGAGCAGCGATCCTGCCGTGTTCCACCCGGTGCGCGGCGTCGGGGGCGCGGACGCGGTGTGGACGAGCAAGGTCCTCGACGCCGGCATCCGTGCGCGCTTCGGTCGCATGAGCTGGGACGCCACGGGCACGCTGGATCTTTCGACGCGCTCGGGCAACACGGCGGAGCCGGACGACACCTGGTCGGATTGGTCGAAGCCCGTGGCGGCGCCAGCGCACGTGGCGAGCCCGCCGGGGCGCTACCTGCAAGTGCGCGCGCGCTGGAATCGAGACCAGAACGCCGAGCTGCGCGAGCTCACCATTCCTTTTTTGACCGACAACCTGCGCGCCATTTTGACGCGCGTGGATGCGTCCTCCGGCGCGGATCTTTCGGGCTCGAGCGGCATCGCCAAGTCGGGCGGTCCCATCGGCGGCAAGCCCGAGGCCAAGATCAAGCTCACGTGGAAGGTCGACAACCCCGACGAGGACGAGCTGCTCTACCGCCTGCAGTATCGACTCATCGGCAGCGACTCGTGGTTCGACCTCGTGGATCCGAACGAGCAAGTCACCACCGAGA
>JAEYVE010000192.1 GCA_023432025.1 Pseudomonadota bacterium
CTGCACCACTGCCCGTCACACCACCGCTGGCGGCGCCCCCCGCACCGGTCGTCCCCGGCTCGTCGTTCTTGGAGCCTTCTCCTCCGCCGCAACCCACTGAAAGCGTGAGAGCAAGCAACGACCCAACGACGCCACCAATTCTTCGGACCATGCCGGGTTGTCGTCGCAAGGACGCAGGCCCATGCAAAAATCCGCGCTGCCCACGCGGGGGCGCGTCACCAGTCCCTGTGACCCGAGCGCAAGTCACGAGCTCAGACGCGTGTTTCGAACGGAATGACGCGCCCGTCAGGCGCCTCGCGTAACCGCCAACTGACGCATCTCGCGCAGGAGGTGTAAGGGCGAGCACACTCCGAAGTTCGTCCCGCGTCCAATGCTCAACCACACGGGTTGGCGAAGGACCGACGAAACGGGGAAACGAGAGACGGGAGCTTGAAGTCGATGAATTGGGGGTTCGCTTGGGTGCCAATCGGGTGGACGATGCTCGGGAGCTTGTGCTCCTGCTCTCCGGCGGAAGAACCCGCGAGCATCGTCCCGGTCAAGAAGCGCGCGCAAGCGCTGGTCGTGCCTACGAAGAGCTTCACCCTGACCATTCCGCCGCAGGCCGTCTCTGGGCGAGCTGCGCTGGTTGCCTCCCAGAACATCTCCGTCTCCGATCGTGTGCAGATTGACGACAGCCACGGCGGCTGGTCCTCGATTTCTTCACTCAACGGCAGTTTGGTCGTGGGCGCTAGCGCGAGGGTTGGAAACGTCTGGGCTGGCAGTAGCGTAACTCTACGCTCGAACGCCGTCGTGACCGGGAACGTCTCGACGGCTGGCTCCATCACCACTCAATGGGGGGCGCAAGTCACGGGTCAGCAACGGCCGTTCGCGCCCGCGCAATCAGTCGTGGCAGAGCAGCTCTCCATCGAGTTCCCTCCTGAAACGAACGGTAATCTGGAGGTCCCCAATGATGCGACACACACCCTATCCCCCGGTCGCTACGGACAAACCACGCTCCGCGCTCGTTCGCTGACGACGCTGGGCTCGGGCACGTATTACTTCGACACCCTCACGGTCGAGCCCAACGCCGAGTTGCGCGTAGACGGTGCGAACGGACCGACATTCATCTACGTCGATTCATCGCTCGACGTCGGCGGCCGGGCCGTCGGTGCCACCGCGTTGCCGGAGATTCTATGGGGCTACTTCGGCACCGCCCCTGTGAGCATCACGGGTTGGACCGCAGGTCGCCTCGTTGCCCCCAATGCAACGGTCACCTTGAGCAGCCAACGCGAGCACCGCGGGCAGTTCTTGGCGAAGAACCTCACGATCGAAGCGGACACGAAGATTTCGTACTGGGGCTTTCTCGACTCCGCGTTCATGGACGGCAGGGGCGTCCCCATCGGTGCTTGCTCGAATCGTACTGCAGCCGTTGGCCAAGCTCACACGGTGTGCCTCGACAACGCGTACGTCACTGGAGACAGGCTCGAGGTCTACGTCAACGGCCACCTCACTCCGCACCAGAATCATTGTGTGGAAGTGACGCTGGCCGAGCCGAGCGTCGAAGTGCGCGCCTTCGCCTTCCAGCAAGCCCAACCGGAGCCCAGCTCCTCACATTGGGTGTTCCTGGCTCCCCCCAGCAAGCAGCAGCTCTGCCCACTCTACGAGAACCCTGTCTTCGGGACATACGGCGACGACGAGCTCGTCGGTACCGCGGGCGCCGACTACATTTCGGGAGGGCCAGGGAACGACTTCATCACGGCGGGAACGGGCTTCGACGTGCTCGTGGGCGGCGACGGGAAGGACGTCATCGATTTCGGCGATCTGCGCCCGGTGATCATCGAGTCGAGCACGGTGATTGCGGACGCGGATGACGCGCTCTTGGTGAGCTTTCGGCCAGGTAATCCCGAAGGCCTCTTCCAGAACGTGATTGGCAACTTCTCCACGGATCAAGTTCGAGTCGTACGAAAGGACCTCGAGCTCACCAGCGAGCTACTCGCAAGTGAAGAGGACTTCGCCAGGGCGCTGTTCACCGGTTCGTCTCCGCCTTCGAGCGCCGCACGCGGGGACGTCCCCACGCAGGCCAACGCGGCGCTTCCTGAGGTGAAGTTCGACAACATCTGGGGAGAGATCCACGACGTCGCAACCTCGGGCCGCTCGATCGATGGCGAAGGCTATCTCCTGGCGGTCCGCCAAGAAATCGCTCCGACGCAGGGGGTGTCGTGCGGAGTGAAGGAAAGGTGCGTGTTCTCATCGGTCATCGGAATCGACGCCGAAGGAAAGAGGAAGTTCACGCTGACGATTCCTCGCGAGGAACACTACATCACGGGCATCGCCTCCGGGTATGTGAACGGTGGGAGCGAGATTGCGATCGCTGTCGGCTACTCGATGCAGATGATCGACGATGCGACGTGCGAGCAGGTCCAGCCGGTTGGCGCTTGCCGCGATTTTCAGCCGTTCTACCTCCGCTTCTATCGACACACCGGAGAGCTCGCGACCTTCGAGTACCTTCCCGCAAGAAAATTCGACGACGCCGCCGGTCACTACACGAATGAGTTCGCTCACGGAGCAATCTACGGGATCCACCGTTCGCCGAACCACCTTGCCTTTGTCGGCGAGGCCGTGCGCAACCTTCAGGTGCAGGAGGTGAATGGCCAGGTCACCTACAGTGGCGACATTCGGGCCTTCGTTTGGGCCGGCGACAGAGTCTTGCCCGAGAGCGGCTTCCCGGCGGCGAAGGTCATCACGGGGGTAGACGTCGACGGTAGCTGGTCCACGCTCACCCGCGCCTACTCCGCGTACATTCGCGACGGTGGCAACAACAAGCCGGCCACCATCCATGTCGGTGGAACGACGCGGGGTGGACAGCCTTGGATCGCTTCGCTTCGCTACGACGAACAAATCGCGGCAGACCGGTGGTCCCAACAGTCCGACTTCGAGCAGCCTGAGCTCGAGCTCATCGGACAGAAGTCTCTCTTCAATGGATACTCCAGTGACGAGCAAGTCGCCGCCATCACGTCATTCGGCATCGTCGGCTGGACGTCGGCGTTCAACACTCCCGCGCGCGGCTTCGCGACCAGCGCCGGCTTTTTCCAACCCTTCTCGCTCGACACGCCCAGCGTGCCGCAGCGAAACAATGGGCCGTTCTTCACGAACGATCAAAACATCCACCTCTTCGGCGGCGCGGTCAGCGCCGCGTTGACCGACGCCTCGAACCATTCACCCGGGGTTTTCGTCGGCGCCATCACGCATCCATGGAGCCCCAGCCTCCTAACCAGTTATCCGAGCTCCATTCCTACCGGACGGCATGGGCTTGTCATTCGGCCCAGTTGGCAGTCCCAAACGGAGCTCATCACCTCGATCGTACATGGCACGTCCGAGCAACCCGTGGAGGTGAACCTGCTCGCGGTGGACGGCGGCCCGAACAAGACCTCGATTCTCGCCGGCTCGCTCTGCGTTCCTACGGTGAACGGCTGCGCCAAGAACCCCTACGTCGTCGTCGTCGATGAAGAGCTACGGCGAGGCGGGTGCCCGGACGACGTCGCCCAGAGCCATTGCACCGACGGCAAGGTCGACTGCGGAGAGCAAGGCATCGACTGCGGGCCGGTGTGTTCCAACACCTGCGAGATCGTACAAGCTCCCGAGCCCCCGGTGACCACGCCGGTCGACCCGCCAGGGACGGGGCCCGAGGATACGGTGGATCACGCGGCAATGGCGCCGATTTATGCTACCGAGTGCAGCGCTTGCCACGGAGCCAATGGCGAGGGCAGCCAATTCTTTCCTTGCTTGAAACAGGTCGAGCCGGGCTGCGTCGCAGCCGCAATAGCTCCGGGAGGGAGCATGGCGGGCCAGCTCGCACCAGTCACCCTGTCCTCCGCTGAAAGAGACCTTTTCATCAACTACATTTTGGCTCTCAGCGGAACGTGTGGGGCTGTGAGACTTCCCTCATGCAACTGAAGCACCTCCCGCTGCCACTTGCGTTGCTCGTTGCCTGCGGTGGCCGGAGCGAGGAACCACCGTTGAGCATCACGATCGACGGGACCAAGCACGGCGCGACGAACGGTTCTTTCGACGTCCCGTTCCTTCAGCATCTCCTCCGCATCGAAAGCACGGCCGACGGTATTGAGGTGATCGGCGGCAAAGCGGAACCGATCGAGGTGAGCCGAGAAGACGGCGTTGGTGTCGACGTTCCCCTGCAGGTAGGACGCAACGAGCTGCAAGTGACGTTCAGGCGCGGAGATTCATCGCAAACGGTGGACCTTCGCGTGGAACGCAAGGACTTCGAGAAGGTCACCTACGTGAAATCCGAGCAACCCCGGGACAGCGGGTTCTTCGGTGGCTCCTTCGATGCTTCTGCCTCCAAGTTCTGCGCCACGGAGAACACCAAAAACGGCTACGGCGTTTCGGTCTACTCGCGGGACGCGGACACTTGGTCACTCGAGCACCACTGGCCCGTAGACGCTGAGCTCGGAAATGCCAATTGCCACTTGAACGGAGATTGGCTCGCCGTTCTCCACGATAGCCTACGTGTCAGTCGCTTCGACAGTGAAGCGGGCGAATGGCGAGCCGCACACGACATCGAGGTTCTGCCGAACATCGACAACCAGGTGAGCGCATCGTGGGGAAAGAACTACCTATTCGTCCTCGATGCTGCGGAGCGGGTGGTATTGGCTTATCGCGTCGGCGCGTGGTCCGAGCCAGAAGCCACCTTTGCGCTGCCCGCGGGGGATGCTCCGGTTTACCTTTCGGCGCACGAAGACACGCTGACGACAACTCTGAGCGACATGGTCAACGATGACGCGTCGATCGTGTTTATCCGTAAGACACCTGACGGCTGGCTGCGCGATGACGCGACAGTCACGCTCGATGGAGCGAGCCTGAGTGCACCGGGATTCGTCCTCGCGTCATCGACGCGCGCCTTCATGCCGTTTCAAGAGGGTGACATGGAGGGAGTCGCTCAGCTCGATTTTTCAGCCGGGCAGTGGCGTGCAAGAAGAGTCCTCACGGAGCGTAACGACGGTGCTCCCTTGGGCCACGTCACCGCGCTTGGCGTATCCGGAGACCTGGTGTTCGTCAGCACGGATGACTCACTCGCCGGCACGGGAATCAATCCACCTTACGAAGGATATGCTTACCTATCTGGCGCCGTATTCGCCTTTGAGAACATGGGTGACGACTACCATCAGGTCGCATACTTGAAGACGACGTATCATCTTCAAGCTTCCCAGCTCGAGGAGCCCCGCATGATCGGTGAGCTGTTCGGCTCCCTCGACCTCGGCCATGGGTTTCTCGCCGTATCGGCCTTGAACGATTCGAGCAAAGGCAGCGGTATCGGCGCAGATCCAGAGGACGAAAGCTTCACAGCGGCGGGCGCACTGTGGCTATTCGAATAGGCCCTGCCACCACTTGGAGCGTCCTGCGCGGAACTTTCCTCATGGCGCGCTCCACGACACCGGGTCGGCCTCCGAGCACGAACACCCGAGAATTCTTGCCCGTCACCGAGCCCGTCGCCGCGCGGTGCTCCCGCACGCACACCCCGTCGCGAATCACTCCGCACGTGGTCTCGATGCCCACCCAGCCCGTCGCCCACTCCGGCCTCAACATAGCTGCATGACCTTCAGCCGTTCCTGCGACGAACGGGGACGGCACATGAAAAGCACCCGCGCACGGTTCACCGGCACCCGGTCACGTCGGAGTCTCGCTTTGCTCACGGCGAGTCTGTGTACGGCCGCTTGCAGCAGCGAAGACGGCGAAACCAACCACGGCGACTACGGGAAAGTTGGCGGAGCACACAACGCCACGGGCGGCCAGCTCAGCGTGGGCGGCGCGGGGACGGGCGGCGTCATCTCGGGCGGTAGCAGCACGGGCGGCGCATTCACCGGTGGCACGGACGCGGGCGGCGCAGCCTCGGGCGGCGCATTCACCGGCGGCAGCACAACGGGCGGCGCAGCCACGGGCGGCCAAGGCGCAGGAGGTACGGCTTCGGGCGGCGCGAGCTCCGGGGGCTCGGGTGGCGGCGCAACGTGCACGGGGCCCCAGCCGGGCACACGAGGACAGAACCCGCTTCTGCCAAACATTTTCACGGCGGATCCCGCAGCGCTCGTGCACGATTGCACGTTTTACATCACCGCCGGTCGCGACCAGGGCACCACGGGCTTCGATTTGCGCGAGTGGTACGTGCTCTCGTCCCAAGACATGGTGACGTGGTCCGACAACGGCGGACCAGTGATGAAGCTGAGCACGTTCTCCTGGGCCAACGCCAACGCGTGGGCGGGGCAAATGGTGGAACGAAACGGCAAGTTCTACTGGTACGTGCCGGTGAACGAGCGCGGCGGCGGCATGGCCATCGGCGTCGCGGTCGCCGACAGCCCGCTCGGTCCGTTCACCGACGCGCTCGGCAAACCGCTCGTGAACGACGCCATCGAAATGGCGGCGTTCGGCTACGACGATCCCGGGCAAACCGCGTACACCATCGATCCGACGGTGTTCATCGACGACGACGGGAAAGCGTACCTCTTGTACGGTGGCTTCTGGCGTCTCGTCATCGTTCCTCTGAACGAAGACATGATTTCCTTCGCCGGAAACATGGTCGAGAGCACGCCGCCCGGCTTCTTCGAAGCGCCGGATCTCGTCAAGCGAAACGGCGTTTACTACCTGACGTACGCCGCCGGCAGTAATCCCGCCTCCATCGACTACGTGACGGCCACGAGCCCCACTGGCCCCTGGCGCAGCCGCGCTCGCATTCTCGATCCGCTGCCCAAGTTGGCCGGCCAAGACGAACCCACGAGCCACCCTTCGCTCGCAGAGTTCCAAGGCCAGTGGTACCTCGTGTACCACCTGAGCAACGGCCCCGGCGGCGGCACGTACCGACGTCAGGTTGCCGTCGAAAAGCTCACCTTCAACGCCGACGGCACCATCCAAAAGGTCACGCCGACGAGCGGCATTTCGTTCTAACGCCGCGCTCACGGCGGCTTACTTCGCGAACGCCCGGACGCGCTCACGTCGAGCTCCACGCACGAAAACGCCCGAAGAGCACCGAGCCGCGACTCTAGCGAGTCTTCGATCGGGCGCTTCGGGCGTTGGTTTTGGAGGCGACGCTCGCTCAGAGCAAAAACGGCTGAGGCTTGGGCGCCGGCTTCTGCAGGCTCAGGCGCTCGGCGACCTCACCCGCCAAGTTGTCGAACAAGAACGCCACGGGCGGCGGCGCGTCTTCGTCCAAGTGCCGCACCGGCAAACCTTGGTGACTCGACTCCAAGAACGCGGGGTGGCGCGGAATGGTCGTGTCGAAGAGCCAGTCGCCGCGCAGCCCTTGCAGCGCATCTTGGAAGACGCCGAGCGAAGCGTGATGCCGCGTTTGCAGCATGTTGAGCACCACGCCAATCACCTCGGGGCGCTGCTCTTCCGGGAGGCTTCCGAGCCCATCGTCAAAGCGTTTGAACGAACGCGCCGCGATGACCTCCGCCTGGAGAACGCCCAAAACGTGTGTCACCGCGCCCAAAATGGGTCGCGTCGGTCCGAACACGCCGGACGGCGTATCCACGAGCACGACGTCCACGCGCTTCTCGAGCTCCTCGATCAAGCGGGGCCAGCCACCCTTCGGATCCAGCGCCAGCACCTCGGGATCCGGAAGGCTCTCGCCCACCGCCGGCAGCAGCTTGAGTCGCGGGTTCACCGTGTCGAGCAACGCCTCATCCAGCGTCGCGGCGCCCGCAACCACGTCGAGCGCACCGCGATTCACGCGCCCCCGCGCGTTGATGGCGGACAGCACGTCGCCGTTCACGTCCCCGTCCACCAGCACCACCGAGTGCCCACGCCGCGCCAAGCTGAGCGCCAGGTTCAGCGAAATCGTGCTCTTGCCGCAGCCGCCCTTGGGGCTGACGATGCCCAGAGAACGTGCGCCGCTGGCCACCTTGGACGAGCGCGGCGTCCGAGACGACGGGCTTTGGCTGGGCGACGGAGCCCCACTTCCCGGTGCGACCGAGCTGGACGCGCCGCTTTCCGTGGAGCCGGCGCTCGAGTTGGCGACGGGCGCGCCCATGGACGGCGCCGGACGCGTGCTCGGATGAAACACGACGCCCTGACTCTCCAGCGACGCAGCCGCGGGGCTGGACACTTCCTCCGCCGGGCCCGATGCCACGTCGAGCTGACTCGGCGCCAAATTGTGCGTCTTGGTGACGGGCGGAACGCTGTCGAAGCCCCCCTCCAAAATGCTGGCCGCGCTCACGGGGCTCGACACCTCACGGCGCTCCAGCGCCTCGAAGACGAGTCGGTCGAGCGGGCCGAGGGGCTCCGGCAACACCGAGGGCGTCTCCGCACGAAACACGAAGAAGCGCCCGTCACTCAGCGGAAAGAGCGAGTGAAATGCCTCACGCCCCGAGTTGTCGTTCGTGACGGCGCTGACCACTTGGCCGCTCTTCACGAAGATGGTGGCCACGCGGTTGTCCGAGAGCGTCAGCTCGATGCCGGTATATTGCCGACCAATGCTGACGACCTGGAGCACCTGAGCGAGATCGAAATCGTGCAGGTCCCCCTGCATTACCGGAATTTTCACGACGGCTCGTCCTCCATGCCCAGGCGCGCTTCGTCGATTCCGGCGGAAGCGAGCTGAGACAAAAGAGCTGGTTCAGTGACAGTTTCGAGCGCCGCCGCCGAAGTGGAGTCGGGCGCGAGAGAAAGGGAGCCCATCCGCATGGTGGTGGAGAGCAGCATGTAGAGATGCGTCCAAGCGGCGCGCACGTCGGGCGTGAAGGCGTCACCCAAGCCGTAGTCGAGCGTCCAGATGAGCGCCTGCGCCACGACGCCGTAGGAGTCGTCGGGGATGTGGTAGAGCTCCGAGTGCCTGCGACCGAGCGCCAGAACCACGAGCATCAGGTCCTGTTCGGCCGGCACGTCCTCGCGCCACTCGGACGCCCGGTAGTCGACCGAGCTCACGACGAAGGCCAGCATTTTGACCAGCTTGCGCTTCTGCGCCGCGATGTCGTTGCTGAACAAGGACGCATAATCAGGACGCAGCTCGAACAGGCGCTTGTAGAAGAGATCCGCGGCCGTATCCGCAATGGGAACCACGAGACGCCAACTGTTACGGATAGCTATCTTTTCGGCTTCGGTCAGCATGGTGAACTCCAGGTTCCTCCCCTTGAACGGGCGCCAAACCTCGACATCGCAAGCAGCCAGCTCCGCTCACGCGCCCCCCAGGAGGTTCGACGCTAGGTCTCGAACGAACACAGCCTTCGGCCTCGAGCGAAGATCTCGAAGACGAGCGCCGTGCCCCCTCGGTCGCGGCGAGTCCCGTGTGACATTTGTGAGCACGGGCCCGGTGATCCGCTCGCGGCCAGACTTACACCTTGGCGCTCACGGGACAACTTTTCGACGCGCTCGATACGCGCCGTGCCAACCGACTGTGCCAAATCCGGATCCGCCTGCCACGGCTCTCGCCCACGACATGGTTCTGCGGCGCCTACATCCCTTCGTGTTTTCCTGCGCGTCTGGGCTCAGGCACGCCCGTTGCTACGTGCCCGCCCACCCATGACCCAGAGCCACCCTCGTTCCTTCTCCAAGCGCGCACTCCCCCCCCTGGTGGTGCTCGCCGTAGCCGTGTCCGTCCAAGGCGCCTGTTCGGACACCATCCACAACAACACGTACAACAACTACGGCCCCGGACAGGCCGGCAGCGTCGGGCAAGCGGGAGCAGACGGCACCGGCGGCACCGGCGGCACCGGCGGCTATCCGGGCGCACCGGTCGCGGACACCACGGTCGGCAAACACAACGTCGATCTCTTCGGCAAGGTGGGGCACCGCTTCTGGTTTGCCGTCGCCGACGACCAGCTCGCTCAGCTGAACGAGCGCTACCCCGACCAAGGCGGGCCCATCTTCGACGGCCCCGCCTTCGGCCGTCCGCTCGACGGCGACCTGTATTCCCCGGGCGGGTCCACCGCCAACTACGTCGATCACCTGTGGCTCACGACCGCCGGCAAAAACGGTCGCACCGCGGACTACGGCAAGGTGCAAGTCAAGCTCGTCGGGCAGTCCACGGGGCGCGCCTGGAACACGCGCTCCATCCCCAACTTCAACATCGACTCCAACGAGTTCGTCAAAGGTCAGCGCATCGGCGGCTTCGAGCACCTGCGCCTGGGCAACGCGCAAGTCGGCAGCATTTTCCGCGAGCACATCACGCTCGAGCTCTACGACAAGCTCGGCTACCCGGCGCCGCTCTCCACGTACGCCTGGGTCACGAGCAACGTGTGGGGCCCCGACATCTCCATCCCGTACGTCCTGGTAGAGCGCTACAAGCGCAGCTTCTGCGAGCGCGAGCAAGCGCTGCTCGGCGGCGGGTGCGTCAACATGTGGGAGTTCGTCGGTGACTTCGCCCAGAACTACGACGAGCAGCCGCTTCCCCTGCGCCTGCCGGGCGGCATCCCGAGCGTGTTCGACGACCCGAGCTCGTGCCAAATCAACCAGTGCGACAACGAGCGCGTGAAGGAGCTCGAAGAGCTCCTGTTCGAAACCCCGCAAGGTGAAGGCTTCAAGGACGCTACGAAGGACTACGTGGACTGGCCCTCGTTCCACCGCTTCCAGTGCTTGTCTTGGGTGCTCGCCACCGGCGACGACGCCCTCCACAACCAGAACAACGTGGTCCTCGTCGAGCGCAGCGACGGCAAGTTCCAGTATCTCCCCTACTCCGTCGACATCAGCCTGGGCCAGGATTGGTACCCGGTGGTGCCGCTGCCGGGCCACAACGTGCTCGCGCGCGGTTGCCAGCAAGACGAAGCGTGCTGGGACGACCTGATCGCCGAGTGCGAGGACGTCATCGAGCGTTTCACCGCGCTCGACCCCGTCGGGCTCCTGCAAGACGTGTACGCCACGTTGAAGAAGGAGGGCATGCTGCGTCCCGGAGACGACGGACGTTACGCCTTCCTGCAATCCTGGTTCGAGTCGCGCCTCGAAGAGCTCCCCAACGAGCTCGAAGACTACCGCGAGCCGCCGGCCGTCTGCGACTTCGGCCAAGTCGACTGCGGCGGCTACTGCGACTACCCGGAGTTCTGCGGCAACTGCGACCCGATCGATCACGGCGGAGGCCCGGTCCCCCCGAACAACGGTCTGGGCGGCGCGGGCGTGGGCGGCGGCGCGGGCGTGGGCGGCGCGGGCGCGGGCGGCGGCCAGTGCGAGCCCATCTTCGGCTATCCCGTCGGCAAGTAAGCGTTGCGTTAGAACGCACAGAGCGGCTCGAGCGCGCAAGCGCTCGGGCCGTTCTTCATTTCCGGGGGCGGCGACGAAGCTCGTCTCACGGTGCTCCCGCACTACCGGGCTTCCGTTTCCGGGGGCGGCAACGAAGCTCGTCTCACGGTGCTCCCGCACTACGGCTTCTTTGCACGCCACCGCGCCGAGCTGTCGCGTGTCGCGGGGCGGCGTTAATGCACGGGTCGTCCGGGCTCAGTCGCAGAAGCGACGCGCGCTCTGTCGTGACGCACGAAAATCACATCCGGGCTGGCTCACCGCGCACCAAGAGCACTCGGGCGCGCGTCATTTCGCTCTCTCGCGCGCGAGAATCGAGGCATCCTCGGCGACACCGTGCTCACGCCACGCTCACTCCTTCTCGTTCCCTTCGTCTTTTTATGCGCCTGCGCCGTCGAGCCCGACGACAGCGCGTCCTCGGGCACAGACACGGGCGGCGCGCCCAGCGCAGGCGGCGCCACCGCGAGCGGCGGGGCCAGCACCGGCGGCTCGGACACGGGCGGCGCATTTGGCTCGGGCGCCAGCGGCGGCGAGGCAACGGGCGGTACCGGCGGCGAGGCAACGGGCGGTACCGGCGGCACGGCGACGGGCGGCAGCGGTACGGGCGGCAGC
>JAEYVE010000228.1 GCA_023432025.1 Pseudomonadota bacterium
TTCCTTGTTCGGAATGACGGTCACCTCCGGCTCGCCGCGGGCGTTGACGCCGTCCAAGACGGTCACGCACGAGTTCGTCGTGCCGAGATCGATGCCGATGATCTTGCTCATCTTTGCGCGAGCATACTCCGAAATGAAAGCTGTCCACCCCCGCGCGCAAGGGACGGCGGGGGTGGACGGGGTGGGCCCGAACGGCGAGTGGCCCGTCGGGCAAGTGCGCGCACGGCGTTCGAAGCCGCGCGGCAGCGCGCGTCAGTGGGGCGCGTCAGTGGGGCGCGTCAGTGGAGCGCGTCAGTTTTCCTTCGGGGGTTCTGCGGGCGCGCTGGGGCGTTTGGCGACCACGACGAGCGACGGGCGCACCAGGCGCTCTCCCACGCGGTAGCCGGCTTGCACCTCTGCGGCGACGGTGCCCGGTTCGAAGTCCGCGGTTTCGATTTGCTGGAGCGCTTCGTGCTGCGAGGGATCGAACGGACGTCCCACGGCTTCGATGCGCTCGATGCCGAGCTTGCGCAGGATGTCGAGGAATTGCTTGATGACTAGGTTGATGCCTTCGGCGAGCGCCTTGACGCCTTCGGTCACCTCGGTGGTTGCCGCGTGCGCGGTGGCGCGCTCGAGGTTGTCGAAGACCGGCAGGAACTCCTTCAAGAGATCGTCCCGCCCGCGACGTTCGGCGTCCTCCAGCTCGCGCCGCGCGCGCTTGCGGAAGTTGTCGAAGTCGGCTGCGGTGCGCAGGAGCTGGTCCTTCAAACGGGCGGCCTCGGCTTGTGCCTCGGCGAGCGCATCGCGCTCCGCGCTCGCCTCCGCCGCCTCCCGCGTCGAGGTCGGGGCGTCGGCTTCACCTCCCGAGGGTGCGGCGGGCGTGCCTGCGGCTTCGCTGTCGGGTTCGCTGGGGGATGATGAGTCGGGCTTATTTTCCTGAGTCACGGCAGCGGGAGTATAACCCTGGGTTTCGTCGTGCCAACCGCACACCTGCCCTGGCGGAGCGCAACCCGTTCGCCGCCGCTCGAGAGAGTGTCGTTGTCTGCTGGCTCGGGATTGGGACGAAACCAGCTATCTACGGGGTGCGGCAGCGCCCAGAGTGGTCCTTGACCCAAGAGCGTTTCGCGCTTTGGGGCTGCTCCATCACGAGAAGTCGCTGCGCGTCCGTACGACGAGCGCTCGAGCCAGAAGCAGACGGGCGTGTCGGAAACCGCGAAAAGGTGATCGACTCCAGGGCGGAGTCCCGCGGTGACGTCGGCCAGGACGTGCCCGGTGCGTGAAATGAGAGTGAGGCGGCGCTCGCCGGCCACGACGTCCAGCGCAAATCCCGCCAACGGGCTCTCCGCGCTCGTGGGCGCCACGGTGCCGAGCAGTCGCCCGTCCACGAGCAAGCGCGCAGGCTCTGCGGTGCGGTTGACGACGCGCACGTGACAACCCAGAGCGTGGACGGCGAGCGGCGGAAGCAGCGCGGCGAACACGAGCGGCAACGCGAGCCAACCGGGAAACGGGGAGCGCGCGCGGCGTGCTTCCAGGAGGGGGAGGTCGTGCTTTTGCGCGACGAGGCGCGCCCAGCGATCATTGGCGGCGACGAGTTGGACGGTGGGCTCGGCCGCTCCGCGTGTCGCGCTCGCACGGGAACTTTCCCACCACACCGCGTTGCCGCGCGCTGCGTGTCCCGGACGCGGGGCTCGTCGCAAGAGCGCGAAGAGCGGCAGCGCGGCAGCGCCGAGCGCTGCGAGCATTTGGAGCGGCACGGCGTACGAGCCCCAAGAGAGCAAGAGCCAGGCGGCGACGCCGAGCGCGAGCGCGGTCGAGGCGACGGCTGCTGCGAGGTGACGCGTTCGAACTGCGGAGACGTGCGCGTGGCATTCCTCGCAGTAATGAACGAGCACTCGCGGCGCGGCGTTGCTCTCCAAGGAGACGACCGAGCTCGCCGTTTTCATGCAGCAAGCGCACAGAGACGGCGCGCTGAGGCCGGCCTTTCCCACGCGCAGCGCGAGGGGGCTCGGGCGGGGCGGACGCTCGTCCGCCGGTGTTGCGGGGGCCTCGTGCACGGGCGCAACGTAGCAAAAGGGCTCGTGGCCGGCGTAGCGAGTGGATCCGCTGCGGAGCCACGGCTAGAGTGAGGGCGATGAGCGACCTCGATCAGGAGCTCGAACGCGCCATTTTGGAGTCCGAAGCGGATGCCGCGGGCAAGGCTCGAGCGGGCGCCGTTCCTGCGGTGACCACGCCGCTCGCACCCAAGGCGTCTCCGCGCCGTAATTTGGGCCTCCTCCTGGGTCTCCTGGTGGTGTGCGGCGGCATTCTCACGCTCGTGATGACGAGCGCGAATCAAGCGGCCATCTACTCGGTGCCCACGGACGAGCTGCTCGCCAACACGGCCGAGTATTCGAACCGCAACGTGCGGGTCGAAGGCATGCTCGTGAAGGGGTCGCTCAAACAGCGCGCAGAGCCGTGCGAGTACCGCTTTTCCATCGAAACGAACGGAAAGCGGCTCCCGGTGCGCTTTCCGCAGTGCGTCGTTCCGGACACGTTCCGCGACGTGCCGGAGATGGACGTGCAGGTCACGGCAGAGGGGCGCCTCAGCGCAGAGGGGCATTTCGAGGCCACGCAAATCATGGCCAAGTGCCCGTCCAAGTACGAAATGCAGCAACGCGCGGCGCAGGGAGAGCAAGCTCCGCACGCAACGTACGGGGAGGCGGCCGCGCCTGCGCCCTACGCGGCTACGCCTGCTGCGCCTGCGCCCTACGCGGCTACGCCTGCCGTCCCCGTGGCGGACCAGGTCGCGTCCGCGCCAGCCGCCGAGTGAGCCGGGGGAACGCCTTTCGCGTTTCTTTGGAGCGCTTGCTGGTCTTCGTGTGCCTGCCTCGCTAGAGCGGGTGTGTTCTTGGCGACGCCTCGCGGCGCGCCTCGGGTGAGTCGAGCTCTCGTCCAACTCTTTCGAGACAAAAGCTATGTGGGATCGTTTTCTTCGGGCTTGTCGCCGCGAGTCCGTCGACCGCACGCCGGTGTGGTTCATGCGCCAGGCCGGGCGCTACATGCAGGAGTACCGGGCGATTCGGCAGGGGCACACTCTGCTGGAAATCTGCAAGGCGCCGGAGCTCGCGACCGAGGTGACTCTGCAGCCCGTGCGCGCGCACGGCGTGGACGCGGCCATTCTTTTCGCCGACATCCTGCTGCCGCTCGAGCCGATGGGGGCGCCGTTCGAGTTCGCCAAGGGCGAGGGGCCCATCGTTCATCAGCCGGTGCGCTCGCGTGAGGACATCGAGCGTTTGCGCGTCATCGAGCCCGAGGAAGGCCTCGGCTACGTCTTGGAAGCCATTCGGCTGATCCGCCGCGAGCTCGAGGGAAAGACGCCGCTCATCGGGTTTGCGGGGGCGCCTTTCACGCTGGCCAGCTACCTCATCGAGGGCGGCAAGTCGTCCCAGTACCAGAGAACCAAGCAGCTCATGTACTCCGATCCCGCCTCTTGGGATTTGCTCATGGGCAAGCTGGCCGAGGTGGTGCGGCGCTTTCTTCGCGCACAAATCGAAGCGGGCGCGCAGGCCGTTCAGGTGTTCGACTCGTGGGTGGGCGCGCTTTCTCCGGAAGACTACGAGGCGCGCATTTTGCCGCACATGCGTCACATCTTGGCGGACATCGAGCAGACCAACGTACCGGTCATTCACTTCGGTACGGGCACGTCCACGTTGCTCGAGCTCATGCAGCAAGCGGGCGGCACCGTCATCGGGGTGGACTACCGCACGACGCTCCGCGATGCGCAACGACGTTTGGGAGACGACGTCGCGCTCCAAGGCAACCTGGATCCGTTTCTTCTCTTGGCGCCGTGGCCCGTGCTCGAGGCGCGCGTGAGAAAAATCGTCGAGGAAGGGCGCACCTTGTCGGGTCACATTTTCAACCTCGGCCACGGCATCGTGCCCGAAACGCCGCCGGACGCGGTCACGCGGGTGGTGGAGCTGGTGCATGAGGTCGGCGCCCGCGGCTGAGACGCGGCCGGCTTTGCCGCCGCTGCTCGGTGCTCGAGTCGGCGATGGGCTCCGCCAAGGGCGGGTCGTCGTGGTCGGGGGTGGGGTCTCCGGGCTCACCGTGGCGTGGGAGCTTTGCCGAAAAGCTCCGAACGTGGAGGTCGTGCTCTGTGAAGCGTCGACGCGCTTCGGTGGCCATCTGCGCACGGAGCGCGTGGGTGAGTTCTTGCTCGACGTGGGCGCGGACTCATTTCTCGGAACTCGGCCCGAGGGGGTGCAGCTGTGCCGTGACCTCGGGCTGGAGGAGGAGCTCATCGTCCCCGAGCCCGCAGGGCGCGGCGTTTACTTGGCGCACGAGGGGGCGCTCACGCGCATGCCGGAAGGGCTCTCTCTCGGTGTGCCTTTGCGCCTCGCCTCGCTCTTGGACACGCCCCTGCTCAGCCCCGTAGGCAAGCTGCGCGCGCTGTGTGAGCCGTTCGTGCCGGCGCGTCGGGACGACGACGACGAATCCATCGCGAGCTTCACGCGGCGCAGACTCGGCGCCGAAATGGCCGAGCGCATCGCGGCGCCGCTCTTGGCGGGTGTGGTGGCCGGAGATCCGGAGCGGCTCAGCATGCGCGCTGCGTTCCCGCAGCTGGTCTCCCACGAAACGCGCTTCGGCAGCCTGCTTCGCGGCATGCTCGGGGGAAAGCTATTGCGCGCGTTGCCGACTCTGCTGTCGGAGCCGAGCCGAGCCGCCGCGTTCGTGAGCTTCGAAGGTGGCCTCACGCGGCTCGTCGAGCGCTTGGTGGAGTGCGTGCCTGCGGACGTGCTCCGGACCAACACCGCGGTGCGTTGCGTCGCGCGGAGCGGGAGCGACGCGTTTCGTGTCGACCTCGAGTCAGGAGAGTCAATCGACTGTGACGTGGTGGTGCTGGCGTTGCCGCCCTGGCACGCGGCGAAGTTGGTCCCCGACGCACCGCTCGCCCGTGAGCTCGGCGCCGTGCGCTACTCGTCGACGGCCACTGTGTTTTTTGCTTTCGAGGGTCGAGACGTCGAGCGCACTCTCGACGCGTCCGGCTTCATCGTGCCCGAGGGGGAGGGGGACATTTTGGCGAGCACTTGGTGCTCGGCGAAGTGGGCGGGGCGCGCGCCTCCGGGCGCCGTGCTTCTTCGGGCGTTCCTGGGCGGAGCACGCCATCCCGAGTGGGTCGCGGAAGCAGACGCGGTCCTCGCCGAGCGAGCTCTGAGTGACTTGCGGCGCCTCATGGGCGGCCTGGGGCGGCCCTTGTTCTCGCGCGTGCATCGTTTTCCACGAGGCAACCCCCAACCGGAGCTGGGTCACGAGGCCCGGCTGGGTCGGATGGCGTCGCGGCTTGCCCTCATTCCAGGCCTTTTTTTGGTGGGCGCCGGATTTGGTGGCGTTGGGGTGCCGGACTGTGTGCGTCAGGCTCGCGCGGCCGTCCGTGTCTTGCTAGAAGGCGGGCCCGCTTCTTCCTCCGGTGTCGTCTAATGGCAGGACAAGGGACTTTGAATCCCTGAATCATGGTTCGAATCCATGCGCCGGAACCGCTGAGTTTTTGGAGGGTCTGAGGCAGACCCTCCCCCCGGAAATGAGATTTCCGGGGGCCCCCACCCGCCTCCCGCCGCGCCTCGCACCTGGACGGGCTCGGGCGCTTGCGGCTGGCGCGCGGGGCCCCGACCCCGCTTGCTTCGCTGCGGGGCTGGGTGTGAGTGGTTGGTGAGTGACCCTCCCCCCGGAAATGAGATTTCCGGGGCCCCCCACCCGCCTCCCGCCGCGCCTCGCACCTGGACGGGCTCGGACGCTTGCGGCTGGCGCGCGGGGCCGCTGAGTTTTTGGAGGGTCTGAGGCAGACCCTCCCCCCGGAAATGAGATTTCCGGGGCCCCCCACCCGCCTCCGCTTCGCGTCTCGCACCTGGACGGGCTCGCCTCTCAGCGCTGCGCGCGGGGCCCCGATCCCGCTTGCTTCGCTGCGGGTGAGGTGTGAGTGGTTGGTGAGTGGGTTCTGCGAGAGGTGGGTTACTTGAGGTTCAGCATGGGGATGGCTCCGCCGCCGGTGTAGGTCGGGAGGACGCCGTTCCATTTTTCGGCGATTCGCAGCTGGACCAGGCTGGGGTTGGCTTGGAGGGCGTCGGATTCGCGTTTGATGGCGTCGGCCCGGGCCTTCGACTCGTTTTCGATCTGGAATGCGGTGGCCTCGGCCGCCAACTTGACCTCGGCGGCGCTGGCTTCGGCTTGCGTGACGCGCGTGCGCTTTTCGTTTTCGGCCTTCAGCGCGTCCTGTTCGGCTTTGACCTTGGCCTCGATCGCCTGGTTGAACTCGGGCGAAAACTCGAAGTTGGTGATGGCCATGGAGGCGATTTGCAGCGCTCCCTGGACCTCCTTTTGAGCCAAGGTGCGATCGACGAAGGCGCGTAGCTCCTTTTCGATGTTGGTCTTCACCTCGCCGCGCTTGGTGATGAGCTGTTCGGCCGTGTACTGGCTGGTAACGGCCTTGACGCACTCCTGGAGCGCGGGCGCCAGAATGGAGGCGGTGACCACGGACTCGTCGCCGACGCGCTGGAGCACGCGGGGAGCCAAGCTGCCGTTGATGGAGTACTGAACGCTCACCTTCGTCGAAACGCCTTGGAGGTCCTTCGAGGACGCCTTCGCGTCCGCCTCCCCGGACATGATCTTCGTGCTGATCGAGGTCACCGTGGCGAAGCCGAAGGGGCGAATGAAGTGGATGCCCTCTCCGAGGGTGTTGCTCTGCACCGCGCCGAAGTGCTTGACGACACCGACGTTGCCGGCGTCGATGATGGTGCAGCTGGTGGCGGCCGCCGAGAGTCCGACGAGGAGGAGAAGCGCGGGAAGAATGAAGCGAGTGGGCACGAGTAATCCTTTCGAGAGGAGCGAGCAGGCTGTCTCCTCCGAGCCTCAGTACACCAACGTGGTGCCCGCCGTCTCCCGGACGCGCTTTTCGCACACGGCGCGGCGTTCCCGCGGGGGCCTCAGCGCGGCGGCGGCACGACGTCCACGGGGGCCGGCGTCAGATCCGTCTCCGCGGGCTGCCCGGCGAGGGGGCGCAAAATGACGTAGCTGGCCGCGCAAATGGCCAACATGAGCAGCGCCGTCAGGAGGTACATGGACGTGGGCGCGTGCCGCGTCGTGCTCCAACCGTCGGCGTAGAAGCGGCCTCCGCTGCGCTCGCGGAGCTTTTGCTGAACGCCGCCCAAGACGTCCGGTACTCCGCCGAGATCGTGGTCCAGCGCTTGGCGCAGCAGGGAGTCCGGGCGGCTGTCGCGAGGCAGGTCGCTGGGCCCGTGCTCCGGTGGCTCGCTCGTGGGGGGATGCGCTTGCCTCATCGCAGCTTTTCTCCGAGCGCGCGTTCGACGGCGGTTTCCAGCGCCGTGCGCGCGCGATGAATGCGGCTCTTCACGGTGCCCTCGGCGAGGCCGGTGATGGCGCCGATTTCGTCGTAGCTCAAGCACTCCACGTCGCGCAGAACGAGGACCTCGCGGAAGTCCGGATCCATGTCTCGAAGAGCGTTCTGGACGATGTGCTCCATTTGGTAGCCCTGCACGAGCTGGTCGGGGCGCGTCGTTTCTCCGGCGGTCACGCCGCGCGCTCCTTCTTGCGAGCGCGCGCTCTCGGAGTCGAACTCCAAGTGACCGTTCGAGTGACGCCTTTGGTTGTACTTGGTGCGGTTCTTACAGAGGTTCACCGCGATGCGATAAATCCAGGTGCTGAGCTGTGAGTCGCCGCGAAACTGATCAATCGCCTTGAAGACTTGGACGAACACCTCCTGCGTCATGTCTTCGGCTTCTTCGCGACGCCCGACCATGCGCCACACCAGACGGAAAATGCGCGCCTGGAACGTGAGCACCAGCTCGTTGAAGGCGAGCTCGTCCCGCTGCCGCAGCCGGTAGACGAAGCGCGCCTCGGCCTCGTCGACTCGAGGAGAGCCGTCGGTTTGATTCGCGCTCGCGCGAGCCTCGGCCTCGTCGGATTCGCTCACCCTCGCCCACATTGGTTGGCTGATCGCTCTCGAAAACATGACCCTGCCGTTGGCCGTTCGGGGCGCCGCCCGCGGCCCTCCGAGCAGCTCCAACAGAATGACACGAGGCAGCTCGTGAAGTTCCGGGAAGGTGGCGAGCAGCTTCGCTCGAGGCCGACGCTCAGCGGCAGCGCGCCAAAACGCACGTGACGTTGTCTGGTCCGCCGTTTTCGTTGGCCTGGTTGATCAGCGCGGCGGCGGCGCTCGGCAAGTCCGAGTGGCGCAGCACGATGTCCAAGATTTGCTCGTCGGTGACCGGCCCGCAGAGGCCGTCCGAACAGAGCAACATGACGTCGCCGGAGCGCGGGGTTTCGAAGCGGGTGTCGACCTTGACGGTCTCCTTCATGCCGAGCGCGCGCACGATCACGTTCTTATGGGGGAAGTTGGCGATTTCTTCCTCCGTGAGGTGCTTCATTTTCTTGTAGTCGTTGAGCAGCGAGTGATCCTCGGTGAGCTGCTCGATGTGCCCGTCGCGGATGCGGTACACGCGACTGTCGCCCACGTGCGCGACGTACAAACCGCCCTCCACCGCGAACAGCGCGACCAGCGTGGTGCCCATGCCGCGCTGCTTGGAGTTTTGTTGCGCCGTCTCGAAAATGCGCAGGTTGCTCAGCTTGATGCCGGTGATGAGGCGGTTCTCTTCGTAGCCCTTGCCCCGGTCCATTTTGTAGGGCCAGGTCCGGTCCGGATCGTCTCCGGTTGCCGCGAAGAACTGCTCGAGCGTGTCGATGGCGAGCTTGGATGCGACCTCGCCGGAAGCGTGGCCGCCCATACCGTCCGCCACCACGTAGAGACCGTGCTCCGCCAAGATGGCGAAGTTGTCCTCGTTGTGACTGCGTTTGCGACCGACGTCGGTCTGCCCGGCTACTTCGATGCGCAAAGCTTGGCTCACAGGCTCAAAGGGGTGACGTCATCGTCCTTGGCCGGCCGAGCTCTGTCAAACTCTCTGGAGGGATTTCTCGGGGTTTTTGCGCTTACTGAGAGACAAAAGGAACCACCCGAAAGGGGGCAGCAGCCCCGAGGCGCGCCCCCACACACACCGAACCCACAAAGGCCCACGGGGCCAGACCGTCCTTTTTGGACGGCTGGCCCCGAAGGGTCAGAGCTCGCGGCGCGTCAGGGCGCGGGAGCCTCGGCCGCAGGCGCTGCCGCCGGGGCCGTCGCTGGACGGCTCGGGGCCGCTCGCAGGGTCATGGTGACCTCGCGGAACTTCCCGTTGCCGAAGATCAGCATCTGAACGCTGTCGCCGACGGCGCGGTTGTTCACCTCGGTCGCCAGAGCCTCCGGCGTGCTGATCGGGGCGCCGTTGACCGCCACGATCATGTCCGACTGCTCCGGCACCTCGCTGCCGCGCAGGCCCGCAGCAGCCGCGGGGCTCTGCGAGTCGACGCGGAGGAGGCGCACGCCGCGAACGCCACCTTGGTCGGTGGCGACGCCGCGCACGCCCAGCCACGGCGCCGGCGGCACCGCGCTGGCCGGCACGGTGCGCAAGAACGCGCGCAGCGCGTTCACCGGCACACCGTAGCTGACAGGTGAGCACACCTGGCCGTCGTCGGTGGGCGCGCAAGCGCGAGCCACCATGGCGACGACCTCGCCGTTCTTGTCGAGCACCGGGCTACCCACGTCGGTTCCTTGGAGGTTCGAACCGATGCGGATGGCGTCGCGCAAGAGCTCACTGTCGCCGCCGAGCAGCGTGCGCTGCCCTTCGAGGATCGTGCGGCTCGCGTGCAGCTTCTGGCCGTGGAGGCTGAAGTGGTGCACGTCGCTGCCCACCTGCGCCGCGCCGAGGCGCGACGCGCGCAAGCCCTGCGTCCAACGGCCGTTCTGTGGAACGAGCAGCGCGAGATCCCAGGCGCGGTCCGTGTGGCCCACGCGCACGCGCGAGAGCGAACCGTCCGCGTAGCGAACGTCGATGTCGTTTCCGTTACCGACGTTGGAGAGCGCCGTGAGGATCCGGCCGTCGCCGGAGAGCACGGTACCCACGCCGAGCACCTCGCCCTGGCGCTCGAGAGTCACGACGCCCTGACGGGCGGTGCCTTGAGGTGGATCGCCCGCCGCCGGAGCGGCGGTGGGGGCGATGCTCGCCGAGGGAGCGAGCTTCTTGGCGGCCTTGGGCGCCGGCTTCTGCGCTTCGGTTGCCACCGCGCGGCTCTCGCCGTCGTAGTGATCGGCTACCCGATCCGTGTAACCCGCAAGCGAGCGGGCTCCGTCGCCGACTCGGCGCGCGGCGGCAGCCGCGTTCCGATTCGGGTCTTGTCCAGTCGGCTCAGCTGCCGCGGTCGCCGCCACCAGCAGCGTCGCCAGGCCGAGCACTCCAACCATATTCGTCCGTCGCATCTCCGTCTCCTGCCTCACCCGCGTGATGCGGGTGGATACTCGTGTCGTCCGCGCGTTCTTGTGCAAGGGCTGAGCCAGCCTCGAACGAGCCACGGACGAGACGTGCGAAACGTGGCAACGCGCGCGCCTTCGAACGGCGCGCGCACCTCGAATCCACGACGGGCGAGCGGTGATAGTGCGCGAAATTTCGCGCTGGTAGCGGCGAAGGACGGCGGCTCAGCGGCGCACGAGCTCGCGCACTCCGCCCGCGGTCGCGACGAGCACGACGTCCGCGCGCCCACAGAAGAGGCCCGTTTCGACGACGCCCGGCACCGCGCGAAGATCCGTATCGAGACGTGTCGGCGTCTCGATTGTCCCGACTCGAACGTCGTACAAGTAGTTGCCGGAGTCGGTGCGCACCGCCACGCCATCTTTCTCTCTGAGCGACACGCTGCCGAAACGTCGGAGCGCGTTTGCCGTAGAACGATGCGCGAAGGCGAGCACTTCGACGGGCACCGCCCAGCGCTCACCGAGCTTCTTGCTGAGCTTGGACTCGTCGACGACGATGACGTTCTTCTGGCTAGCGTGGTTGACGATTTTCTCGCGCGTCTGAGCTCCGCCTCCGCCCTTGATGAGATCGAGCTCCTCGCTCACCTCGTCGGCGCCGTCCACGCAGAGGGCGACGTCCCAGGGACCTTCCGGATCGGCCAGAGGAATGCTCAGCGCTTCGGCTTGCGCCCGGCTTTGTTCGCTCGTCGGAACGCCGACGAGGCGTCGACCGGCGCGCACGAGCTCGCCGATGCCGTCAATGAAATGACACGCGGTGGAGCCCGTGCCGAGGCCGACGAAGCCCGCCTCGGGAACGAACCTGAGCGCGTGCCGCGCCGCTGCTTTCTTTGCCTCGTCTTGGGTCATGGGCGGCGTCTAACCCGAAGCAGTGCCGCTGGCTACCGCCGCGCTTTTCACTTTCGGGCCCGCGGCTCGCGGGCGCGTGGGCGTAACTCAGCGCTGGCAGCGAGCGCAGTAGTGGCTGCTGCGTTGAGCGATGACGACGCGTGAGATGGGCCCCTTGCAGCTGGGACAGGGCGCGCCCTCGTGGCCGTAGACGCGGTGATTCTGTTGGTAGCCGCCGACGCCGCCGTCGGGGTGTCGAAAGTCGTTGATGGTGCTGCCGCCCGCGCGGATGGCGGCGCCGAGCACGCGGCGAAGCGCCTTGACCAACAGAGCGCACTCCGCTTCGTCGAGCGAACGCGCGGGGCGCTGTGGCGCGACGTGCGCCAGAAAGAGCGCTTCGTCCGCGTAGATGTTGCCCACGCCGGCGAGCACGGCTTGGTCGAGCAATGCGCTCTTGATGGGAATGGAACGCGACGCGAGCGCCAGCGCCAAGGTGCGCGCGTCGACGTCGAGGGCGTCGGGGCCCATCCGTTCGATGCGTGTGGCGTCGGCGCCCGGTGCGAGCCACTCGACCTTGCCGAACTTGCGCACGTCGCGGAACACGAGCACGTGGCGCGCTCCGCGCGCGTTTCGCGCGAGCGTGAGTTGGAGGTGGACGTGAACGTCGACGAGCTTTGCGGCGGCGGACTCGGGGGCCACGAACATCTGCCCCGTCATGCCCAAGTGGCACAAAAGACGGCTTCCGTCGTCCAGCTCGGAAATCAGGTGCTTGCCGTGGCGACGGAGCGCGAGCGTCGTTCGATGGAGGAGCCTCGCTGCGAGCGTGCGAGGCGGGGTCAAAAAGAAGTAACTCGGAGCTCCAACCACGACGCGCTCGATGCGCGCGCCCACCCAGTGCGGCTCGAGCCTCTGACGCGTGACTTCGACTTCGGGAAGCTCGGGCATGTTCGCCGTGTCGAGGAAGCGCGGGGAGCGCCCTCGACGTCAGGGTTGGGTCGCGGCCGGCGTGGGCGCCGAGGGCGCCTCCGTGTCCGCAGTAGACGGGGCGGCGTCGCTCGCAGGCTTCGCGGCGTCGCTCGAGGGCGTCGCTTTGCTCGATGCCTTCGTCTTGCGCGTCACGTAGAAGAAGTCGCGCATGGCGCGCTCTCGCAAGTACAAGTTGGGAGAGAACTCGAAGCCGTCGGCCAAGGCGACCGGCGTGAGCTTGCCGTCCACGGGCTCGTAGGTGACGAACTTCGGGTACGACCAGTTCACGTCCATTTGCGCGATGCTGACGGCGCCCGCGTGGCGCATGCCTTTGGCGAGCGCCGGAGCGGTGGTGTGATTGGTGATGGCCACGAAGAGCACCTGACCGCTCGCGTCCATGCCGACGGCAGAGCGACGGATCACCGTGTTGCCGTCGAGCGTTGCGCCCCACTTCGTGGGCCGTTCGAGCGACAAGAGCGGGTTGAGCTTTTCGTCCTCCGCCATGCACGGCGGAGCCTGACGCAGCCACTTCATGCGCGCCGAGTCGGCCGCCAAGTTCTTCCACGTGCCCACGCGCAGGCTGCCGTCGTCGTACTCGGCGAGCGTGCAGGCGTCCGGGCGCGGCGGGAGAAACTCGACGCCGTCGACGCTCATGCCGTAGCGGCCGTGCTCCGCCATGAAGCCGCCGTTGAACGCGGCCAACAAGTCTTCGTGATGCTCGGCCGGGATCTTCGCGAAGCGCTGGTAGGCCTTGGCTTTCGGCGCGTCACTGGCGGGCTCCTGGTAGCCGACCACGGGGTGCACCTCCACCTGACGCAAGTCGAGCGCCACCACGAACAGCTCCGCCCAGGAGCGGCTGCGATCCGGGTGAATCAGCATTTTGAGCATGCGGGGCGGGTCATCCGGGCGGCGCGCGTCCACCATCGGGACCCACTGCCCGTCCCCGGGGGCGGCCACGTTCTGGTGCAAGGGGCCCGGATCCGGGAGCGTGAAGGGCGACAGAGCGGGCTCGCTGGCAGGCTGCTCGGGCAACGGCGCGGCGGGCACGGGCGCGCTGACCGGCACGGCGGCTGCGGCTTTTTGTTCGGCGACGTTCCAGTAGGCCTTCGGCTTTTCGTCCTTACGCCACACCTGGTTGAAGCGATCTTCCAGGCCGTAGACGAAATCTTCGAGCGCTGCGACGTTGTCCGTGCCGATGGTGGCCCGGAGCGAATTGGCGACCAAGGGTCCGAGCCAAGGGACGTTGTGCACGCCGTACCAAAGCGCCCCAACGGCCACGGGCGAAGCGAGGGCGACTCCGAACAGCACCTTGCGCCAACGCTTGCCGCGCTTGCGCACAGCGCTCGGCTTCGGATGCACCTCCACGGAAGGTGCAGCGGGCGTGTCGGCCTCGGGGGCAGCGGCGGTCGTCGTGGGGTCCATCTCGAGCGTCATCCGGGGCCGCGGTGGGCGCGTTTCGCTCACCTCGGCCCTGCATCCTACTCACCAGGGCGAACTTGTCCCGAAATTGACAGGTGTCCGCGGGGCTCTGGGGCGGACGTGGCCTCGTCCCGAGCGCGCGGGCTGGTGTAGAACCCCGCCGTGATGGGAGCGAGAGCCGCGCGCCGCCTCTTCGCGAGCTGGGCGCTGACCACGACGCTCTGGGCTCCTTGGGCTCATGCCCAAATGGAAGGTGAGGTCGACGTGCGCCCACCGGCCGTCGCGGCTAGCTCGCTCGGTCTGCCGCTCGCCGCGGTCCACGTTCGTGTCGTGGGCGGTCTTTGGGAGGAGGAGTTCGTCGTGCGGCGCGCCCGTGCGGGGGAGCTCGTGAGCGCGGAGTTGGCTCGCCGGGCCATGAACGAGCTCTTTGCCACGGGGCGCGTCGCCGACGCCCGCGCCTTCGTGGAGCGCCCGACGGCGGACGCGGCCGTCTTGGTGATCGAGGTCGTGCCGCGTCGCTTGGTGGCCGGCGTCACCCTGAGCGGCTCGCCCTTGCCGGCGGACACGCTGGAGAGCTCGCTCGGCCTGCGCGAGGACGACGAAGTCACGGCGTACTCGCTCGAGCGGGTGGCGGAAGCGGCCGAGCGAACGTTGGGAGAGGCAGGGTACCCCGACGCTCGCGTCGTGATCGTTCCCGAAGAAACGGACGACCCGCTGCGCGTCTTGCTCTCGGTGCGCGTGGAGCCTGGGCCGCCGAGACGAATCGCGTCGCTCGCCTTCGAGGTGGCGCCCTCTCCACCTCACCCGGAGACGGGGGCGCTGCTCCGAAGTTACGCCGTGTCCCCCGGCGCACGACAAGACGTCGCCGCACTGAAGAGAGCCGACGAAGAGCTGCAAGCGCGCCTGCGTGAGCGTGGCTTCTACGACGCGGTCGTCGCGCATCGCCTGCGTGGGCCGGGAGACGTCGTCGTGCGAGTGCAGGCGGGCCCGAAGTACCGAGTGCGCATCGAAGGGAATCGCACGTTCGACGCCGAGCGCCTCTTTTCCGCGCTGGAGCTCGGAGAGCGCAAGGATCACTCGCCGGAGGTGCTCGCCGGCATCGTTCGACGCTACTACGTCGATCGTGGCTTCTTGGACGTCGAGGTCAGCGCCGAGAAGCTGAGTCGCCAGGGGGGAAAGTCGAGCGAGCTCGTTCTGCGCGTGCGTGAACGAGAGCGCGTGCGAGTGGTGCGACGCCTCTACCCGTGTCTCGGCGCCGCCAAGCAGCCCACGGAGATTGGACGGGAAATCGACGGCGTGCTCGGGGAGGAGCTGCCGACGCCCGGCGTGGTCGACGCCCCGAACGCGCGCCTCTTGGACGAGACCGTGGGTCCGAATCGAAGCTCGACGTCGCGGGTGGAGCGCTTTCGGGACGATCCGTGGAGCACGTACTCCCCCGCCGCGTACGAGCGCGCGTCGCGCCACGTCGAGGAGGTGCTGCGCGCGCAAGGTTACCTCGACGCGCGCGTCGGTCCCGTCACCTTGGTGCGTCGGGCGTGCGATCAACGTTCGTCGCCCAGCCGTTGCATTCCGCTGGGTCAGCCGAAGTTGCCGGACGTGGAATGCGGCGACGGCGCAGAAGGCGCGATTGGACGGACACCCACCGAAACGTGCCGCCCGGATCCGTCGCGCGGAGTGCGCTGCGAGCCCGAGGCCATCGTCGTTCTGCCGGTGCGCACCGGGCGCCAAGCGGTGCTCTACGACGTGGAGTTCGAGGGCAACCGCGCGCTCACCGAGGCGGAGCTCACCGAAGAGCTCGAGCTGGATCTGGGGCAACCGGTGTCCACCGCCGAGCTCGAGGCGGCGCGGCGCCGCATCTTGGAGCGCTACGCCGAGGAGGCGTATGCGTTCGCCGACGTCGAGCTCGAGCTCGAGCTATCACCGGACCACACTCGCGCCCACGTCCGCTACACCATCAGCGAGCGCGAGCCGGTCTACGTCAGCCGCGTGGTGGTGGTGGGCGCTAACCGCACGAGGGAGAGCCTCATCCGCAAGCGTCTCGCGCTCGCGCCGGGAGACTTGTATCGGCAGAGCGCCGTCACGCGCACGCAGGAGCAAATCGAAACGCTCGGCACGTTCACGAGCGTCTCCGTGGGTCTGGAAGATCCCAGCGTGCCGGCGCGTGAAAAAGTGGTCGTGGTGACCGTCAGCGAACGGATGCCGCAGTACGTGGACGTGAAGGGGGGCTTCTCCACCGGCGAAGGCTTCCGCGTGGGCTTCGAGTACGGCCACCGTAATCTAGGCGGCAACGCCATTCAGCTGACCTTGCGCGCGCAGCTGGGCTTTCGTCCGCCGGCCCTCATTTTCGAGCCCGACGTACGCGCCAAGTACGAGGAGCTCACCTTCGAGGAGCTGCTCGAGCGGCGTAACAGCGTGACGCTCGCCTTTCCGGACGTGGGACTCGGCCCGTTGTACCGCTTGAGCCTGGAGGGGCTCGACGTGCGGGACAACGCGCGCGACTTCGGCCTCACCAAAGACGCGGTGTTCGCCAAGCTCCTGTATCGACCGACGCGCGAGCTGTGGTTTCAGGTGGGCGCCTCCGTGGAGCTGAACGAAGCCAACATTTTCGGCGACGAAGGGAAGGACGCACTCGAAAATTACGTGCGCGACAACCCGCGCTTCGCGCAGACGGTGCGCGTGCCAGAAGGTCGCTCCAACGCCTACGCGCAAAGCCTGAGCGGCGCCTGGGATCGGCGGGACCGCGGCCTGGACGCAACGCGCGGCACACTGGTGAGCGCCTCCGTGGAGCACGTGACGGCCATTCCGGTGAACCAGGCGGAGGGACGCTGCAACGAAGGCTCGAGCAGCGTGTTCGCGGCAACGTGCAGTGAGCTCCTGCGTTACACGAACCGGGTGGCGGGGTATCTGCCCCTCGGCGACCAGGGCGTGTCGCTCGCCGTGAGCTTTCAGTGGGGGTACATCCAGCACCTCACGTCGAACTCCCGCACGTATCCGGATCGTCTGTTTTTCATGGGCGGCGTCGACACGATTCGCGGGTACTTGCAAGACTCGCTCGTTCCCCAGGACATCGCCGACCAGCTCCTCGATCCGAGCTCCGGTCTTTCCATCGACGCCGTCGTGCTCCGTGGAGGCGACGTGTTCCTCAACCCGCGTCTCGAGCTGCGCATTCCGCTGGGGGGCTCGGTGAGCACGGCGCTCTTCGTCGACTCCGGCAATTTGTGGAGCGACCCCACGAACATGAATCCCGCGCAACTTCGGTATGCGGTGGGCACGGGCCTCCGCATCGGCACACCCGTGGGGCCGCTCGTTTTCGACTACGGCTTCAACGTCGAGCGCGTGCTGGACGCCTTCGACTCGGAAAGCGAAGGGGAGCGCTACTGGGAGGACATCGGGGCCTTCCACTTCAGTATCGGCCTGTTTTAGTCGGGACGTCGCTCTGCGGGCGGATTCGGCGGGCGCGTAGGAAGTGTGCAACTTGGCGCCCGCGCCACTGGCCGTTTGGGCGGAGGTGCCCTAAGCGGGCAACTCCCGCTCTGCCCGTCATGCCCATCCTCGACGCACAGACTCTCCCCGTGACTCTCGGCGCGCAGTTCCGGCGCCATCTGCCGCGCTACGGCGTGGGGCTCCTGCTGCTCGCGCTGTACCAGTTCTCCCAGTACTGGTTCGACACGCGCCTCATGCGCGCCATCAATGCGGCGACGAGCGGGCAGCAGCGGGCGGCGCTCGAGCTGGGTGCCGTGTTGGTCGGCGTGGCGCTGGCGGCCTTCGGCGTGCGCGTTCTTTCGCGCATGGCCATCTTCAACGGCGGGCGCATCGCCGAGTACGAGCTGCGCGCGGCCTTGCTCGACCGGCTGCTGCGCCTCGGGCCTTCGTTCTACCAGCGCATGCCGGTGGGCGAGATCATGAGCCGGGTCACGAACGATCTGACCCAGGTGCGTCTGCTCTTGGGCTTCGGCGTGCTCAACGTGATCAACACGGCGTTCGCGCTGGTGAGCGCGCTCGGCGTCACCTTGTCCATTTCGCCCAAGCTGACGTTGGCCGCGCTGGTGCCGCTGCCCATGCTCCTCTTGGTCACCAAGAGCTTTTCGGGGCAGCTCTACTCGCGCACCAAGGCCAACCAGGACGCGCTCGGCAAGCTGAGCGACTTGGTGCAGAGCAGCGTGGCCGGCGCGCGCCTCGTGCGTTCCTTTGCCCTGGAAGACGCTCAGCTCGAGCGCTTCCGCAAGGTGAACGCAGAGTACCTGGACAAGAGCTTGTCGCTGGCGCGCCTGCGAGGCTCGATGGGGCCCATCATGCAGGCCATCACGTCGGCCGGCGTGCTCATCGTGTTTTGGTACGGCGGCGTGCTCATGTTGTCGGGGGAGCTCGACACGGGTGGGTTTTTGGCCTTCTTTCGTGCGCTCGGGCGGCTCACATGGCCGCTCATGGCGCTCGGGTTCTTGGTCGGGCTCCTGCAGCGCGGGCGCGCCGCGTACGCGCGTCTGGCGGAGGTGTACGAGGCAAAGCCCGACATCTTGGACGGCCCGTTGCCGGCTCCGGCGCACGTGGCCGGCGACATCGAGGTGCGAAACCTCCACTACGCCTACGGCGATCACGAGGTGCTCTCGGGCGTGAGCTTCACGCTTCGGCCGGGTGCGTCCGTGGCCATCGTGGGCCGCACGGGGAGCGGCAAGTCCACGCTCGCCAAGCTCTTGCCGCGTCTTCTGCCCACCCCGCCTGGAAGCATCTTTCTGGACGGCGCCGACATTTGCGATCTGCCGCTCGCCTCGCTGCGCGGCGCCATCGGCTACGCTCAACAGGACGCGTTTCTGTTCTCGACCACGGCGGGCCGCAACATCGGCTTTTCGCTCGAAGACCCCGACTCGGAGGCCTCGCTGCTCACGATCCGTCAGGCCGCGTCACGGGCGCACGTCTTGGACGAGCTTTTGGCGCTCCCGGACGGGTTGGATACGGTGGTGGGGGAGCGCGGCGTTCAGCTCTCCGGCGGACAAAAGCAGCGCGTGGCTTTGGCGTCGGCGTTCGTGCTCGGGCCGCGTGTGCTCGTTCTGGACGACCCGCTGAGCGCGGTGGACGCGCGCACGGAGAAGGGCATTTTGGAGGCCATCGACGAGCAAAGGGCGGAGCGCGGCGTCGTACTCGTGACTCACCGCGTCGCCGCGGCGCGACGCTGCGATCGCATCCTGGTGCTCGACCGAGGACGTGTCGTCGAGAGCGGCACGCACGACGAGCTGCTCGCGCAGAAGGGGATTTACGCGACGTTCGCGGAAGAACAGCGCATCGAGAGTGAGCTCGAAAAGTTGGGAGAGCTCGATCTGCCGGCGCTGGGGAGGGTCTCGTGACCGCCGCGGCTCAGGGTGCATCGGGTTCGGGTGCATCGGGTTCGGGTGCATCGGGCGCGCGTCGGGCGCTGGCCGAGTTTCACGAAGAAGGACAGGGCAAGGCGCGACCGGATTTGCGCCTTCTGGCCACGCTGTGGCCCTTCGTGCGCCCCTACAAGGGGCTCCTCATCATCGCGACCGTGACGGTCATCGTGACGGCGCTGCTCGCGCTCACGCGGCCGCTCATCATGCTGCGCACCATCGACGACGGCGTGCAGAGCGGGGACGTGAGCGTGATGATGTGGGGCGGCGCGGCGTTCGCGACGGTCGCCGTGCTCGAGCAGCTCCTGCAGTTCGCGCAAATGTACGCGGTACAGGTGCTCGGCGCGCGGTCCATGGCGGACCTTCGCATCAAGGGCTTTCGACACTTGTGCGGGCTACGCCTCGGCTTCTTCGATCGGCAGCCCGTGGGGCGCCTGGTCACGCGCGTCACGAACGACGTGGACGCGGTTTCGGAGCTGTTCGCGTCCGGCGCGCTCAGCGCCATCGGCGACTTGGTGCGTCTGGTCGGCATCGTGGCGCTCATGTTGGCTCTCGACGCGCGGCTCGCGCTGATCGCCTTCGCGGCGACGCCGCCCATTGCGCTGCTCTTGCGCGTGGTGCGGCGGGGAGCGCGCGACGCGTTCCGCGAAATTCGCGGCAAGACCGCGCGCATGAACGCGAACATGAACGAGCAGGTGAACGGCATGGCCGTCATCCAAGCCTACGGACGCCAGCGCGGCGTGGCGGCCGAGTTCGACGAAATCAACGCGGCGTACCGCGACGCCAACATCCGCTCCATCAAATACGACTCCGTCCAGGACGCGGCCATCGACGCCGTGAGCGCCATCAGCCTCGCGTCCATCATCGTGGCGCTCGGCTACCACTCGGTTTCTTTCGGCACGGTGGTGGCGTTCTCGGCCTACCTCACGCAGTTCTTCGAGCCCGTGAGCCAACTCGCGCAGCGCTACACGCTTCTCCAGAGCGCCCTCGCCGGGTTGGAGCGCGTGGTGGGGCTCTTCGACTTCAACGAGCCGGACGCGCCGCAGAAGAGCGAAGGCGCGAACGGCTCGGACGAGTACGCGGTCGAGCTCTGCGACGTGACGTTCGCGTACAAGCCGGGCGTGGACGTGCTTCGGGACGTCAGCCTTTCTGCGCGTCCCGGAGAAAAAATCGCGCTGGTGGGGCCCACCGGGTCCGGAAAGTCGACGATCACGGCGCTCCTGCTTCGTCTGTACGACGCGCAGCGCGGCGCGGTGCGCGTCTTCGGCCGAGACGTCACGACGCTTCCGCGTCACGAGCTGCGCCGTACCTTCGGCGTCGTGCCGCAAGACGTGTTCTTGTTCGCGGGCACCGTGGCCGAGAACGTTGCGGCGGGCGAGGTGCCGGATCCCGCGCGCGTCGAGGCAGCGCTCTCGCACGTCGGGGCGCTGGACCTCTTCGTGAGGCGCTCGGGCGGCATCCACGCGCCCGTCGCGCCCCTGGGCGCCAATTTCTCGGCGGGAGAGCGGCAGCTCATCGCCTTCGCTCGAGCCATTTACCGGGACGCGCGCATTCTGATTTTGGACGAGGCGACGGCTTCGGTGGACAGCGACACGGAGGCGCGTATCCAAGAAGGTCTGGAAAAGCTGCTCGATGGACGCAGCGCCATCATCGTGGCGCACCGGCTGAGCACGATCCGCGCGGCGGATCGCATCGTCGTCCTGCAGAAGGGGCGCATCGTCGAGAGCGGCACGCACGACGAGCTGCTCGCGGAAGGTGGCTTGTACGCCGCGCTCTACGAGCTGCAGTTCTCGCGTGCTCCCGCCGAGTGAGCCCACGCGCTCCGCGCGCTGACCGTGGCGCTCAGGGGACGCCCGCGCTGCCGCCCGTCGAGGCGTCGCCGCCGGCGCCGCCGAGGCTTTGTAGGCCCGTGCCAGGAGCGACCATCGCCACGATGCGCACGTAGAAGTCCGCGCAGGTGTCGTTGCGCACGCGGATGGTTTGCGGCTTTTCGGTGGACTCGTAGACGACTTGGTTGCCGGCGGACTCGGAGAAGTTGTTGGGGTTCTCCGTGGTGCTGCCGGCGCCCTCCGAAAGGCGTGACTTGAAGCTCACGTACGACTGGACGAGGAGCGGTCCGTTCGGATCGTCCCGGAGATTGTGGCGTAGGTCGTAGGTGCGACCGGGCGGAAAGTGCAGCCACTCTCCGTTCAAGGGCGTCGACTCGTAGGAGGTGCGGGTGGGGTCCGTGATGCCCTCGGTGTAGTCGATGGGATCGCCGCTCGTGTCGCAGTTTTGACAGGCCGGAGTCTGCAGGCCGAACAGCACGACGAACGTCGCCGTCAGCAGCTTCGCGCCCACCAGGTGCCTCATGGGCCGAACTGGTAGCACAGCCGCGACGCCCTTGCGCAGGGGCGAGGGCGCGGCGGGCCGCTCAGGTGTCCCAGCCCTTGACCACGATGTGCTCGGCGAGCGCCTGCACGATGTCCTCGATGCGCGCCACCTCGCGAGCCGAAAACGGACGAAGCGCGCGCCCCACCTCGAACACGGCCACCAAGGACCCAGCGTGCCACAGCGGAACCATGGCGGCGCCGCGTGACACGGGGATACAGCGGCTCATGCGGCCGAGCAGGTGGCGTCCCACCTCTCCCGGCTGCGGCTCGGCGACCACGGTGATGCCGTTGCGCGCGGCGGCGAGGGTCGGGTCGCTGTCCCCCAAGCGCTCGCCGAGGAGGAGCTCGGCGCCAGCGCCGTGGGCACCCGCGACCACCAGCGCGTCGAGGTCCGCGTGGAGGCGATGGTAGAGCCCGACTTCGGCCCGAGCGGCGGCAACGATCGTGGAGAGTGTCAAAAGCAGGGCGTCCTCCAGCGTGCGCGCCTGCGTGAGCACGCCGATGGGGTCGACGGGGCGCCGTGAGCTGGGCGGAGGAGGCACGGAGTCGCTCGCGGCGCGTGTGAGCTCGGCGCTCGACGGCGGCGGCGGCGGCACGCTGTTCGGGCTGCGTGCGCGTTGGTCCAACGAAGAGCTCATGTCGGCGCAGCTTTGCAGGGTGCGGCGACGTGCCTCTTGCGTCAGATGCGCCACCTCGTCCAAGCGTCGCCACACGAGCCATGACTCGTGCCGCACCAAAGCTCCGGCTTGCAGCTTGGCCTGCGCGACTTCTCGCAGCAGAGTGGCCAGAGGAACGGGGCCGAGCGCGATGATGCCGTCGGTGGCGACCCAACGGTCCGTTACGGGGCGCTGTGTGGCAGCGTCCGGGGCCGTCAGAGGGTCGACGTCCAGCGCCGGGGGCGACTTTGCCGCGGGGAAGGGGAGTCGAGGGTCCTGGACGGGCATTCGAGCTCTCGTGGTGGGTGGCCGACGACCTGATGAGCGGGGAAAGCTCCCGCGCGCGGGAACTACGTGGTGACGGAAGAACTAGCTTTGCAGCGGAAACCACACGGTGTGACGAAAACCACACGGTCCCACAGAGTGCGAGAGTGTTGCCGGGGCGGGGGGAGACGTCAAGGACGCGCGTGGCGGTAGACCTTGGGGGAGCTTTGGGGTCACCCCAAGCAGGGTCGGCTGCACGTGCTCGCGGTGCAATTTGCTGTAGGGTCCGCCGGCAATGAGCCAAGGCGCCGAGACGGGCAAGGTCTGGTTGGTCGGGGCGGGTCCTGGCGACCCCGGTCTCATCACGGTGCGTGGAGCGGAGCTTTTGTCGCGCGCCGAGGTGGTCCTCCACGACGCACTTTCCCATCCGGCCCTGCTCGACTTGTGTCCCTCCGCGGAGAAGCACGACGTCGGCAAACGCTTTGGAGAAGAGAGCGCCGTGCAGAGCGACATCACGAGCGAGCTCATCCACTGGGCCCGTTTGGGCAAGCGTGTCGTGCGCCTGAAGGGCGGAGATCCGCTCTTGTTCGCGCGCGGCGCGGAGGAGGCGCTCGCCCTCGCCGACGCCGGCATTCCGTTCGAAATCGTGCCCGGCATCGCGTCCCCGGTCGCCGCGTCTGCCTACGCTGGCATCTCGCTCACGCACCGCGATCTCTCGTCGAGCGTCACCTTCATCACCGGGAGCGATCGGGAGGGCAAGGCCTGGTCGCCGGACGCCTGGCGCAAGCTCGCCACCGCGACGCACACCATTTGTGTGCTCATGGGCATGCGCCGCCTCGAGGAAATCGTGCGCGCCATCGTGGACGGTGGACGGGACGAAGCGACGCCAGTGGCCGTCGTGCAGTGGGGCGCTCGTCCGAACCAGCGCGTGGTCGTAGGCACCTTGGGCACCGTCGCCGAGCGCGTGCGCGCCGCGGGCGTGACCAACCCCGCCGTCATCATCGTCGGCGAGACGGTGGCGCTGCGTGAAAAAATGGCCTGGTTCGACGCACAGCCCCTCTTCGGAAAGCGCCTGCTCGTGCCACGCCCCGTGGAGCAAGCACGGAGCACCGCGCTCGCCATTCGCGAGCGCGGCGCAGAAGCCGTGCTCGAGCCGGCCATCGCCATCGAAGCGGCGCCGGATCCGGACGCGGTGGCGCGCGCCGCGCAGAGCGTCGGCACCTACGACTGGGTCGTCTTCACGAGCCAAAACGGCGTGGCGCGCTTCTGGGACGCGCTCGACGCCGAGGGACTCGACGCGCGGGCGTTCGGCGCGGCGCGCGTCGCCGTCATCGGTCCCAAGACGGGCGAGGCGCTGTCTTCGCGCGGGATTCGTGCGGATCTGGTCGCGCCCGAATACGTCGCAGAGTCGCTCGTGAGCGCCTTGTCGAGCCGCGCTTCGGGCGAGGGCCGTGGGCTCGGTCGGGTGCTCGTGGCGCGTGCGCTCGTGGCGCGTGACGTCGTGCCGGAAGCGCTTCGCGCGCACGGCGCGGAGGTGGACGTGGTGGCGGTGTACGAAACGCGTGCCGTGCGCGGCCCCGCGCGTGAGCGCCTACGCAATACGGTCGAAACGGCGGACGTCGTGCTTTTCACGTCGAGCTCGATGGTCGCTTCACTCGTCGAGGCGCTCGGAGAACGCGGGCGGGACGCTCTCTCGAAGCTCACCGTGGCGTGCATCGGACCCGTGACGCGCGACACCGCGGAGCGCGCCGGGCTACGAGTCGACGTGGTCGCGGACGTGTTTACGGTGGAAGGGCTGCTCGACGCGCTGGAAGACTACTTCAGGCGCCGCGCGTGACGCGAGGCAGCGGCGCTCGGGCTCGAGCGCTCCGCCTACACATGGGCTCACACATGGGCTCACACACGGGCTTCCACACGGGCTTCCACACGGGTTCACGCGCGCGTGAGCTCGAGCAGCACCCACTCGCCCAAATCAGCGCGGCTCCGCACGGTCAAGCCGGTGGCCTCGAAGGCGCCGCGTACGTCCGTTTCCTGCTCGAGCAAGAGACCCGTCACCAACAGCTCACCGCGGGGCGAAAGCCTCGCGGCGAGCGCCGGCGCGAGCGCGCGCAGTGTCGGGGCGTCGATGTTGGCCACCACCAGATCGAACTCGCCGTCGAGCTCCGCCACGGGCAAGGCCGAAAACTCGCACCCAGCGCCGAGAGCATTCAGCTCGGCATTTTTCGTGGCGTTTGCGACCGCACGCGGATCGATGTCGAGGCCGAGCGCAGAGCCCGCGCCCGAGCGGAGCGCCACGAAGCAAAGCACGCCGGAGCCCGTCCCGACGTCGAGCAGACGCGCCCCGGGCCTCTCTTCACACGCGGCCTGCACGGCGCGCGCCGCCAAACGCGTGGTGGGGTGGCTGCCGGAGCCGAAGCATGCGTCGGGCTCGAACCAAATCGTGCTTTCGTCGTCGGGCGCCGGCGCTCTGTGGAGCGGGCGAAGCACGAAGCGGTCGGTCACGGCCGCGGGCTCCAGCGCGTCGAGCCAAGTGCGTTGCCACGAGTCGTCACGCTGGCCGCGCTCGGTCGGTCCCACGAAGGCGTCCGGAAAAACCACCGCCACGCCCGCGCGAAACTCCTCCACGGCGTGCGCGAGCGGATCGAGCGCTGCCGCATCTTCTGCGTAGGTGACGAGCGCGAATCCCTCGTCGTCTTCTCGCTCTTCCACGCCCTCCGCGCCGGCTTCGAAGAGGCAGCCGGCGAGAGCATCACTGAGCTCGGGATCCACACGAACCTTCAGCTCGAACATCGGAAGCGAGGCATGACACGGGAGCCGCGCGTCTCACAACGGGCCCGCGCAGAAGAACGAGCGACGCAAGAAAACCGCGACGGATCGAGGGACATCTCGGCCTCGGCGGAATCGCGCACGGGGGCGGCCGCTCCCGCGGGCAGACCTCGTGCGTCGCAGCACGCTCCGGCGGCTACCAAGACGTCAGTCGGCGAACACGACGCGGTTTCGTCCGGCGCGTTTGGCGGCGTAGAGGCGCCGGTCGGCGGCGCCCACGAGGTCTTCTCCGCGGGGCTCCGGGAGCTCGCGCGCGGAGGCACAGCCGGCGCTCAAGGTGACGCGAATGGAGTGGCCGCCGTGTTGAATGACGAGAAAGCTGGTCGCGGCGCGTAGACGCTCGGCCAGCGCGGCGGCGCCGCGCGCGTCGATGCCGCGCATGATGACGGCGAACTCTTCGCCGCCGTAGCGAGCGAAAATGTCTTCCGCGCGCAGCTCCTTGCGCACGGCGCGGGCCACGGACATCAAGACCTCGTCACCGGCTTGGTGCCCGTAGGTGTCGTTGACCTTCTTGAAGTGATCCAAATCGAAGAGGACCACGGCGCAGTCGGCCTTGTGGCGGCGCGCATACGAGAGCTCGCTCGCGAGCTGAGTATCGAAGTGCTCGCGGTTGCTCGCGCCCGTCAGCGCGTCGGTCACGCTCGCGGAGTACAGCTGCTCCAGGAGCGTCTCCTGGTCCGCGTCCGCGATGGAGTAGCGAAACACCGCGGTGGGTCCGATTTGGATCAGGTCCCCATCGTCCAAGCGGCGGCGTTTGACGCGCTCACCCTGCACGAAGGTGCCGTTCGCCGAGTCCAGGTCCTCCACGAAAAACCGCCCGCCCTCGGGAACGAGGCGCGCGTGGCGACGACTGACTCCGTCGTCCGAGAGCCAAAGCTCCGCCTCTTGGCTGCGGCCGATGTGGATGGGCTGCGTTCCGAGCGGATGCACCTTGCCGAGCTGGGTGCCCTGGACGCGCACCAAGAGGTGCCGGTCCTGCTTCGGCGCATGCAGGCTTCGCAGGTCCGCCAGGTTCAATACGGCGGTTTGCTCGCCTTCGTCGTCCAGTAGAAACTCGTCGTCGGCTGCCACGAAGCCTCGATCGGAAAATCGCCAGCGAATGGGCCAGCTTTCTTCGTATCAGGTTTGGTGCGCGAGCGGTACCTCGCGCTCGCGCAGATTCCTAGAGGGTTTGACGGACTTTTTTGGGGGGCGTCCCCCGAGTCCGCTCGACGAACGAGGCAGTAACGTCTCGCACGACGGGCGGTTCATGTAAGTGTCCCTGCGCACGCTGCTTGGCTGCGCCTCACTCCAGGTCGAGTCTCCAGGTCGTGAGGCAACTGGGTGCAGACAATCGGTGCGATAACCAACGAAGGCGCCGCGAGTTCCTCAGAGCGCGAGTTTGCGTCCGAGCGAGCCGGCCCACCAAGAGTGGAAAGGCGCGTCGAGGGGCGTGGGAGTCGCCGCCCGCGCTTGCGCGGAGCGCCGCTCGCAGCTTGCGATTACTCGGCGGTGAGCCGCGCGAGCTCTTCTTTGATCAACGTTTCGGCGAGGACGGGCACCACCTCCCAAACGACGCGTTCGACCACGTCGCGGGAAAGAGCGAGCACGCTCTCGACCTGCTGAGCGCTGAGGCCGAGGCCCTGAAGCTGTGTCCCGAAGTCCGCGCCGATGGCGGCAGCGACTTCTGGCGCTGCGGGGCTCACAGGGGCGGTGGGTCGCGGCGCCGCAACCGGCGGAGCGGAGCGAACCGGTGGCTCGGACACGACGGGAGCCACGGGGGCCATCTGGGGGCGGGGTGCGGGGGCGGCGGAGCCTACGCTTGTCGCCCCAGCGCCGGGCGCGACGGGAGCCCCGCTGACCACGGGGCTCGCGCCGAAAGAGCCGGGGCTGAAAGGCCGCACTTGCGGTGCCGGGGCCGCGGGGCGTGCGGCGAACGAGGGAGCAGGCGGCGCGCTGACCGCGGCCGACGTGCTCACCGTGGGGGCCGGAGCGACAGGGGCAGGAGCCGCGACGACGGGGCGCGCCGCGCTGAGAGCGACGAGCGCTTGCACCTTGTCGATCAGCTTTTGGGTGTCGAACGGCTTATCCATGTAGTCGTCGACACCGGCTTGTGCGCCGCGTCCTTGGTCGTACGGGCGATGCTTGCTCGAGAGCAGCAGCACGGCGACCTCCGGCGCCTCGCTCTTGATCCGTTGGCACAGGTCGTAGCCGCTCGTGGCGCCGAGCCCGGCGTCGACCAAAGCGACTTGTGGTTTGTTCGCACGGAGGCGGGCCAAGGCCTCGTCGGCGTTCCCCGCCAAGTCAGTCTGGAAATTCTCTCCGGCGAAGGTGATTTCCAGGACCTTGCGTAGGGTCTTGCTGTCGTCGACGGCCAGCAGCTTGGTGGTCACGAAGCCTCCTCAGGGGGCGGTAAGGGAAAAACTCGGGCGAAATCATCAGGGGGTGCCTCAAAACTGTCAAGGATTTCGCTGGAAGGCGCGCTCCGTGTTCCCGACACTGACCGATTCCCGACACTGACCGACTTCGGTCGCGAGCCTTGGGGCAGTCTCGTGCGAGACACTTTGACGTTGGCGCGTGCGTGGAGAAAAAAGGGCAACCATGGAAGGTCCGAGTCGTCGCGGGCGCGCCGTCCTTTATGCGGTCGTCACCGAGTTCATCGCAAGCGGCGAACCCGTCGGAAGTCGTACGCTCATCAATAAGTACGGCTTCGATCTCTCGGCCGCGACCATTCGCAGTGAGTTGAAGGAGCTCGAGGACGAGGGCTACCTCGCTCAGCCGCACACCTCGGCGGGGCGCATCCCCACCGAGCGCGCCTTCCGCTTGTTCATCGACGCCCTCATGCGCGTACGCGAGCTGCCGCGCGAGGACGCCGCGCGCATTCGGGAGCTGTTCTCGGAGCTGCGTCCGGGGGCCGACCTCATGCGCGAAACGGCGAAGCTGCTGAGCGATCTGAGCGGTGTCCCGGCCGTCTTGGTTCAAGCTAGGGGCGAGGATCGAAAGGTCCAAACCCTGCGCTTCATCCCGACTCGTCCGAACGAGCTCTTGAGCGTCATCGTCATGTCGGACGGCACGGTCGAGAATCGCTTCATCGCGACGGAGGGCCACCTCGACGCAGCGCAGCTCGAGCGGGTTCACAATCTGCTGGACGGCGCCGTGACCGGTCGGAACCTCCGCGACTTGCGAGAGCACACGGCGCTCTTGCTGTCGGCCGAGCGCGACGAGCTCGAGGCGCTTCTCCGCGTGGGGGCGACGTTGCTCCAAGCGGCGCTCGAGGGCTCCGCACGTTCCCAAGATCTCATCGTCGAGGGTCGTTCGAGGCTGATGGACGGCAAGGTGGTCGAGGGCGAGCGACTGCGCGAGCTCATGCTCGCGCTCGAGGATCGTGAGGAGCTCGTGAGGCTCCTCGACTCCACGCTCGCTTCTGCGAAGGTGCAGGTCTTTTTGGGAGAGGAAACGACGCGTGTCGTGGGGCACCCCGTGAGCGTCGTGGCGGCTCCTTACAGAAGCGGGGCCGCGATGGCTCGCGGTGCGGTGGGCGTCGTGGGGCCGACCCGCATGGACTATCCGTTCCTCGTCCCTCTCGTCGGCGCCACGGCGGCGGCCATGAGTCGAGCGCTCGAGGGAGGTGCGTGGGGGGAGGAGCGAGACCGACAAGCCACGTCGAGCGCAGAGGAAGACGGTCAAGAGACCTGATCGTGATAGGCTCTGCACGATGGGAGTCAGCGCTGTGTCGCCTCGTCCGCTCGATCGGTCCATCGAGCAGCTCTTGGCCAACGAACCTGCGGGAGCGCTCGGTGCGGTTCTGCCGTTGATCGAGGCGCGCCCGGATGCGGCAGCGCTCCTGCTCGCGGGCAAAGCGCTCGCTTTGCTCGGTTCAGCCTCCGCAGCCGAAGAGACATTGAAGAGCGCGGTGAGCGTCGCCGTGAGGGCGCGTTCTCTGTCGCTCGCGGCGGGCGCCGTCCACGCGCTCCGCGAGCTGGACGTGGACGTCACGGCGGAGCTCCAGCGTATCGGTGACGCGTTGGGACGGCCTCGCGCGGAGGCGGCGCCTGCGGCGCCGCCGGTGCTGGAGGGCGAAACACTGACTCCCATCGACGCCACGCCGGCGGAGCTCGAGGCACGGGCGCTCGCGGCTGCAAAATCGGCGGAGCTCGCCAAGGTGACGCCCAGCGGCATCTCGCCCACGGAAAAGTTGTGGCTGCAGCTCGGACCGGAGGGCGTGCGGGCGTTCGTGCGCGCGCTCGAGCTCGAGTTGGTCGCGGCGGGACACGCTTTGATTGAAGAAGGTGGCGTCGGCGACTCCGCGTATCTCGCGGCGCGCGGCGAGCTCGAGGTGCGGCGTGGCGATACGGTGCTGGCGCGACTCGGCGCGGGCAACCTCTTCGGTGAAATGGCGCTCTTGTCGCGCAGCCCGCGTGCCGCGAGCGTCGTTTCCGTCCGCCCCAGCATCGTCTTGCGCGCGGATCGCACAGCGCTCGACCGCGTCGCGGAGCTTCATCCCGAGCTCGGGCAGGTGCTCGCCAAGTACTGTCGAAGGCGGATGATCGAGAACCTGGTGCGCACCAGCGCGGTGCTGCGCCCGCTGCGTGCCGCGGAGCGACACGCGCTGCTCGACAAGTTCGTGACGCGTACGTTCGAGACCGGAGAAAAATTGATCTCCGAGGGCGAGGAGGGGAGCGGCATCCACTTGGTGGCGTCGGGGTCGCTCGCCGTGGTGGCCGGTAGCGCCGGGGAGGCGACGCGGGTCGCCGTGCTCGGCGCGGGGGATGTGGTCGGGGAGGTGGCCATGGTGTTGCGCCGCCCGGCGACGGCCGCCGTGGTCGCGGACTGCCCCTCGGTGACCCTTCATTTGCCGGCGTCGGAGTTCATGGCGGTCATCAAGCAGCACCCCGCGCTGCTCGCGGAGCTGTACACGCTGGCCGTGGAGCGGCACGACGAAACCCGAAGCCTGCTCGCGCAACAGGCGGAGGACGCTTCGGACCTCGTCTTGTTCTGAGAGTCGGGGCTGGATTCTAAGAGTCGGGGCTGGATTCTGAGAGTCGGGGCTGGAAGCGCCTCCGTGGGCGGTGACGGGTCGCCGGCCTCCGAGGAGGCGGCTTCGTGCCGCCTTGACCTAAGCCCGACCCACGGTTAAGCCGGCGCTCTATGAAGATTGGGCAGAAGTGCGCGCGTTTTCAGGGCGAGGAGCTCCGTGAAGTTTCGGGGAGCGTCGGTCTGCGTAAGGCGTTGCGTGGGTCGAAAGCGAAGGTCGCCGCTTTTGCCGTGTTGACCACGTTGGCCGGTGCCGCGTACGCGCAGACGAAAGTCGCCGTCGTGGACACGCAGCGCGCCATCATGGAAACCGAGGACGGCTTGCGTATGCAGGCCACGCTCAAGAAGCTGTTCGACTCCAAGCAGCGAGAGCTGGACGGCAAGCAAAACGAGTTGGAGCAAGAGCGCGCCGACATCGAAAAGCAGAAGGGCGCACTCAGTCAGGAGGCTCTGCAGCGTCGCGCGGAAAAGTGGCAGCGCGAAATGGTGGCTCTGCAGCAGGTCTTCGTGGAGTACAACAAAGATCTCCAGAAGAAGCAGAACGAACTCACGCAGCCGCTCTTCCAGAAAACGATGGGCCTGATTCGTCGCTTGGCGACGCAGGAGGGCTTCGACGTGGTGATCGACAAGCAGGCCGTGCCGTACGTCCGCAGTGATCTCGATCTGACCGATCGCCTCATCACGCTTTACAACGGCGGCGCGCCCGCCTCCGGCGGTGACGCCAAGCCGGAAGCCCCCAAGGCGCCGGCTACGCCGAAGCCCTGAGCTCGAACCAGGGCCCTGTCAGCGAGCCGTTCCTCGGGAGCGGCTCGCTCCCGTTTGTGGTCGCCGCGTCGCAGTTTTTTTGGGGTTTCGCCACTCTGTCCGCAGCGTTTCCGTTCACCGGAAAAACTTGCACTGGGCGGGGGAGAGAGAATGCGCCTCCCGGCCGTGGGTGGCCCGTGTCAGTAGGAAGGTAGCCTGTGGGGAGCGCGAAGGTGTGCGCCGCAGGTCACGCACCCGACCTACGAAAGACACGACTCATGAGGGTACGCTCCTGGTTGGCCATCGGTTCGGCGCTGTACTTTGGCGCCATCGGCTGCACCGCAGCACTTGACGGAGACGCCGACGCGAGCGGCAGCAGCGGAGGCTCGTCCTCCGGGACGGGCGGGTCGACCTCGTCGACCGGCGGCGGCGGCAATACGGGCGGTGGAGAGGTCGTTACACTCCCCGGCGGGCTCAAGCTCAAGGGTCGCCCCGAGTACTACCGTGTGGTGCGCCTGACCCACCCGCAGTGGGAAAACAGCGTCCGCGACGTCCTCCAACTGGACGCCGCGACGGGGCTCTCGACCAGCTTCATCTCCGATCCTCCCGACGGGAAGTTCTCGAACAACGAGCGCGCGCTCTACGTCACGGACACTCTGCGCGTCGACTATCAGCGCTCGGCAGAGACCGTCGCGGAGAGCGTGGCCACCGACCCGGCGAAGCTCGCCAAGCTCGGCCCGGCCGGAGACTCGGCGGCCGTCATTGCGGCGACGGGAAAGCGTGCCTTCCGGCGTGACCTGTCGGAAAAGGAGCAAGCTGCCTTCGAGGCGCTGTGGGCGTCCGGCGCTACCTTCTACGCGAGCGGGAACGCGTTCGCCGACGGCGCACGCGTGTTCGTCGAGGCGCTCCTTCAGTCTCCGCACTTCATCTACCGCGTGGAGCTGTCACCCGACGGCCAGCGCCTGTCCGGCGCGGAGCTGGCCACGAAGGTTTCGTTCCTGCTGCGAAACACCACACCCTCGGACGACCTCCTGAACGCGGCGGCGTCGGGCGCGCTCGATACGGACGAAGGGCTCGAGTCACTCGTCTTGCAAATGCTCGAAGAGACGGACACGCGCGTCGTAGCGGAGCACTTTCACGGCGAGCTCTTCGGGCTCGAGCGTTACAAGTCCATCCTCAAGAACACGACCATGTTCCCGACGTTCAGCGAGGAGCTGAACCCCGTGCTCATGGAGGCGGACTCGTTGTTCTTCGACTACGTGTACGCCGAGAACCGCGGCCTGCGTGAAATTCTCACGTCGGACGTGGCGTTCGTCAACGCCGACATCGCGGGCTTCTACGGGCTCACTTCGCAGAGCCCCACGCTCACGCAGGTGGTGCTCGACGGTAGCCGTCCCGGCTACTTCACCCGTGTTGGCTTCCTCGCCTACAACGCGAACCTCAGCGTCCCCGACCCCATTCACCGCGGCGTGGACGTCAACAATCGCATCCTCTGCGCCGAGCTGTCACCGCCGCCCGGAGAAATTCCCCCGCTGCCGGATCCCATCCCCGGGCAAACGAATCGTCAGCGCGTGACGGCTCACACCGGCGAAGGCATCTGCGGCAACTGTCACAACAACGTGATCAATCCGCCTGGCTTCGCGCTCGAGACCTTCGACGCCATGGGCCAGGCCCGCACGATGGACAACGGCAATCCCATCGACACGACGGGTACGCTGAACGTGCTCGACGGCATGTTGACGTTCACGGACATCACCGACATGACGACGCAGCTCGCCGAAACCAACGTGGCGCACGCTTGCTACGCCGCGAACCTGGCGGAGTTTGCCTTCGGTCGCGACATCGGCGCGGGAGAGTCGGAGCTCATTACGGCGCTCCAAGCGGCGAGCCGCGAGTCGGACGCGTCCGTCAAGAATCTCCTTTTGGCCATGATCAAGAGTCCGCAATTCGTGAGCGCGAGGTCGGGAGCCGCCCAATGAACTACTCGAAGAAGACCATCAATCGTCGCGCGTTCTTGTATGCCGCCGGCACGGCGGGCGTTGCCTTGCCCTTCTTGGAGGGTATGCCGTCACGGTCGGCGTTCGCCCAAGAGGGAAAGAAGCCCGTGTTCGGGCTCTTCATCTGCACTGCCAACGGCGTGGTGCAGCAGTACGGGCAGGAGCCGGAGCGCTTCTGGCCCAGCGCGGTAGGTGCGTTGACCACGGCGAACATGACCGCTTCTGCGGCCGAGCGCTGCACGGGCATTCTCGCCGAGCACGCGTCCAAGCTCCTCATCGTGCGAGGTATCAAGTACCCCACCGGCATCACCGGCTGCGGTCACGCGCAGGGTCTCGTGCAGTGCCTCACGGGCCGCGGCCCCACCGGCAACGGAAACCAAGCCACGTCGACGGGCCCCTCGGTGGATACCGTCATGGCGGACGCGTTGAATCCGCAGGGCGTCAGCCCGCTCGCGCTCTACTCGGGCATGAAGGGCGGCTACATCGACGAGAAGCTGTCGTTCAGCAGGGCAGGCCAAGTGCGCGCCGCGGAAGGCAACCCGTACAACGTGTACCAGCGCCTGGCCGGCCTCCTGGATCCGGGCACCGGGGAGCCCACGCCCATGGCCGATCAGCTGGCACTCCGCCGCAACAGCGTGAACGACCTGATCCGCGACCAAATCAACGACCTGAAGAGCCGTCCTCAGCTGAGCAAGGCCGACCAGGATCGCCTGGATCTGCACTTTTCGACCATTCGAGACATGGAAGTCACCATGCAGCAAATGGGATCGGCGTGCACCGAGGCGGGTCTGAACAAGTCCGCGCTCGAAGCCATGAACACGGGCAACGCGTTCCGTCAGAACGGTCAGATCGAGGAGGTGGCCAAGCTGCACATGGACTTGGTGGGGCTCACCTTCGCGTGCAACGCCAACCGCGTTGCCACTCTGCAAGTCGGCGATGGTACGGACGGCACGCGCTACACCGTGAACGGGCAAGTCGTGGAGCGGTTCCACTGGGTGAGCCACCGCATTCAGAGCGACGGCACGATGGGCGCGGCCATTCCGCAGGCGCTCGAGTGGCACATTGCCATCGACCGCATTCGCATGAACACCTTCAAGTACTTGCTCGACAAGTGGTCGGAGATTCAAACGCCCAACGGGCCGCTCTTCGACAATGCGTTTGCGCTCTGGACGAGCCACGTTGCGCAGGGGCCGTCGCATTCGTTCGACAACCTCCCCATCATCATCGCTGGCAGCGCGGGTGGTTACCTGAAGCAGGGTCAGTACGTGGACGCCGGGCGTTCCAACAACTCGCGGCTTCACAACACCCTGCTCGCGGCCATGGGCCTGCCCGACAACTTCGGTTCGGACTCGGGTCAGCTCAACCAGCTCATCGCCTGAGGTTGGCGAAAGACCGGCAGGAGCCGAGGCCGAGCATTCGGGGGCGACGAGCAGAGCTCGTTCGCCCCCGAGTCGATCGAGCGCACCCGCATTCGCACGCTGCGCGCACTCCGTCGAGCATGCAGGCTTCGTCGCTCGGCGCTCGACCTTCGACTATTTTTCGAACAAGCCGTCGAATGCCGCGTCGAAGTCGTCGTCGTCGCCGACGGCTTTCTGCGGACGGGGGCTCAAGGCGGCGATGCGTTGGCTCACGTCACGGTAGTTCGGGTTCTGGCGACGCACCTTTTCCAGGTAGAAGAGCGCCGTCTTCGTGTCGCCGCGCTCCTGGTGCACGACCCCGAGGTCGTAGTGCAGGCTCATTTCCTGCTCCGGCGTCCTGTGCTCCGCCTCGGCTGCGCGCTGGTACGCTTCGGCCGCGGCCGCCAAGTCTCCCTGCTCGCGGTAAATCATGCCGATCATCGCGAAGCACATGCACGTCCGCGAAGGATCGCGGCTGGCGAGCTCGAACTCGCTCTGTGCGTCTGCGAAAAGGCCCATTTCCTTGTAAGCGACGCCGAGGTCGTAGTGCGTGGCTGCATCGCTTTCGGCGACCGTGGCGCGCACGCCTTCCTTGAACTTCGCGAACACCTGATCGACGTCCACTTCATCCGACGCGCCGCCGAGCGCGGGACGTCCCGCTGGCTTCTCGAGGTTGTCGAGCGCGTCGAGCGACGCCGCGATGTCGAACGAGTGATCGCTGGGTGTGTGCGTGAGCTGCGAGCGCTGGATGGTGCCGCTGCGGTGCTGCGCGGCCTCACGCGCCTGGCGCACCTCTTCGAGGCGCTCCAAGAGCAGCGGGTGGTTGGGCAGGCGGCGCAGCTGGTCACCCAGAATGGCTTCTGCGTCCCCATACAGGCCCTGAGCCGCGAAGAATTCGGCTTCTTCCAGGGCTTCGTCGAGTGAGCCGTCGACGCGCGGCTCGCTAGGCGCATCGCTGACGGGGAACGACGGCAAGCGACCGTCCTCGCCGAACGACTCGTCCGGCAGACCCATCGCTTGGGAGGGACGAACGCCCTCGAGATCGTACGACGAGAGCGGCGCCGACTCCGCCTGCGATGCGCGGTAATACGCCGCGTGGCGGAGGAGGTGGAGCGCCTCTTGGTGCCCCGGCTCGATGTCGAGAATTTCCATCAACAGCGCCTCGGCCTCTTCGGGCTGACCGAGGTGCAGATGAATGGTGGCAATGTTGATGGTTTCGACGATGGCGGGCTCGCGCTCACCCGCTTCCACCAAAATTTCGCGCAGCTTGTGGCGGATATCGATCGAGTTGGGATCGATCTCGAGCGCGATGTGCAAGACCTCGACGGCCTTGTCGTAGAGCCGGAGCCGGCGGAAGGACTCCGCGTCGACGATGGCCTTGCGCGCGTGCGCCGTCGTGTCGAACGAACCCCGCGTGGCGCCTACTTCTTCGGCTGCCGCGCCGTCGATGATTTCGACGCCCTCTTCGACGATTTCCACGTCCGGGGCCGAAGCCATCACGTGACGCGGGGGCGGCAGCGACGTGCGCGTCGACAGAACCGGCGCTGGCGGCAAAGACGAACGCCTCGGCGCCGGAGCGGGCGGCAGCGAAGACGGGCGCGGGACCTGCGCCGGCACGGGAGGAGCCACCTGCGCCGGCACGGGAGGAGCCACCTGCGCGGGCAAGCCAGGAGGTCCCGGCACGGCGGACGGAGGCGCGCCGGGGCGGAGAGCGGCAGGCGCGAAGGACTCCACCTCGTCGTCCAAGAGCTCGACCTCGTCGTCGAGCGCGACGGCTTCCTCGTCGTCCGTCGTGACGGACACGTCGTCGTCGCTCGTACCCGGAGCTTCGGACGCGGCTGGCGGAGCGGTCGTGGTGGGCGGCGGCGCGAGTGAGCGCGGCCCCGCCTTTTCGAGCGCGAGAACTTGGTCGTCGTTGGGCGCGACGGTCTTCAGGTGGGCGAGCAAGTTCTGAAAGAGCTCGACCTTGCCCTGCTCGCGGGCGAGCCTCGCCATTTCCTTGTGGACGGCGACGGCCTTGTCGCGCTGCTCAATCGTGTTGAAGGCTTCGGCGAGGAGCGCGAGCGTGTCCAGGTTCTTGGGATCGGCCTGGAAGGCGAGCTGCAGCTTCGCGAGCGCCAGCATGCCGTTTTCGCGACCACCGCGCTTGATCAAGAGCTCCGCGGCGGCGCGCGCGTACACCGGGTCCTGGCGGAAGTGCAGAATGCGCTCGATGACCTTGAGCGCGTCGTCCGGACGATTCATCCCGAGCAAGAGCTCGGAGGCCGTCCAAAACGAATCGATGGCGTCGTCCAGGGACTGAACGCGACAGCACGCCTCGGCGAGCCGCAGGTGCGGCAAGGGGTTCTTTGTGTCGAGCGACACCATCTTGCGAAAAACGTCGATGGCGTCGCGGTCGCGTCCGGACTTTTGGTAACGCGTGGCAACTTCGTCGTACGCGGCCAGAGCGTCGGTGGTGAGGCCGAGCTGGCTGTAGATTTCCGCGAGGCGCGGGACGATGTGGCCGTAGCGATCGACGAGCTGGGGCGCGTGCTTGCGAATCAGCTCACGGATCTGTTTGTAGACGGCGATCGCCTTGAGCGAAAAACCCTGCTGCGCGTAGTGCTGGGCGACGCGGTCGTAGGTGGCGATGGCGTCCGGGTACGCTTCGATGCGCGACTGGAGATCGCCGATTTTCAGCAGCGTGCGCGTATCGTGGGGATCCTCCGCGATGATCTTTTCGTACTCCTTGACTGCCTGATCGAACCTTTTCTTGTCGACCAGCTTCTGGGCAGCTTGGAGGATCTTTTCGCGATCGATGGCCACGATTGATTCGCTTCGCGCTCGAAGTGTGAAGAACGCGCGTCTTGCTTCGGAACTAGCTGGGGACCCAGCTCGCGACAATCCGAAGCACCCCAGCTTAGAATCGGGGCTCGGTCCGGTCAAGGAAAGGTCCTCTCGTTTCGAGCACTTACGGCTCCTCGACGGACGTTTGGCCACCACGTCGCAGAGGCTCGTGGGTTCCTGTCCGGGTCCCGCGAGGCAGGGCTCCGCGAAAGCGATGGGAACCCGCTAGTCAACTCGCGAACGGGGCAGGGTGGGGGACACCGGCTCTGCGGCGGTGGGCTCGCCGCGGGCGTCATCGTCCGCAAGCCGGTGCGAAGGCCCGCCGCTCCGAACCCCCGCCCGAGCTGACCTCGTGAAGTCAGGCGGAAAACGCCTCTGGCGGGGCGGCGCGGTCACCTTGCGACGAACGGCAGGCGGGCGCATGTTGCTCACGATGACCCACATCGCTGTGCCTCCCTCCGGTTATCGTGCTCCTTTCGCTCCCGGAGGCAGCATCGACGCTGAAGTGTGCCGCAAGCTGCTCGAGGTCGCCCTGTCGAAGGGCGGCGACTACGCGGACTTGTTCTTCGAGTATCGCGCGTCGGGCGGCATCAGCTTCGAAGAGGGCATCACGCGGAGTGCGTCGAAGGGTGTGAGCTTGGGCGTGGGAGTGCGCGTCCAACGCGGGGACGCCACGGGTTACGCCCACGTGGAGGACCTCTCGTGGGACGCCATGAAGCGCGCGGCCGAGACCGCGGCGCGCATCGCGAGCGAAGGCACGGGTGCGCCCCCGGAAAAGCTCATCCCCCTCTCGCTACCGAACCGTTACGAGCTGAACGTCTTCACTTTGGCGGAGCCGGGCACCAAGAAGCGTGAGCTGCTCGAGCGCGCTAGCCGCGCGGCGCTTGCGTACGACGCGCGCATCATCAAGGCGGAAGCCAGCTTCAACGAGTCCGTGCGTGAGGTGCTCATCGCGACCAGCGACGGGCGTATGGCGTACGACGTTCAGCCGATGATGCGCTTCGGCGTGCGCGCCGTCGCAGAGAGCAACGGCCGGCGCGAGGCGGGCTCCAGCGGCGGCGGAGGTCGCGTGACGCTCGCGTATTTCGACGACAAGTCCCCCGAGTGGCACGCAGAGGTCGCTGCGAAGCAAGCCATTACGCTGCTCGACGCGCGCAAGGCGCCCGCGGGACAAATGGAGGTAGTGCTCGGCCCCGGCGACAGCGGCATTCTGCTCCACGAAGCCGTCGGACACGGTCTCGAAGCAGACTTCAACCGCAAGGGCACCAGTAACTACACGGGTCAAGTCGGACAGCAGGTCGCCAGCACCCTGTGCACCGTGGTGGACGACCCGACGTTCGTGCAGAGCCGGGGCGCCATCAACGTGGACGACGAAGGCAACGAGCCGCGGAAGAACGTGTTGATCGAAGACGGTACGCTGCGAGGGTACTTGCAGGACCGTCTGAGCGCGCGCCACTTCAAGATCGCGCCCACGGGCAACGGACGTCGCGAAAGCTTCTCGTGTGCTCCGCTTCCACGCATGACGAACACCGTTCTGCTCGGTGGTCCTCACGAGGCGGAAGAAATTGTTTCTAGTGTCAAGAGGGGCATTTACGCCAAGACCTTCGGGGGAGGCCAAGTCGATATATCCAACGGGGATTTCGTCTTCTCCTTGACCGAGAGCTACCTCATCGAGGACGGAAGAATCACGGCGCCACTCAAGGGAGTGAATCTTATCGGAAATGGGCCGGAAACATTGCGACAGGTAAGCATGTTGGGCAACGACGTGGCGCTCTCCGACGGTATCTGGACGTGTGGCAAGGACGGGCAAAGCGTCCCGGTCGGAGTTGGGTGTCCCACGATCAAAATCGCCCGCATCACCGTCGGTGGTACAGAGCTTGGCTGACTCGCACTCCCCCCCAAGAACCCGTAGTTTCGTGGCCGTCATCGGCCACGGCCCCATGCTCGACCGCGAGGAAGGCGCGGTGGCGACGCTCCGGCAGCTCGGTGCTGCCGTCCGGTCGTTGGACCTGTGGGACGACCCCGTCAACCTCATCAACGATGATGACGAAGAAGAGGATGTTCGTCCGCGAGCGCTCGTTTTCGAGGCGCTCGATCGTCCGGACCTTGCGGTGGCAGCGCTGCGCGCCGTCCGCAAAGAGCCCTTCTTCGACAACGTAGGCGCCCTCATCGCCGTGACGGTCGGACAGGTGGCGCGCGTGGAGCCGTCCAGCGGCTTCGACGACTTCGTGCTGCACCCGTACGTGCCGGAGGAGCTCTACGGTCGTATCCGAGCGCTCGAGTGGCGCCGGAGCGAGTTCGCGACCGAGGAGCGCCACAAAGTCGGTGAAATCGTGGTCGACAAGGCGGGCCACGAGGTGACGGTCGGCGGGCGCACCATTTCCCTCACCGCCAAGGAGTTCGCCCTCTTGGCGCATTTGTGCGAGCGGCGCGGCAAGGTGCTGTCACGTGAGCATCTCCTGGCGCGCGTCTGGGGCAACCGTTACGACGGTGGCCCGCGCACGGTGGACATTCACGTGCGGCGTCTGCGGGCCAAGCTCGGGGACTCGCTGCCGCTGGAAACACTGCGCGGCTCGGGCTACAAGCTCCGCTCTCCCGATGCCGACGACTCGGAAGACGAGCACGAGGACGCGGCCGAAGTCGACTGAATCGATCAGGTCGACGTCGACCCAGTCGATGTCAGCTGATTCGACGAAGTCGAAGTCGACCCAGTCGAAACCCTTCCCGTCCGCGCGCGGCCCCGTGCCGGTCGTCATTTCGGTGGGGTGCCCCGCGGGAATTGGCCCGGAGGTCGCCGTCTCCGCGGCGGCGCGCTTGAGCGCGCGCATCCCGTGCATTTTGGTGGGCGACGAAGAGACGCTGCTCTTGGCCGCAGACGTGCGCGGCGTGCCGCGCGACGCACTCGTAGCTTGGGACGGACGCGGGCAGCCTCCCGCGCTCGGCTACGTTCTGGCGGGGCCGAAGCTCTCGGCGCGCGATCGCAAGCCGGGGCGCCCCACGGAAAAGAGCGGCGCAGCGCAGCTCGCGTACCTGGCCGCAGCGACGGAGCTCGTGATGCAGCGCGGTTTTGCGCTCGCGACCGGCCCGGTCAGCAAAGAGGCCATCGCCAAGTCGAAGCTCGCGGCGGCGCCCGATTTTCGCGGACACACGGAGTGGCTGGAAGAGCGAGACGGAGCCGCTCACAGCGTGATGTGCTTTTCTTCCGAGCGTCTGGTGACCAGCTTGGTCACGACGCACGTTCCGCTGGCGAGCGTTCCCGCGACGCTCAGCGCCGAGGACGTGGCCACGGCAACCGTCGAGCTGGCGGAGCTCCTGCGCAGCTTGGGGCGCAAAGGAGCGCGCATCGCGGTCTGCTCACTGAACCCTCACGCCGGCGAGGGGGAGCTCTTGGGCGGAGAAGAAAAGCGATCCATCGTGCCGGGGATCGCCTTGGCGAAACAGCGCCTCGGCGCTGCGGCGGAAGTGGTCGGGCCGATCGGCGCAGAAACGGCCTACCGCAAGGCGTACGCCGGGGCCTTCGCAGGCGTGGTCGCCATGTACCACGATCAGGCCACCATCCCGATGAAGCTCGTCGCGTTCGGCGAAGCAGTGAACGTCACGATGGGGCTCTCGTTCGTGCGCACGTCGGTCGATCACGGCACGGGCTACGACATTGCTTGGCGCGGTCAAGCGAGCGACAGTGGCATGGAGGCGGCCATCGTCCTCGCAGAGACGCTCGGGCGCGGCCGTCTGCGCCAGTCGCGCGCCGCGGTCAGAAAGCTCGGACGGCGCTGACGTGCTGAGCGCCATCTTCGACGATGTCTCGAGCCCGGAGGAGGTCGAGGCGCGTACGACGTTGGCGCTCCTGCGAGGCGCGGAGCGCTTGGCGCAGACTCTCTCCTTGGACGTCGACGGCGTGCGCGCGGGGCGCTTGGGAGCGCAGGCGGCGGCGCTCGGAAGAGCGCCCGCGGCGTGGACCCGGGCGGTGGATGCCTTCGTGCACCTCGATGTTGCGCGCGCGGTCGCGCCGCGCGCGGCGGCGCATCGCGTGGGAGAGCTGCTCGACGCCCTCCTTGCCGCACGGATGACGCTCGAGGGACGTGCCCCGGGGCGGCCGTCACGCCGTCGTCGGGACGGAAGCTTCTTCACTCCTGCCGCGCTCGCCGCGCGCGTGGTCGAGCAAGCGCTCGAGCCGCTCGTGGAGACGGAGGGCGTCGAGTTTTTGCGTGTGTGTGATCCGGCCGCGGGCGGAGGCGCCTTCCTCGTCGAGGTGGCGCGCTGCATCGCCGAACGAAGGGTGCAAAAAGGCGCGACGCTGCTCGAGGCAACGCGCGACGCCGTGGGACAGCTCTACGGGGTCGATCGCTCCGAGACGGCGGTGGCCACGACGGAGCTCGCGCTGTGGCTGCTCGTGAGCTCGAGTGCGCTCGCGCCGAGCGAGGTTGCTGCCCACCTGGCGTGGGGTGACGCGCTCCTGGGCGACGCGTGGCGCGCGAACGCGAGTCCGAACCCGAAGGCGAACCCGAACGCGTTTCACTTTCGTGAGGCGTTTCCCGAAGTGCGGGAGCGCGGCTTCGATCTCGTCATCGGCAATCCCCCCTGGGTGGCGTTCGCAGGGCGCTCGGCGCAACCGCTCGAGCCCGAAGTGCGCGCGTACTTTCAGAAACGTTTTCGCGCGTCGCGGGGCTTTCCCACGCTGCACGGCTTGTTCGTGGAGCGCGCGGCGGAGCTCGCTCCGCGCGGGCGCGTGGCGCTGCTCTTGCCCAGCGCGCTCTCGGATCTGGACGGCTACCGCGCGGCGCGCGCTGCGCTCACGGAGACGCACGCTGTGTCCGAACCTTTGGTCGAGCTCGGGCAAGACGCGTTCAGCGGCGTGGTGCAGCCGAGCTTCGTGCTGGTGGCGGACGCGCGCCCGCCCGGAGGCGCGCGCATCGCGGAAGCGGAGCTGGCGCGCCCGTGGCGTCTCATCGAGCGCCAGCGTCAGGGCGTCGAGTTGACGCGCGCCTCGGTGCCTCGAGCCTGTGCGCGTTTGGACTCGCTTCCGGCGTTGCCGGGGGAAGCATTTCGGGAGCTCGGTTTTCAGAGCAACCGCGTCGTGAGCGAACGTCTGCTCGTGCGGGGCCGACAGCCAGCGGACGGCCGCACGGTGCCGCTCCTCGAGGGACGCAACGTTGCCGAGTTCAGGCAACAAGAGCCGCGCCTTTATTTGCGTGCGGAGGAAGACGTCCTTCTGCGCGCGCGAACGCGTCTCCGGCCGATCGAGCAGTATCGAGGCGTGGACTTCGTCGTCCGTCAAACGGCGCGTTTTACGATCGCCGCCCGTCACGGTGGGGAGGCGTTTCGCAACTCGCTCCTCGCGGGCTACGCCGTCGGCGAGCTGGACTGTGACCTCTTGGTGGGGCTCCTGAACAGCACCCTCTACCGAGCGCTGCACGTCAGCCGGCAACGAGACGCGCGCCAAGCAGCGTTCCCGCAAGTGAAGATCGGCCACCTCCGTCGTCTACCGGCGCCGCCCACCGCAAAGCGCGAGGCATGGGAGGAAATCCGCAAAATCTCCGCGAAGGCAACGACCTTGGGCGCCTGCGACGACGCGCTCCGCGCAGAGCTGGACGGCGCGGTGGCGCGCGCGTTCGGTCTCGCAGTGGACGAGCAGGAAGAGCTCGTTCGGTACGTCGCCGGCGCGTGAAGCGCCCGTGAAGCGAGCGGCGTGCGGGCGCGTCCGGAATCCGAGGGTCCGAGTCAGAGCCAGCGAGCTGCGGGGGCGGGGCGGGTTCCGCCGCGTCAGGGACCGGGACGCAGCGCTCGCGCGCACATCCGCGAAAAACACGAAACCCCGAGGTGGAGACCTCGGGGTTCGCTCGACGTACGGTGACGTGTGATTTGGTGGAGCCGAGGGGGATCGAACCCCTGACCTCCGCACTGCCAGTGCGGCGCTCTCCCAGCTGAGCTACGGCCCCGGCTTCTAAGAACCGGTCGAATGGGACGAGATGCTTTCGAACGAAAACTCTCGAAAAAAGGGGGAGGCCGAGAAGGCTGGGCCCCCTTTGGGGACGCGGAATCTGGCACGACCGCTTTCGTTTGGCGAGAGCAAATCGAGACTTTTTTGGGCCTTCGGGGAGCTTTTTCGGGCCCCTGTCGTGAGCCTCAGTGGGGGGCGTGACCGTGTTCGTCCAGCTCCACCTTGCGCGGAGCTGGGCGGACACCCGGCGCCGCGCCCGGTACCCGTTCGATGGCGCTGTCGGGCACGCGCCGGACGCGAATCTTTGGCTCCGCTGCGGTGGCCTGGGGAGCCGCGCTCGGCGCAGCGACGGCCGCCGCCTGATTCTCGCTCCCGCCGGCCAGCGCGAAGATGGCGATGCCCAAAAAGAGGAAGCCGCCGAGCAGTGGCATCCACATCGGGGTGCGCGGCTCATCGGCGTCGAGCTCGTCTGCCGCGTGTCCAGTGCTGTGCGCGTGGGGATCGCTCATTGCCCACGGCTTATCCTTGATAGCGGCATGCGAGGTCAAGGCTCGAGGACCCAGAGTGGGCGCGCGAGCTTACGATCCTTCGGGGGTCGCGCTAGCCTGCCGGCGGGCCTCGCATTTCCTGGGCGTGTGGCTCCCGAGCGGCTGCGCGTCAGCAGCCAGGTAGTCAATGGCACAGCAGCAACAGCGTTATCGCGTTCTCGACAAGATTGCCGCCGGCGGCATGGCCGAGGTGTTCCGCGCCGAAAGCGCAGGCCTCGAAGGGTTCAAGAAGACCGTCGCGATCAAACGCGTACTGCCGCACCTATCCGAAAAAAAGCAGTTCATCGGCATGTTCCTGGACGAGGCGCGTCTGAGCGCGCACCTCAGCCACTCGAACTGCGTCCAGGTCTTCGACATCGGTGTCGGCGACAACACCTACTTCATCGTCATGGAGTACGTGGATGGCTCCGACTTGAAGGGGGTCATCGAGTCTCTGAAGGAATCCGGGCAGCGCATGCCCGTGGAGGAGGCGTGCCTCATTTGCGTGCGCATTTGCGAAGGCCTCGCCTACGCGCACGAGCTTTCGGATTCGTCGGGACGGTCGATGCAAATCGTGCATCGCGACATGTCGCCGCCCAACGTGCTCTTGACCCGCTACGGCGAAGTCAAAATCGTGGATTTCGGTCTCGCCAAGGCCAACAGCCAGCTCGAGGAGAGCGAGCCGGGCATCATCAAGGGCAAGTTCGGCTACCTTTCTCCCGAGGCAGCGCAGGGCAAAGAGGTGGACGCGCGAACGGACGTGTTCGCGGTGGGCATCATTCTTTGGGAGCTCTTGGCTGGAAAGCGCCTCTTCCAAGGCAGCACGGATCTGGAAACCGTGCGGCTCGTGCAGAAGGCCACGGTCCCGAACATTCGCGGCATTCGTCCGGATCTCCACGAACACGTGGCGCGCGTGGTCGATCGCGCGCTCGCAGGAGATCCGAACCAGCGCTACCAGAGCGCCCGTGATCTCGGGCGGGACTTGAACCAGGCGCTCTTCGAGCTGCCGCGCGCGGTGTCGTCGTTCGACATCGCAAAGCTCGTCGAGCCCGTGCAGCGAAAGCGCAGCACGGCGAAGGTCAAGAAGGAGGGGTCGTTCATCGGCTCGCTCATCGACGAGGCCCTGTTCGAGTTCACCTCTCTCGACGACGGAGAAAAAAGCGGACCCAGCCAAGCGTCCGCGCCGCTCAACCTGAGCGGCTTCGATACGGTGAAGGATTGGGGCTCGGATCTGAACTTGTCGGGAAGCGACTATCAGCCGGGCAACTTGGCTGCGTTGGAAGAGGGCAACCTGGCGGCGCTCGAGGAGGAGCGTGCAGCCAGTCAGAGACCCGACTCCGCCGTGTCGTCGAGCGCGCCCCCGGCCTCGGAACGAGCTGGCAAGGGCAAAGGGAAGATCGTTCTGATCTTGGTGCTCCTGGCGCTCTTGGGCGGAGCAACCGGCGCCTACCTGACCGGGCAGCTTCCGCCTGCCGTGATGAAGGTGCTCCCTCAGGTGAAGTGAGCGGCGCGTTTCACACGCGGCCACTGGTCACGGAAAACGAAAACGCCGTCACGATTTCGTGACGGCGTTTTTTCTTGGGACCAGAGAGGGGGCTCGAGAAGTGGAAGCTCTCGTTCGTCCGCATCGCATGAGGCGGGGCCCCCCGCGCTGAAGGGCCCCGAGCTTCCGACAACTTCAAGCCTTGTCGTCGTCGTCGTCGTCGTCGTCGTCGTCGTCGTCGTCGTCGTCGTCGTCGTCGTCGTCGTCGTCGTCGTCGTCGTCGCCGTCGTCGTCGTCGTCGTCGCTTTCGCCGTCGTCGTCGTCGTCGTCGTCGTCGTCGTCGTAATCGTCGTCGTCGTAATCCTCGTCTTCGTCCTCATCCTCGTCGTCGAGGGAAATCGCGCCCGCGGCCTTGGCCGCTTCGGCTGCTTGCTGGCGTGCACGGCGCGCTTCGCTTTCTTCCTTGCCGCGCAAACGATCGATCTCACGCTCCTTGGCGCGCTCCGCCTCGCGCGCTGCCTTCTCCTCGGCGAGCTTCTTCAAGATCCCGGGTTTGGGCGCGAGCATGATGGCCATGGTGCGGCCTTCCATCGTCGGATTGAGCTCGATGATGGCGAGATCCTCCGAGTGGTGAACGATGTGGGCCAGCTGCTCTCGAGCGCGATCGGGATGCATGATTTCGCGGCCCCGGAAGCGGCACACCACCTTGACCTTGTTGCCTTCTTCGAGGAAGCGGCGCGCGTTGCGCAGCTTCACGTCGAGATCGTGATCGTCGGTCTTCGGACGGATTTTGATCTCCTTGACCTCGACGACCGTTTGCTTGCGCTTGGCCTCGCGCTTCTTGCGGCTCTCCTCGTACTTGAACTTGCCAAAGTCGAGGATCTTGCAGACAGGAGGCACACCCTTCGGGTTGATCTCGACCAAATCGAGACCGACGTCGCGAGCGCGTCGCAACGCCTCTTGAGTCGACAAGACACCGAGGTTGGACCCGTCCTCCGCCACCACACGCACCTCGGGGACGCGGATGCGATGATTGACCCGGATTTGCGGACCGCGGGGCTCACTCCGGAAACGTCGACGCATTGCCATAGACGGGGTATCTCTCTGCCTTTCTCGGGAGCACCGCTCCCTCTCGAACCAACACTAATCAAAAACGACACTTGGGAATCGAGGCCGAACACGGCGTCGAAATCAGCGACGTCCGGGCGGGCTCACGCACGCACCACCGTGAAAACGGTCCTCGGGATCGGCTGCCTACTGCGGCGGTCGCGACGATGCAAAGCGTCTCGCTCCACCCGGTCCCGGGGGAGCGGCCTTCGGCCGTGACCTTCGCCGGCGGAGGCAGCGCGCTCACTGGAACATTCCCGCGGCCTTCACGATGCGACCATGACGCGCGGGCGGACTCGAGCCGCGCTGCGCCGGGACGAGGGGACACCGCAACGAACCGGCAGCCCGACGCGCGGGCTGGCCTGTGAACGGGTCCCCCGGGCACTCCAAATGACGAAGCATTTCGCTAGCTTCGAGGAGTCCGGGGTAGGCGCGATTGGGATTGAACCAACGACCCCTACCATGTCAAGGTAGTGCTCTACCACTGAGCTACGCGCCTTTGGGTCTGTTGCAGTGCGGTGCCACCTTGAGGTTTGTCCGGGGTACGGATCACCCGAGCGGTTCCTGACTGCGTTCGGACCTTCCCTGGGTGACGACGCCCGAAAGCGTCGCCCTCGCGAGGGGGCCATCAGTTAGCGTCGGTCTTGGGGTGTGTCAAGCGCTGCCGGGTTGAACGTCCTCGGGCGGATTGCGATTGCGGGCGCGGAGCGTCCCTCGGGCCGCAAGGTCGGGAAAAGGAACGTGGGGACGACTCACTTCTGGCGGTTGCTGCAGTGGGGGATTCTGGCTATGAGCCCCGCCCATTCCTGGGCCCTCGCGCACGATTCGGTGAGCGTCGGCTCGATGTCAGAGGCCTGCCTCAGCGCAGGTCCTCATGTTTTCTGGAGGACACACGTGGCGCTCGCCCTGCAACAGCTCCCCCCCTCGCCTGGGCAGGGGACGACGGCTTCTGCCCCCGCCCCCGCAGGTGAAGCACGACCTGCCGAGCCCGGCGCGCTCGGCATGCTTCTGCCGCTCATCCTCTTCGTGCCGCTCATCTTCGTCATGTTCTGGTCTTCTCGCTCGCAGCAGAAGCGCCAGCAGAAGCTGCTCGCCGAGCTCCAGAAGGGTGACTCGGTGCTCACGCAAGGTGGGTTGCGCGGCAAGCTGGTCGAGCTCGGCGATCGCTTCGCGAAGATCGAGATCGCCCCAGGCGTCAAGGTGGACGTCTTGCGCGGCTCGCTGCTCGGCAAGGACACCGTCGAAACTGCCTCTCAACTCGAGAAGAAGTAAGCGAGCGAACCCTGGTGGCGAATACCTACCTTCTGTACTCGTTCGGCGCGCTGGCCTTCGTCATGGGCCTCGTCGGGCTCTTGCAACGGAGCAAGCGCTCGACGTTGTGGCCCGGCGCTCTGGCCGCGGCGTGCGCCGCGTGGGCCGCCTACGCCGACTCGTTCTGGGCCATGACCGTGTTCGGTTTGCTCGCGGTCTGGGCGCTCTTTGCGGCTCTGCCGTTTTTCGACGTGAACTGGCGGGTGCGCTCGGGACTCGTGCTCGTCACGGGCCTCCTCAGCTTCATCTTGCTGTGGCCTTCGCTCGAAACCATGACGAGCGGGCGCGTTCCGTGTCCGGCTTGGGTGAAGGACCGCGTGGGCGCGCGTTTGGTCGCCGGTCTGGACCTCCGCGGCGGCTTGCGCCTCGTTTACACGGTGGACGTGGACGAGGCGATCAAGGACAAGCGAGATCGCTACTACGAAGACATGCGGCGTGAGCTGGCCAAGCTCTACGCCGGGCACCAGGGCGACGAAGTACCGAGCGAGGAAACGCTCAAGAAGCTCCGCGATCACGTCTCGCTGAGCGCTCCACGGCGGCCCGCCGACGTGATCGATCTGCAGATCAAGGAGGGCTCGGACCCGGCCAAGATCGACGCTCGCTTCCGTGACCTGTTCCGGCCGGACCTTCAGTCCAAGGTCATCGACGCGCGTACCTTCCAGTTCTCGGTCCGTGAGTCCGCCGAAACGGCGATCCGCGAGCGCGCCGTCAGTCAGGCCAAGGACATCATCTTGCGCCGTGTCGACGCGTTGGGCTTGCGAGAAGCCGCGGTCTCCACGCGCGACGAGGACATCATCATCGAGGTGCCAGGCTCGGACGAGGCCAGCTTCGAGAGCATCCGCGACATCATCAGCCAGACCGCGCGCCTCGACTTCAAGCTCCTGGACGACGACTCGGACTTTTTCGCGCAGCTCGAGCAAGGCGCCGCCCCGGACAGCCTCCCCGAGGGGCTGGAGTTCCGTCGCGAGAGCGTGCCCGTCGGCCTGGACGCTTCGGGCGATCGCCAGACGCGCATCAACACCTACGCCGTGCTCATGAACAAGGCCGGCGAGAGCAGTCAGGACTCGCTGCAGCGGTTCAAGGAGTGGGTCGCGACCCTCACGCTGCCCCCCGATCGCGAGGTAGGCTACGAGCTCGAGTACAAGGTTACGGACGAGGCCACGCTCAAAAGCGAAGAGGCTGGTTGGCGCACGTACCTTTTGAAGAGCCGCGCAGAAATCACCGGTGACCAAATTCGTGACGCCGCCGCGCAGCCGGACCAAGGCACGCAGAGCATCGGCGGCTGGCACGTAGCGATCACCTTCACGGACCAAGGTGGGCGCCTCTTCGAGCGCATCACCGGCGCCAACGTGAAGCGTCGTTTCGCGATCATCCTGGACGGCCGCGTCGAGAGCGCGCCGGAAATTCTCGACCGCATTGCGGGCGGTCACGCGTCCATCACGATGGGCTCACGCGATCCCCAGGTGCAGCTCCAGGACGCGCGCAAGTTGGAGCTCGTGCTCCGCTCCGGCGCGCTGCCGGCGCCCATTTCGCCCTCCAACGAGCAGCGCATCGGTCCCTCCCTCGGACAGGAGTCGATTCAGCTGGGTCTGCAGGGCGCGGCGGCGGGTAGCTTTCTCGTGCTGCTCTTCATGATGGTTTACTACCGGCGCGCCGGCCTCATCGCCGACATCGCGGTGGTGATGAACCTGGTCATGCAGCTCGCGGTGCTGGCGTCGTTCGGCGCCTCCATGACGCTGCCGGGCATCGCCGGCTTGGCGCTCACCATCGGTATGAGCGTGGACGCCAACGTGCTCATCAACGAGCGTATTCGCGACGAGCTCCGTGAGGGGAAGAGCCCGCGCGCTGCCGTCGAAATCGGCTACGACAAGGCGTTCAGCGCCATCATCGACGGCCACATCACCACCCTGATTTCCGGCATCGTGCTCGCTCAGTACGGTACCGGCCCCATCAAAGGCTTCGCCGTGACCCTCATGGTCGGCGTGGTCTGCAGCATCTTCACCGGTGTGTTCGTGACCCGCGTGCTCTTCGACATGTGGGTTCGGGGCTCGGGCAAGAAGAGCATCGACGTAGGCTAAAGCACCATGCAGCTCTTTCCGGTCGGTAAAGTCTACGATTTCATGAAGAGGCGTACCCTCTTCATGGGTGTGAGCTTGTTCGTCACCGTCGCCTCGCTCGTGCTCCTGGTTTACCCGGGGCCCAAGCTGGGTACGGACTTCCGGGGCGGCACGGAGGTCGAGGTCGCCTTCCTCGGCCCGGTGACTGCCGGGCAGCTCACGGACGTCGTGAGTGGAGCGGGCTTTTCGCATCCGGACGTCATTCCCGTCGAGGACTTGAAGAACCCCAACCACTATCTCATCCGCGTCGAGGACGTCAGCACCGTCGACGAAGGCCAGCGCGCGGAAATCGAGGCCAAGCTGTGCGCCGGCGACCCCCTTCCCGCGGGCTGCTCGCCGGAGCACGCCGCGACCGAGGTCAAAATCAGCCCCGGCGGCGATAAAATCACGGTGCGCTTCGAAGGTGCGCCCGATCTCGCTTGGGTTCGTTCGCAACTGGAATCGGTCCGGGGCCTCCAGCTTCGCGCAGGAGACAACAACCCTTCCATTCAGAACGCGCGTGACCACAAGGTCGAAGTTCAGCTGACGAGCAAGGGTGACCAGCTGATGGGCGCCCTGCGCGACAAGTTGGGCCCCAACGTGGTGCCGGAGCAGGCGCTGCGCACCGAGTGGATCGGTCCGAAGGCAGGCGCGCAGCTGCGCGATGCGGCCGTGAAGAGCGTTGCCATCACGCTCTTCTTCATCATGGCTTACGTGGCCTTCCGCTTCGATCTGCGCTTTGCGCCGGGTACGGTGCTGAGCTTGGCGCACGACGCGATTGGCACGGTCGGCATCCTCATCTTGCTGGGCAAGGAGCTGAACCTGACGACGCTGGCCGCGGTGCTGACGATCATCGGTTACTCGGTGTCCGATACGGTGGTCGTGTACGACCGCGTGCGTGAAAACTTGGGCCGCCTGCGGGGCGCGAGCTTCCATACGCTGATCAACGTGAGCCTCTCGGAGATGCTCGGTCGGACGCTGATCAACAGCGGCACGCTGCTTTTCAGTCTCCTTTGCTTCTTCGTGTGGGGCACCGGCCAGCTCAAGGACTTCGCGCTCGCGCTGGTGATTGGCGTCTTCTTGGGCGTTTATTCGTCCATTTACGTGGCTTTGCCGCTCACCGAGTGGCTCGATCGTAAGTTCTTCTCGCAGCTCGGGCGCAAGAGCGGACGCAAGACCGCGACGGCGTGAGGCGCGGCACGGTGGCTGGGTCCATCACGACCGTGTCGGCGCGGGAGCTGGCGGAGCGCCTGGGCGTCACGCACACGTTGGCCGAGCACCTGAGGCGGCTGGGCCACGCGGGAGACGAGGTCACGGCGCGCTTCCTCGAGCCCAAGCTACGAGACCTGACGCCGCCCGATCAAATGGCAGATCGGGCGGCCGCCGCGGCGCGCATCGCGCGCGCCATTCGCGCGCGCGAGCGAGTCGTCGTTTTCGGCGACTACGACTGCGACGGCATCACCGCCACCGCCATTCTTTCCGAAGTGATCGAGGCTTTGGGCGGCCTGGTCACGCCGCTGCTCGCGAGTCGCTTCGGTGGTGGCTACGGCGTGTCCGAGGAGGCGCTGGAGCGCATCTTGGCGGTGGAGCCCGCGCTGCTCGTCACCTGCGACTGCGGCTCCTCGGATCACGTCACGCTCAGAAAGGCCGTGGCGCGCGGGGTGGACGTGGTCGTCATCGACCACCACCTCGTGCCGGAAGAGAAGCTTCCGGCGCTCGCGTTCTTGAACCCGCACCGTTCCGAATGCGAGTTCCCCTACAAGGGCCTGGCGTCTTGCGGGCTCGCGCTTTCGGTCGCTGCCGCGCTGCGCGCCGAGCTGGGAGCGCAGCTGGACGTTCGTCGCTGGCTCGACTTGGTGGCCATCGGCTCCGTCGCGGACGTCGCTCCTCTCGATGGGGACAACCGGGCGCTGGTGCGCGCCGGTTTGCGCGTGCTCAGCGAGGCGACGAGGCCAGGCGTGCGAGCCTTGCTCGAGGTCGCAGGCATGGACGTGGGCGCGCCGCTCACGGCCGAGGACATCGCGTTTCGGTTGGCGCCGCGTCTGAACGCGCCGGGCCGCTTGGGCGCGCCGGATGCGTCACTTGCGCTGCTTCGCGCGCGCACGTTGGACGAAGCTCGCGGTCTGGCGGCGCAGATCGAGCAGCAGTGCGTGGCGCGCCGCGAGCAGCAGGGGCGCATCATCGACGAGGCGCTCGAAGAAATTCGGCGCGAAGGCTACGCGGAGCGCCCCGCCGTCGTGGTCGGTCGACAGGGTTGGAATCACGGCATCGTGGGCATCGTGGCGGGGCGCCTCGCGGACGACCTGAAAATGCCCGTGCTCGTCATCGGCTTCGAGGGAGACGTGGGGCGCGGATCGCTGCGTGGGCCGCCCGGGGCGCGCTTGTTCGACGCGCTCGGTCGCGTCAGCGACGTGCTCGTGCGCCACGGTGGGCATCAAGCCGCGGCCGGGTTGGAGGTGCGCTTCGAGAGGCTCACCGAGCTGCGCGCGCGCTTCGAGGACTCGTGTCGTGCGCTCGAGTTCGACGCTGCCCAGGACGAGCTTCCTCCGCTTGCGCTCGCGTCGGGAGAAGACCCCGCGCAGGTGCTGAAAGATCTTTATCGCCTGGAGCCGTGCGGCTTGGGCAACCCGGCGCCCACGCTGTCCGTCGACGGTGAGCTGCTCGTCGCGCGCGAGGTGAAGGGCGGTCATCTGAAGCTCGAGGTGCTGCTCGAGGGCGGACGGCGCCTCGGAGGCTTCGGGCCGAACCTGGGCGCCGAGGCGGAGACGCTCGGCAGTCACGCGGGGACGCGGGGGCGCGTGCAGGTCATCGGCAGCTTGCGGCCCGATCGCTACCGGGGCGGGGGCGCCGTGGAGCTCTTCGTGCGCCAGGTTCTGCCCGTGCGCAGCGGGTAGCGCGAGCGAATGCGTCTTGTCCGCGGAAGCGGGTCTCCCTCCTCCCGTTTCGCGCTACGCTGACCGAGCCGCAGATGAGCGACCCGCTGATCGAGTTTCGCAACGTCAAGAAGAGCTTTGGTCCCAAGGTGATTTACCGGGGGCTGAATCTCAGGGTGCACCGGGGAGAAGTGCTCACGGTGGTGGGCGGCTCCGGCGTGGGCAAGAGCGTGATGCTCAAGATGCTCATCGGGCTCCTCCAGGCGGACTCGGGCAGCATCAGCTTTGACGGAGAAGAAATCACGCGCATGAGGGAGGAGCAGCTTGCTCGCGTGCGGCAGCGCATCGCCATGCTGTTTCAGAGTGGGGCGCTCTTCGACTCCCTCAGCGTGGGCGAAAACGTCGCCTACGGCCTCGAGGAGCACTTTCACTCGAAAATGACGCGGGACGAGGTGAACGCGCGCGTGGCTTGGGCGCTCGGCCTCGTGGGTCTGCCCGGCATCGAGGAAATGCGCCCTGCCGATCTATCGGGCGGCATGCGCAAGCGTGTGGGCTTGGCGCGCGCCATCGCCGTGCAACCCGAGGTCGTCTTGTACGACGAGCCCACGACGGGGCTCGACCCCATCAATACCGCTCGCGTCAATCACATGATCATGGGGCTTCAAGCCAAGCTGAACATCACGAGCATCGTCGTGACGCACGACATGAAGAGCGCCTTTCAAATCAGCGATCGCATGGCGATGGTGCACTCCGGGCAAATCATCGCCTACGGCACGCCCGAAGAGTTTCGCAGCTCCCCCGACCCACGCGTCACGGACTTCATCGAGGGGCTCGCGCCCGTTCAAGAGGACGTCGAGACACTGCTCAATGCATGAGGCGTCCACCAGCCGTTTGATCGAGTGAGGCGTGGCAATGAAGCGTGTGGAGCTTCTCGAAGTGGGGCGCAGCGCCGCGGAGCGGCGCCGATGTCGCCCGGTGAGACGAGCGGTGTTCCCGACGGGGGACACGGGGGTCGGTGTGGGAGCTTTGCGGTTCCACCCAGAGCGCACGAAAACTGAAGCTTTCCCCTCGACCAGGCGTATCGATCGGCGTATGCGGGCGGTAGGGTCACTCAGAGCATGGCAACTGCGCGTGAAGTGAAGGTCGGCGCCTTCGTGCTCGTGGCACTCTCCGTCATCGGCGCCGTCGTGTTCCTGATTGGCGACGAGCGAGGGCTCTTCGTCTCTCACGACACGTACGGGGCGGCGTTCAAGGACGTCAACGGCCTCCGGCGTGGCTCGACGGTGCGCATGGGCGGCGTCGACATCGGAAGCGTGAAGGAAATTGGCTACGGCCGCGACGAGAAGGACGCCACCATTTACGTGGAGCTCAGCATCGCCGCGAGCGAGGCGCGCCGGATCCGCGCCGACAGCGAGGCCACCATCGAGTCCAAGGGCCTCCTCGGTGACAAAATGCTGGTCATCACCGTCGGCAGCGAGCGCGAGCCGCAGGTGAAGCCCGGCTCGCGCATCAAGAGTACCGAGTCGCGGGGTATGGAAGACCTCTTGAGCGACATGAAGAAAATTTCGGAGCGCACGGAGCGGGTCGTCGCCAACCTCGAAAAAACGACGGGGACCTTGGCCGAGGACGACTTTCAGCGCGACATGAAGCAGACGGCCCAGTCGCTGGCCGGCATTTTGAAATCGGTGGAGCAGGGCAACGGCTACGTGGGTAAGCTTCTCCACGACCCAGAGGAGGCCCGTCGCCTGTCCGGCACCATCGCCAATCTGGAAAAGGCAACGGCACGCCTCGATGGCACGCTCGCCGGCGTACAAGGCGTGATTGATCGCGTGCGGACGGGCCCGGGGCTGGCTCACGAGGTGTTGTACGCGGAGGACGGCTCCAAGACCGTGGCTCAGTTCGGGACGGCCGCGGAAGAAATTGCGGCGACCCTGCGCGGAGTTCGCGAGGGCAAGGGGCTAGCCCACAGCGTGCTCTACGGCGACGAAGGCTCGGACCAAGTGCTCGGCAATTTGAACGAAATGAGCGCGGATCTGCGGACCATCGTCGCGGACTTGAAGCGCGGTAAGGGCACGCTGGGAGCGCTGTTGGTCGATCCGTCCGTGTACGAGGACGTCAAAATGCTGCTCGGGAACGTCAGCAGAAACCGCTCGCTCCGAGCTTTGGTGCGCTACTCCATCCAGCGCGACGAAGGCTCGGCTCCGGTCGTCGGCGACAGCTCGGGTCCGTCCGATTCCGGGTCCGCTCCTGCTGGCGCCTCGGCGTCCGGCAGCCTCGGGACTCCTTCGGCCCAGTAGCACCGGGAGCTGGCGCAGCTGCTGGGGTCGCCGAAGCGGGCGGCCGGTTTTCCATCGGCGGCTGTCCATGGCACGCCGGGGCGCGCGCCCTATACTGCGGCCCATGCGTTTTCTCGAGCGAGCTGGGCGCCTACTGGTTCTCTTAGGCGCCTTCGCCCTTGCGTCTTACTTAGCCCTTCGTTTCGGCACCGGTGGCCTGTGGCAAGGTCTGCGCGCCGCGCACGCCGTGGTGACGACGGGCAAGACGGAGGCGCCATACGATCTGACGCAGCTCGTCGCGGTCAACGAAACGCTCGAGACCATTCGCAAAAAGTACGTCGAGCCCGAGCGCGTGGAGCCGCGCAAGATGCTGCTCGGTGCGTTGGACCAAGTGCAGAAGGAGGTGGCGCAGGTCATCGTGCTGCACGAAGAAAAGGCGCCGACGGTCACGGTGCGCGTGGGCCAAGAAGAAGCCGCGTTTCGCGTCGACAACGTGCAAGGGCCGTGGGACGTCGCCGCCCGCTTGCGCGAGGTGTTCGCGTTCTTGCAGAAGAACTTGGGCGACCAAGAGGTGGACTTGCCGGGCATCGAGTACGCGGCCTGCAACGGCATGCTGCGCACGCTCGATCCACACAGCGTGTTCTTGAGCCCCGAGGCGTATCGGGAAATGAACATGTCGACGTCGGGCCACTTCGGCGGGCTCGGCATCGTGATCAGTATTCGAGATCAGGTGCTCACCGTGATGCGACCGATGCCCAACACGCCCGCGGGGCGCTCGGGGCTCCGTCGCTTGGACCGCATCACGAAGATCAACAACGAGTCGACGCTCAACATGCCGCTCGACGACGCGGTCAAGCGGCTGCGCGGAGAGCCTGGCTCCAAGGTGACGATTTGGGTGCATCGGGACGGCAAGGATGGCTGGCCCGGCGCGCGCCCCTTCGAGCTCACGCGCGAGGAAATCCGCATCCGCTCCGTCGAGTCTCAAAAGCTGGGAGACGGCGTGGGCTACGTGCGCGTGAAGCAGTTCCAGTCGAGCACCGCCGCAGAGCTCGGTCAGGCGCTGAGCGAGCTGCGGCAGGCAGGGTCGCTCAAGTCGCTCGTCATCGACTTGCGGGACAACCCCGGCGGGCTCCTGGACCAAGCGGCCAAGGTCGCGGACATGTTCCTCGCGGACGGCGTCATCGTGGCCACCGCCGGTGCGAGCGAAGGGCGCGAAGAGCAGCGCGCGCGCGAGCCGGGCACGCAGCCCGACTACCCGATCGCGGTGCTCGTCAACGGCTCTTCGGCGAGCGCCAGCGAGATCGTGGCGGGCGCTTTGAAGAACCAAGATCGCGCCATCGTGATCGGACAGACCACGTTCGGCAAAGGCTCGGTGCAGCTGGTGTTCCCGAACATCACGCCCGAAGGCGCGGCGCTGAAGCTCACCATCGCGCAGTACCTCACGCCGGGCGACGTCTCCATCCAGGGCGTCGGCGTTGCGCCGGACGTCGAGCTCGACCCGATGACGGCCGACACGCTCGAGATGGACCTCTTCAAGAACGAAGGGGACCTGCGTGAGCGCGACCTGTCGCGCAGCCTGACCGCGCAAGCCGCGCGCAGTCAGGACCGACCGATGTACCGGCTGCGGTACAATTTGCCGTCCAAGGAGCGCGACGAAATTCGCGAGCGTGGCGCGGACCTCGAGGACGAGTTCCAGCTCGACGTCCCGATCCGCGTGGGGCGGGACCTGATGACTCAGGTGCAGAGAGGGCCGCGGTCCAAGCAGCTCGAAGCGCTGAAGGACGTCGTGAGCAAGCTCCAGCAAAAGGAGCTCACCGCCGTCTCGGCGGACCTCGCCAAGCTGGGCGTGGACTGGAGTGCGCCGCCAAGCGACTACACGGGCGGACCCGATCCCTCGAAGGTCAAGATCGAGCTTTCGACGGATCGCTCCAACGACACTGTGCGCGCAGGCGAGCCGCTCACGCTCAAGGTGGTCGCCAAGAACGAAGGCGACAGGCCCCTCTACCAGCTGCGCGCCATCACCAAGAGCGATGCGGCGTACTACGACGAGAAGGAGCTCGTGTTCGGCAAGCTGATGCCGGGCGAGTCGCGCACGGCGACGGCGCCGCTCGGGTTCTGCACCATCGAAGGCAGAAAGCCGGGCTCCACGGAGCCGGTGCGCCTGGATGCCAAGCGCGTCTGTCATCTGCCCAAGGACGCGGTGATGCGTCAGGATGCCGTCAAGGTGCAGTTCTTCGCCGAGGGCGCCGACGCGCCGGAGAGCGCAGAAATTCGCCCCACCGTGGAGAGCCTCGAGCGCCCGACGTTCGCGTACAGCTACCAAGTAGTCGACAACCGCGACGCCAACGGCAACGGACAGCTCGAGCGTGGCGAAGGCGCCAGCATCTACATGCGCATCAAGAACGTGGGCACCGGCCCCTCGTACGAGACGCAGGCCAACCTACGGAACCTCACGGGCGATGGCCTGCTCTTGCGAGCAGGGCGCTTCGACGTGTCGTCGATGAAGCCGGGAGAAACGCGGGACGTCACCTTCACGTTCGACGTGCTGGACGCGTTTGCCGAGCCCGAGCTCAAGCTGGAGCTCAGCGTCGTCGACCGGGATCTGCGGGTCGTTTCGAGCGAAAAGCTCGTGCTGCCGGTGGTGAAGAAGGGCATCGCCATGCGACCGGCGGAAGGCACCGTACAGGCCACCAAGGCGACGGAGCTCCGGGATCAGCCCGTGGCCGGTTCGCTCGTCGTCGGGCGCGTGCCGGAAGGCCAGCTCATGAAGCACCTCGGCAGTTACGGGGACTTCGTGAAGGTGGATCTGGGCCAGTCGCGCTTTGCCTTCGTGGAGGCGTCGGCGACGCGTGCGGCGCAAGCCGGAGCGCCCGCGGCGCTCGCGTTCGACCAAGAGCCACGCCGTTCTCCACCCGTGCTCGAGGTGAAGCCGGCCAGCCTCTCGACGCGAGAAGCGACGATTCGCGTGGCGGGACGCGCTACCGATACGGACGGTGGCGTCCTGGACGCGTTCATTTTCGTCGGTAGCCGCAAGGTGTTCTACAAGTCGAACGCGGGCGCGAAGGACAAGTCGTCGCTCGAGTTCTCCCTGGACGTGGCCCTGAGCCCCGGCGTGAACGTCATCACGGTCGTGGCGCGAGAAAGCGAGGACACGCTGTCGCGCTACACCATGATCGTGCGCCGCGATGGACCCAACGGTGAAGCGCTCCCCACGCCCAAGATGGAGCTGTTCGGCGAGGACTGGCAGTTCAGCGGGGACGATCGATGATCCGCCTTCACATCAACGTCGACCACGTGGCGACGCTGCGCAATCAGAGAGACGCGCGCTATCCGGATCCGGTTTTCGCCGCGCAGCTGTGTGAGCTCGCCGGCGCGGACGGAATCACGGCGCACCTGCGAGAAGATCGTCGCCACATCCGCGACGCGGACGTGCTCGCGCTGCGCGCCTCACTCACGACGCTCCTGAACCTGGAAATGGCGGCTACGCCGGAAATGGCTCGAATCGCCGAGCGCGTGGTGCCGGACGTGGTCACGCTCGTGCCCGAACGGAGAGAAGAGCGCACGACGGAGGGTGGCCTGGACGTGGTGCGTGGCCGCGCTCTCGTGCAGCCCATCGCGGAAATGTGCGTGCGTCGCGGCATCAAGCTGAGCCTGTTCATCGAGGCGGACGAGGCACAAATTCGCGCAAGCTGCGAGCTCGGCGCCGCGCAAGTCGAGCTTCATACCGGGCACTACAGCGAGGCGCCGCGGCCCGAGCGCGGCAAGTGGCTCGAGCGGCTCGAACGAGGGGCTCGCCTCGCCAGTGAGCTCGGGCTCGAAGTCGCGGCGGGGCACGGGCTCACGCGAGAAAACGTCGGCGCCGTGGCTGCTTTGCCGCACGTGGAGGAGCTGAACATCGGCCACTCGGTGGTGGCGGAAGCCGTCTTGGTGGGGCTGCCGCAAGCCGTGCGGGACCTGCGCGCGGCCATCGAGCGTGGGGTCGCGCTGCGCTCTGGGGTCGCGCTGCGCTCTGGCGCCGCGCACGGCTGAAGCACACGTTCTCGGAGGCAAGCTCATGCGACCGGTCCTTTCGCGCTCGCAGATCCGCGCCTTCGACCAACGCGCCATTTCGGCGGGGGTGCCCGGCTGCCTGCTCATGGAAAATGCCGGCCGCGGTGCAGCCGACGCAATCTGGGCTTTCGCCGAAGCCCGGCGAACGCAATGGCGGGCGCCGCGTTTGGACGTCGTCGTTCTGTGCGGCGCGGGCAACAACGGCGGAGATGGCTACGTCGTGGCGCGGCGTCTGCTCACGCTGGGCGCGCGGGTGACGGTGTGCTCGGCGGTGCCGCCGGATGCGCTCTCTGGGGACGCAGCTCGAGCGCGCGCCGCGTACGAGGCCGTCGCGCGCGTCGCGAGCGACCCTTCCAAGCCCGTCGTTCTAGAGGGGCTGGAGGCGGCGCGTGACGCATTGGCAGAAGCCGACGTGGCCGTCGACGCTCTGCTCGGTACGGGTACGAATCGCGCGGTGGAGGGCAAGTGGGCCGCCTTCATCGCGTTCTTGAATGCTGCGCACTGCCCGCTCGTGAGCTTGGACGTACCGTCGGGTCTCGACGCGGACTCCGGCGTAGCTTGGGGGCCGGTCGTGCAGGCGAGCCTCACGGTGACCTTCGCGCATCCCAAGCGCGGGCTCTTCAGCGCCGTCGGGCATGCCAGCGCAGGTGAGCTCGTCACCGTGGACATTGGGGTCCCCGCCCACGTTTTTCTCGAGGCAGACGCGGCGCAGGTGGCCCAGCTCTTGGGCCGCGAGGACGCGACCTCGTTCCTCCGGCCTCGCTCCGTCACCGCGCACAAGGGCACCTCGGGTCGCGTGGCGATCGTCGCCGGAGGAGTCGGCAAGCTCGGCGCCGCGCGGCTCGCGGCGCGCGGTGCGCTGCGCGCCGGCGCGGGGCTCGTCACCATCGCGACGCGCCCCGCCGTAGCGGCAGATTTGGCTCGCTCGGCCCTCGAGGAAATGACGCTCGCCTTGGACGAGCAAGAGCCCGCGACGACGCTGCGCGAAGCCGTGCCGAACGTCGACGCGTTCGTGCTCGGCCCCGGGCTCGGGCTGGACGCCGTGGCGGAGCGCATGGCTGTGGCTGTGCTGGAGCGCCCGGAGCCGGTGGTGGTGGACGCGGACGCGCTGCACCTGGTGCGCGATCGCCTCGGCGTAGTCGCGCGGCCCGGGCCGCGTGTGCTCACGCCACATCCCGGGGAGGCCGCCTCGCTCTTGGGCCTGACGACGGCAGACGTGGAAGCCGATCGCTTCGGCGCCGTGGAGCGTTTGGCGGATCTTTCGGGCGCCGTCGTCGTTCTCAAGGGCTCGCGCAGCTTGGTGGCGGCGCCGGGTGAGGCGCCTTGGGTGTGCGCGTTGGGCTCGCCGGTGTTGGCCACGGGCGGGACGGGGGACGTTCTTTCGGGTGTCGTCGCTGCGTGCTTGGTGGGGCGTGTGCCTCGCGACGCGGCGGCGCTCGCCGTGCTGCTTCACGCCCTTGCCGGTGAGCGCTGTTCGAGCGGCATGTTTGCGGAAGAAGAGAGCTCCCGTCGCCTGCGAGCCCCGCACGATCGCGGAGTCTTGGCGCATGAAGTGGCGGACGCGTTGCCCTCCGTCGTGGCCCATCTCTTGGCTCGTCGACACGGTGACGGGCCGCGGTGACCGTGTGTCAGACCGCGGCCTTCTGCTGACAGAATGACACGTCCGAGGCCGGCTCCCGCGGCCCGCATTCGGCGCGAACAACGGGAGTTTTGGCCCAATCATGCGATTTTTTGGCCCGGAACGCGGCTGGCACGCGCCTTGCGAAGGCCACGGGTATGCACACCGTTCCCGGCATTTCACCCGCCTTTCGCGACGAGCTGGCCGCCTGCGAACCGCTGCTGCGGCGGCGAGCGCTCGGACTCACGAAGAACTCGGTCGTCTCCGACGATCTGGTTCAGGACACCGTCGAGCGCGCGCTGCGATTCGCGCACACGTATCGCCCGGGCTCGAACCTCGGAGCTTGGCTGACGCGCGTGATGCACAACGTGTTCTTGTCTCGGTGCCGGCGGCGTCAAGTCGAAGTACGAGTGTTGCGCCGTATGGCGCTCACCGAGGACCTGCAGCGTGACGACGCGCAAACGTGGTTTTCACCGACCGTGCAAAGCGCGCTCGAAGAGCTCCCCGAAAAGCTCGGCAAGGTCGTGCGTTTGGTCGACTTGGACGAGCTCAGCTACGCCGAAGCTGCGGACCAACTCTCCGTGCCCGTCGGCACCGTGATGAGTCGTCTTCATCGCGGCAGAAAGCGCTTGGCTGCCCGCCTTTCGGACCGCGAAACCGAAGGCACGTCGACGCACGACGCGGCTCGCGCGGCGTGAGGTTTTTCTTCTGTGGGGACACCGGCGCGCGTCCGCGTGTCGTGGGCGCGCGACCAAGTCCGCATGACCGAACGAGGGCCGTCCCGGGCGCGCGGAGCGCCCGCTTTCAGCGGGCGCCCAAGAGCTCGACGTGGCCAGCGCTCACCGAGTGCTCCTGGCCACGTTGGTCGACCAGGCGCAGCGCACCCGTGCTCGTGATGCCGGCGCCGACTCCCTCCAGGCCGTCGACGCGCACGCGCTGGTCGCGCAGGCCGTCGGCGGCCAGGAGCTCGGGCACGAAGGGCGCGAGCCCCTCGCCCCGGAAGCGGCGGTAGCGGCGCTCGATTGCGCACAGCACGTCGGCGAGCAGCTCTTCGTGCGCCAGGTGATCGGCGAGGAGCGCGCGGTCCAGCCGCGGCGCTGCGGCGCGCACCGCCCGCGCGAGCGAGGTCGCACGTCCGGCGATTTCTTCCGGGAACGATTCGGTGAGCACGTTCAAACCCACGCCGATGACGGCCGCGCTCACGCTGCTGCCGCGCAGGCGACTCTCGACGAGCACGCCCGCAACCTTGCGCGAGCCGACGAGCACGTCGTTGGGCCATTTCACCAGCACGGGCTCCCGCAACCACCCGGCGTGGGCACGGATGCGCTCGCTGACGACATCGTGGAGCGCCAGGCCCACGACGAGCGGCAGCGGCGCGGTCGCCGCCAGTTCGCGCTCCGGGCGCGTCAGCACGGAGAAGGTGAGGTTCTCACCCGGGCTCGAGAGCCATGAGTTGCCGCGGCGACCGCGGCCGGCGCTCTGCCGAAAGGCGATGAACGTGGCGCCTTCGCCCAGGCCGGCGCGCTCGCCTTCCAGCGCGAGGTCGTTGGTGGACGCGGCTTCCCGAGGAGCCAGGAGCGGCGCACCCCAGGCGCATCCGCGCGCGGCGAGCGCGCGGGCGAAGCGATCCTCGTCGAACCAAGGCGGCGGGCGAGGCGGCTCTCGGTCGCCCGAATCGAAACCCGTCACGACGCGTCCGCGGTGGCGCTCTCGAGGTCCAACGAAATGTCGGCGGCGGGCGCCGAGTGCGTGAGCGCGCCGACGCTCACCACGTCGACGCCGAGCGCGCCGAGGCGCGCGACACGCGCGAGCGTGATGCCGCCGGAGACCTCGACGAGCGCTCGGCCGCGTGCGCGGCCGCGCGCGATTTCGACGCTCGCGTCGTCGAAGTTGTCCAGCATCACGATGTCGGCCGAGGCGGCCAGGGCTTCGTCGAGTTGCTCCAGGGTGTCCACCTCGACCTCGATGCGGCTCGTGTGGGGCGCGTAGGCGCGAGCGCGGCGCACGGCCTCCCCGAGGCCGCCCGCGGCGGCGATGTGGTTGTCTTTGATGAGGACGGCGGAGCCCAGGCAGTCTCGGTGGTTCTTGCCGCCACCCACGCGTACGGCGTAGCGCTCGAGCGCGCGCAGGCCGGGTGTGGTCTTGCGCGTGTCGGCGATGCGCGTGGGTGAGCCCGGGGGGAGGGCATCGACGAAGCGCCGAGTCAGCGTGGCGGTCCCGCTCAGGCGTTGCGTCAAGTTGAGCGCGGTGCGCTCCGCCGCCAAGAGCGAGCGCGCGCTCCCCTCGACGCGCCACAGCACGGTGCCTGGCGGGACCCGCGTACCGTCGGCGACCAGCTGCTCGACGCGAACGCCCGGGTCGACCGTGTAGAACGTGCGCGCGAAGACCTCGGCGCCGCACGCGACGAGCTCGGACTTTGCCACGGCGTCGGCGACGGCGATGGCATCCGGAGAGACGACGGCTTCGCTGGTGACATCACCACCGACGAGATCTTCCGTGAGCGCGCGCCGGACGACGTCGTCCAAAAGATGATGGGCAATCACGGAGTCAGACCGTAGCCACGCGCTAGAAGCGAAGCAAAGAGATTGCAGGCGGCGTGGAAGACGACGGAAGCCCCGATGCCGCCGGTGCGCGCGCGCAGCCAACCGAAGACGAGCGACGGAAAGAACACGGCGAGACGCGCGGGGTGAGGCTCGGTGGCGAAGTGCCCCAGCGCGAAGAGCGCGCTCGTGACGAGCACGTCTTTGCCGACCAAGGCGCCGCCGACACGAAGCGTGGGCGGCCACCTGCGAGCGAGCGCCGTCTGCAGGTAGCCGCGAAAGAAGGCCTCTTCGGGCAACGCAATCACGAGCAACTGACCGAGCGCCGCGTCGAGCAGCGCCCACTCCGCGGGCACTTGGAACGCGCCGCGCGTCTCGTACCAAACGCGAAAGCCGACCCAGAAGGGAGGGAACACGACGAGCGCGACGAGCGCAGCCGTGCCGAGCGCGCGCCCGAGAGCGCGTCCCAGACGGCGCCCCTCGAGCGGTTCCGGTTCGAGGAGTCCACCCAAAGCCAGACCCCAGGCGCGCGCGCTGTCCGTCGGGTCACGCAGCGCAAGAAGGTAGGTCGCCACCAGAAAGCAGAGACCGACGGCGGTGGCGGCGTAGCTCTCGGGGAGGGCGTACGAGAGGGCGGTGGCGCCAGCCGAGACGACACACGCCGCGGCGATGGGGCGGCTCGCCAGAGAGAGCGGCGCACCGGACTCGCGGAGCGGGGTCGGGCGGGTGTTCAAAGTGAAACTTTCTGGTGAGTCGCGAATGCTCGCGATGCGGCCGGCCCGAGGGGCGAACGAAGACCAAACCCGGTTGGCCCAAACGAGAAAGTGCGCCGCCGCTGGGGCTTGGAAAAGCCCTTTTTTCGCTGTGCTGGAATCGGTAATGTCCCCGCGGCGCTCAAGAGCATCCCAACTTAGCGGAACTCGAGCCGGATCGGCTCATGTCTGCTCGCTTCCCTGCCGCGCGTTCGACACGCCGCGTCCATCTCGTCGCCATTTCTCGGAGGATTCATGTTCGAGGCCAATCGACCCAACCCTGAAGCCCGTCCTTTCGCCGCACCGCGCGTGGGCGAGCACCCCGCGGCGCCGCCTGTCCTCGCGGCGAAGTGGCCGCCGGACGACGACGATCTTCCTGGCGCTCCTGGCGGTGGTCTGCCTGGTGGTTTCGGTGGCGGCGGCGGTGGTCTTCCGGGCGGTGGTTATCCTGGCGGATTGGGAGGCCCGGGTGGCCTCGGCGGACCAGGCGGTTTCGATCCGGGCGAAGGTGAGCTGAAGAGCAGCAAGAGCAAGTTCATTGCCATCGGCGCGCTGGTTGCGGTCCTCGGCGCTGGCGCGGCGTTCTTTGCGCTGAGCGGTGGCGGCGGCGAGCAAATCACCGTGCAAGCCGCGGCGGACTCGATGAAGAGCATCTTCGTTCTGCCGAAGAGCGAGCAAATCGCGAAGTGGCGCGAGTGGGCGGCCAAGCCGGGCAACGAGGGCGGCCTCACGGAAATCAAACAAGAGGCGCTCAAGCAGCTCGCGTGGGCGAACGATTCGGAGGGCGTCAAGTACGCCATCGAGGCGCTCAAGTCGCCCGAGCCGAAGCTGCAAGGGATGGCCGCGACCGTGCTGGCGCACTACGGCCTGCCCGCAGCGGAGGGGGCCAAGCCCGCGCTGCTCGAGGCCCTGAAGACGGCGGGCGAGGGCTCCAAGCCGCAAATCGCCTGGGCGCTCGTCGTGCTCGGTGAGGCGGGTGCTTTCGACCAAATCCTTTCGCTGTACCGCCTGGGACACCTGTCCACGGTGCAGCGCCTCGGCGGCGGCACCGCGTTCGATCCCAACAAGATCGTGGCCATGGTCCCGCTGGAGAAGGTGGCGGCGCTGGCTGGCGACGAGAGCCCGTCGGTGCGTCAGCTCGTGGCGACCGTGCTTTCGCGCAACGCGGAGCCCAAGTGGACGGACACGCTCATCAAGCTGCTCGGTGACGCAGACGACGAGGTGGCGCGCCAAGCGGCTCCGGGTCTCGGAAAAATCGGCGACAAGGCGGCGCGAGATCCGCTCATCGCGAAGCTGAAGAGCGCCGACAAGGACTCGCGCCTGAAGTACCTGGAGGCGCTGCGTGACGGCGTCGGTGGGCAGGGCCTCGTGCTGGCTCTGCTCGCGGTGGACGAAGAGGAGCCGCAGGCGAACTGGTACAGGAAGAAGCAGCTCTTCGGGATGATCGACGAGCTGAACGATCCTCGCGCGGGCACGCTCCTCTACGAGTACATGCAGGTCGAAAAGCACGTGCACTACAAGACGCGTGCTGCGTTCGCACTGGCCGCCATCGGCGACGAGCGCGCGGTGCCCATGCTGGCCAAGCGGCTCCGCATGGATCCGCTCAAGATCTACAGCGACCAGTACGACTGGGAGATGGCGCTCAAGCGGGACGACGCAGAACGCCGCGAGGCAGCGCGCATGATCGCCGATTTGGCGGTGCTGCACCCCGACAAGAAAGAGCGCATCGCCGAGCAGGCGGAGGACGCCGTGATCTTCTGGATCCACGAGATGCCGTCGCCGCACGCCAACGGTCTGCGCGCGCTGGCGTCCATGGGCTCCACGAAGGACATCGACGCGCTTCGCAAGTGGGCGAACCCGAGCGTTCCGTTCCCGAAGGAGGGCCAGCAGCCGCCCATGCCGGAGGAGTGGGTCATTGCACAGAGCGCGTTGCGCTACATCGGCATGGCCAAGGACCAAAAGTCTTGGGGCGTGCTCCTCGATGGCCTGAAGAAGAAGCCGGAAAACCTGAGCATCTCCAACGAGGCGATGTATCAGGGTGGCCTCGCCATTTTGGGCATGTCGCTGAACGCCGTGGGGAAGGGTGCTTCCGACGGGTTGTCCGAGTGGGCGGACCCGAAGGCCTTCGAGCCGCTCTTGAAGTACGTCGAGGATCCCAAGCAAAACGAGAACGCTCGGGAGAGCGCGTGCGCCGCCCTCGCTTGGACGGCGACGCCCGAGAACTTCCTGACCATCGCCGAGACCATTCAAAAGTACTCGGGGCAGAGCCCCCCCGACGCGTTCCGTCGCAAGTGCTTGCTCGAGGCGCTCATCCAACGTCCGGTTCCCGGTACGGCCGCGGCGCTCCTCACCTTGTTTACCAAGGATCAGGACTTGGCGACTCGGAACAACCTGGCGCGCGCCATCGCCAAGAGCGGCATCGACAGCGAAACCGAGGCCAAGCTCTTCGAGCTCGCCAAGGACGAGCAGCTCATGAACGACGCCGCGCTGGCGCTCATCTTGGGCGGCTCTCCGGACGCCGCGGCGCGCGCGGTCGCGCTCTACGCGGACAAGCCGAAGGTCGCGATCGAGGAGCTCCAGGACCTCTGGTTCAAGAGCTTCGGCTTCTGGTCGGTGGAGGACCTGGCCCAGGGCGTCCTCTTCAAGTACGTCGACAACGCCATCGCCATCTCGCGCGTCGAAGTGCAGCAAACCCCGCAAGAGTGGGCGTCGGTGCTCCTGACCAAGCAGTTCGACAACCTCATCTTCGACAACGGTCCGCACTCCTTCACGCGCGTCGTGTTGCGTCGTCGGCTGTACGACATGGCCAAGAGCGGCGACGCCGACAAGCGAGCGGGCGCCATTCGCACCCTGAAGTTCATGAAGGAGCAGGGCTCGCTCCTCGCGTTGCGCGAGGAATCGGGTGAAACCGGCAAGCTGGCGGGGGACGCCTACTTCGAGCTCCTGAACCCGAAGATCGTCTCGGGCGTGAAGGTGCCCGAAACGGCTGACTCGAAGTGAAAAATGGACGAGCATCCTTCGGGATGTTCGCCAGCATCGAGCGATGGAGGGTCTCCCACCCGAGGTGGGCGGCCCTCTTCGCGTTCGTGGGGCTCACGAGCTGCGGAGGGCACAAGGAGGCGGCGCCCGGAGCGGCCCCCGCTCACGCAGAGGCGGAGGCGTTCGCGGAGGGGCCGTGCGTCGTGTCGGGCCCCGAGATCTGCTTCAACGCCACGGACGACAACTGCAACGGTTTGCTCGACGAAGGCTGCGGCGTGCGCATGGGGCTCGTGCAGTTCATGGCCGCCTGGAGTGACCCAGACGTCGACGTCGATTTGGTGGTCACCGATCCTTCGGGTGAGGTCGCGCAGGCGGGTCAGGTGACTCGAAGCGGTCTCACCCTCCAGCAGGATTGCCCCGGCAAACAGGGACTTTGTTACGGGCAAAACTACGAGAACGTTTACCTCGACGGAAAAGCCGCCACGCCAGGTCACTACCGCGTGACGGTGCGCCTGGAGTCGCACACGGGCGCGGAGCCGCCCATCGTGGTGCGCATCGGTGCTCGCATCGACGACCGCTCGCACGCACTCGCCGTGCGTCTTCTGCGCGTCGGAGACGAGGAAAGTGTGAGCTTCTTCTTGCCGGCGGTTTCCGTGAGCCCTCCTTTGGGGGTAGCTTCGAAGGGGCGTGACACAAGTCCTCGGTAAGATCACCGCTCCCGAGCTCGAAGGACCGAGCGGCCCCGACGTGTCGCATCGCATCGAGGTACCGGAGGCCTGGTTCGAAGAGGGTGTGATGGTGGCCGTCGAGCTGCCACAGCGGCTCGCGTGCGCGCGCTGTGAGGGCGGCGGTTGCGACGCGTGCGGACGTTCGGGCGCCGTGGCCGTTTGGTCCAACGACGAAGAGCCTTGCGTCGTCAGCGTCGGGTTGCCGCGACCGCCGCGGCCGGGCGCTGCCGTCGTGCTGCGTGTCCCCGAAGCGGGAGCACCCCATCGGGCCACCCCGCCAGCGTCCGATGGCGCGCCTGCGGAGGGGGCCGCGGCCGAGACGGACTCGGCAGGAGGGCGCGAGCCCGAGCTTTCTGCGCCTTCGGACGTCTCGGCGCCCGTGACTGGACACCGCGGCGCGCTATTCCTTCGAGTGAGCACTGCGCCCACCCCCAGCGCCGGCGTTCGGCGGGCTTACGGCGTGCAGAGCGCGGCCGACCTATCGAACGAGGAGCGGCGACGACTGGTGCAAAGAAGCGCCGCATTGATCGGCGGACTGATCGTGACCTTCCTCGTGCTGCTCTGGCTTTCGGGGTGGCTGTGAAGGTTTTCTGGTGGTTGTAAAGTTTGCCGCGCGTGTGTGCTGGAGCTCGACTTGGAAAAGATTGAACGGAAAGACTGCGTGAGGACGACGACGCGATGAATCCTTGGTTGATGACGGCGATTCTGGCGGGCTTGATCGGCCTGTTCGTGTGGAGCGCGCGGAGGCGCTGGGCGCTGATGCGCGCCGGCGAGCCGACGTGGGAGAGCCGCGTCGATCGCGTGAGCGACCGCCTGAAGGCCGTTTGGACGTTCGCCTTCTTCCAAAAGAAGATGCGCTACTACCGCTGGGCGGGCGTCGCGCATCAGCTCATTTTCTTGGGCTTCGTCGTGCTGCTCGCGCGCAGCGTGATCCTCTGGGGGCGCGGCTTCGACCCCACGTTCAACTTGTTCGTGCTCGGCCCGGACACGGCGCTCGGCCAGGGCTACGCGTTCCTCAAGGATACGTTTGCCATCCTGGTGCTGCTCGGCGTGGCGGTGTTCGTTTACTACCGCGTGATCCGTCCGCAGAAGCGCATGACGCTCGGCGCCGAGGGTTTGCTCATCCTCGGCATCATCGCCGTCATGATGGTGAGCGACATGCTCTACGACGGCGCCGGGATGGTGCTCAATCATCGCTTCGCCAGCGAGTGCGGAACGCCGCCGCTCGGTGAGCACTGCGGCGCCATGCGCACGCTCGTAGCCCCGCTGGGCGCGCCGGCAGGAGAGGTCGCGTGGCACGCGTTTCCGGAGCCCGGGGGCAGCTTCTTCTCCGTGCTGCTCTCCTCCGTTTCTTCGGGGCCGCTCGTGGCCCTCGCGCACGCTGGGTTTTGGACCCACGCCAGCTTGGTGCTCATTTTCCTGAACATCCTGCCGTACACGAAGCACTTCCACATCATCACGGCGGTCTTCAACGTCTTCCTGACGGACCTCACGCCGGCGGGGCGTCTGCGTCCGATGGCGCCCGATACCGAGTCGCTCATGGGGCTCGTGGAAAAGGCGAGCGAGAGCGAAGACATGGGGGCGGCGCGCATCGGCTACGCGCGCATTGGCCACTTCACGTGGAAAGACTACCTGGACTTCTACACGTGCACGGAGTGTGGCCGCTGCAGCGACAACTGCCCGGCGTTCATCACCGGGAAGAAGCTCAGCCCCAAACACCTCACGCTGGATCTTCGAAACCACCTCTACCAGCAGCAGGACAGCGTCGGCGCCGGAGACGCGCACCTGTCCAAGCTGACGGAGGAGGAGCCGGACGCCGCCTCCGGGTCGGAGACGAAAGAAACCGACGGCGCCGAGACCAAGCGTGGCTTCGCGCACGATCTCGTGCCGGACATCATCGACCCGGACGTGCTGTGGGCGTGCACCAGCTGCCGCGCCTGCGAGGAGCAGTGCCCGGTCAACATCACCTACGTGGACAAGATCGTGCAGATGCGTCGCAACTTGGTGACCATCCGCGGTGAGTTCCCGGCGGAGCTGTCCAAGCCGTTCGAGGGCATGGAGGTCAACGGCAACCCGTGGAACCTGTCTCGCATGGACCGGTCCAACTGGGCGGAGGGGCTCGGGCTCAAGACCGCGGCCGAGCACCCCACGGCCGAGGTGTTGTACTGGGTGGGCTGCGCCGCCAGCTACGACGACCGGGCGAAGAAGATCTCTCGCGCGACGGCGCAGCTCTTGACGCGCGCGGGCGTGGACTTCGCCATCTTGGGCGATGAAGAAACGTGCACGGGCGATCCGGCGCGCCGAGCGGGCAACGAGTACCTGTTCTCTATGCTGGCCGAAACGAACGCGGCCACGCTGAACGGCTACCGCGAAAAGGGCGGCGTGAAGAAAATCATCACGACTTGCCCGCACTGCTTCAACACGCTGAAAAACGAGTATCCGGACTTCGGCGCTCGCTTCGAGGTGATTCACCACACCGACTACTTGCTCGGTTTGGTCGCCGAGAAGAAGTTGGTGCCCACGCGTTCGGTCAAGGCCAAGGTCGTGTTTCACGACTCGTGCTACCTGGGCCGCTACAACGGCGTGTACGACGCGCCGCGGGAAATCTTGGGGCGCATCGAAGGCGTGGAGCTCGTGGAGGTTCCGAACTGGAATCGCAACAAGGGCCTCTGCTGCGGCGCGGGCGGCGCGCAAATGTTCATGGAAGAGCAGAACCAGGACCGCGTGAACGTCAAGCGGACGAAGCAGCTGCTCGAGACGGGCGCGGAAACCATCGCCAGCGCGTGCCCGTTCTGCATGACGATGCTCACGGACGGTCTCAAGGCGGAGTCCAAGGACGACGTGGTGAAGAACCTGGACGTCGTGGAGCTCCTCGCGGAAGCGTGCGTCGTGAGCGACGTAGCCGAAGCGGCGGAGTAACCGGGTTCACATCACGCGGTGGTGGCGGCGAGCTCCTCGCCGTCACCACGCGCATTCGCGTGCGCCTACTGCAGCGTGGAGTACGGCTCGCCCCAAGGTGGACGTTTGGTGAGCAGCTCGTGAGCCACCGTGCGCAGCGTTCCGGGCAGCGGTGTGCTCTCGACGACCAAGCTGAGCTCGTCCCGCAAACACGTGTGCACGAGCGGCACGCTGACGTGGTGCGGACAGCCTGGATTCAACAGCAGAGACAGCCTCACGCGCCTGCGGTTCATCCAGCGTGTGCTTTTCGTGAGCACCGAAATGGTTTCAGCGCGCAGGGGGCGGCGTGTGGCGACGCGGACCACGTCTGCCTCGGTGAGCTTGGGGCACAGGAAAATCTGGGAGAGCACGAGAGGATGTGGATCTCCGAGCAGCTTTTCGAGCTCCGCGCGCGTGGGGCGCCGCGCGAGGGAGCGTCGCTCGCCGACCGTGAGCTCGCGGCCCGCGCCGTAGTCGGGGACCGCGGGCTCTCGTCCTGCCCCGATCGGCTCGGGGAGATCGGGGCCCGTCCGCAGAAGCCTCTCCAAGCCGAGCAGGCGTTGCTGCTCCGCGATGGCGCGGAGCTCGGCGCGACGTGGGTCGTCGCCTCGTGAGGCGAAGTACAGCGCAACGGGCAAGAGGGCGGCGCTGGCACCGGGGTCTCCGCGCCCCGCCTCCTCGCACAGCGCGTCGAAGAGCGCCGCTGCCGAGGCGTCGGAGCGTCGACTGACGTCGTCCTCGAGCCACCGCACGCGGAGCTCGAGCTCCGGAAGCGAGGACAGGACCCGGACGACACGGGACAGCTCGAGGGCGCCGTTTCCCGCGGCGCGGAGGGGCTCGCCCACGGTGGGCGCCGAAGAGGGGGGGCGCGCGCCTGCTTTCATCGGTGCGGGCGGGAGTGTAGCAGCCCAGACGGGCTTCGCCGCTCGGCGCCGCGCTCTCGCCCTTTTCGTTCCCGCGCCGCTGCTATGCTCGGCGTCGTGGCGAGCGAGCGCACCAAGATGAAGAGCTCGGCTCCGCCGACCCTCGAACGGCTCGGCGAGCTCTGGCGAGCTCGCCTGCGAAGCAGCGTCTTCTGGAGCAAGTTCTGGGGGACCTTGCTCGTGGTCATGCTCGTGGCGGAGCTGGCCCGGCGCGGAACGTCCACCGCGCGCGGCGGGGCGTTCGTAGCCCTCGCCGTCGCCGTGCTCGGGCTCGTCTTCGTCGCCGTTCGCGAGCGGCGCTTTGGCGCGCAGCCGATGAGCATCATCCGTCGCGTCGTCGTGCCGACGGATCCGGAGCTCGGCGCCCGGACCTTGCGTGCGCGCACTCTCTTGGATCGAGCGGAGCGCCACACCGGCGAGTCACGCGAGCTGGCGGAGGCCCACTTCGAGCGACTCGTGGGACGCATTTCGGTGGCGAGCATCGAGGCGCGCGCGACGCGGCGCGCGCGCGGCTATCGCGCCCTTTGGGGCGCGCTCGCGCTCGCGTCGGTGACGTTCATCGTGCTTTCGCCGCTGCGCGTCATCGAGGGGCTCGACGTGCTCTTGGCGCGCGGCGGCGTGGCGCCGCTGGAGCTCGCCTACCTGGAAGATCCGCGTGTTACTGCGGAGCTGCCCTCGTACCTTCGCGGCACGGCGCGCCCCATCGGCCTCGACTTCGGCGTCCCCGTGCTTCCGGAAGGAAGCGTCGTGACGGTGCGGGCCAAGGCGCGTGTTCCGGGTAGGGAGCTCGTGGTGACGGACGGCGTCACGGATGTGCCGCTGGTGGCGGACGGCCAGGGTGGCTTGGTCGCGCACTGGACGGTGACGGATCCGACGGAGCTTCGCGTCGCCGCGCAATTCGGCGACATCAAGGTGTTCGACCCGCTGCGGCGCGCCGTGGCCTCGGCGGAGGATCGCGAGCCTTTGGTCTTGCTCGAAGGCGCGCCGGGCGTCCTCGAGCTGGCGGAGCTTTCACGTCTCGATTTGCGTTTCATCGCGTCGGACGACTACGGGCTGGAGCAGGTCGACCTCGTGCTTCGCTCGGGGCGCCGAGAGGAGCGCCGCCAGCTCGCCAAGCTCGATGGCGAGGAGCGCGTCTATCGTTCGGGTCACGCGCTCCTCGCGAGTGACGGGTTCTTGCGGCGGACGTTCCTGCCCGTGTTCGTCACCATCGAGGCCAAGGACAACCGCCCCACCGGACCCGTGCGCTGGGGCAAGAGCCCCGCCATCGAAATCCGTCCGCCGCCCGTGGGGCGCCCGGAGGCGGAGCGGTACGAGGCGCTCCGAGCGCTTCGCGATGGGCTGGTGGACGTCGTGGCCTTGGATCGGGCGGGAGCGAGCCCCGAGGCGCGCACGTCCGCGCTCGCGGAGCTTCGCACCAAGTTCGAGCGTGCGGTGAGCGAGCGTCCAGGTGGCCTCGAGGTGCCGTCGGGAGTGCGAAACTTCATCGGCGCTCAGTTGGAAACTCTCGGAGGCGACGCGCGGCGGGATCGCTTGCCTTCGGACTCGGTGCTCTTGGCGATTGACGTGCTCTTGAGTCGCTTGTCGAGCGAGGGCGCGCGGCGCGTCGCGCCGCGCCTCGCCGACGTGGTGGAGGAAGTGGCCGTTCGAGCGCGCGCGCTGCGCGAGCAGGGCGAGCGAGGTACGTCGGGCGTTCACTCCGTCTTGGGCTACGCGGACGCGGGCGCGCTCGAGCTTTCGCGTCTCGGCGTGCTGGGGCGAGATCTCGGCGGGGTCGCAGCCGGAGATCTGGGGCGAGTGCGACGTTCGGTGGACGGAGGCGACGCGCGCGGCGCGGAGTTGGCAGCGCTGCATTTGGCCGCGCGGCTGCGCCGCCCGAACCCCTCGTTCGGCTCGGCCGGTGGAGGCGGCGTGGAGAGCGGAATGCCGATGGGCGGTCAAGGTGCCGGCGACGCCCCGCCTTCGGAGGCCGCTGGCGAGTTCGACCAGCTCGCCGGTGAGCTGGAAGACTTGGCGGCCGATCACGCCCAGCAAACCTCGGAGCTGGAACGCCTCTTGAACGAGGCGGCGGCCGCAGCCGCAGAGCCGCAGGATGCGCGGGGGCGAGCCGAGGCGCTCCGCGAAGCTCTGGCTGCTCTGCCGGAGGTGGGCGGCTCGCCCGGCTCTGCTTCGTCGGCCGCGGCGCGCGGACGCGGTCACGGTGAATCGATGGCGGACAGTCTCGAGGCCGGCGATCTGGAGCAAGCAGAGCGCAGCGGCACGGCCGCGCTCGAGGCCTTGAAGGAGGCCGAGCGCATGCGGGCTGCGGGCCAAGGCTGGGTGGACGAGGAAGACTCCAAGCGCGCCGAAGAGGCCGTGCGTCGTGAGCTCGAGGCCATGAAGAGAGAGCACGCCGCGGAGCGGGAGCGTCGCAAGAACAGCCTGCGCGACCGCTTGGGTGAAGGTGCGGACCGTGAGCGGCGCATGAGCGAGCGAGCCCGCGAGCTGGCGGACAAAGGACGGGACTCGGAAGCGCCGCTGCCGCGCGAGACACTGGAATCGCTCGAGGAGGCGGCGCGGCTCATGCGTGAAGCTGCGCGTGAGCTGGGCGCGGGTGAAGCGGAACGTGGCCACCGCTTGCAACAGCAAGCCCAAGAAGCGTTGGAGCGGTCACGAACGGGGCGCACGCCGGACCCGAGCTCACGAGAGGCGGAGGGAGAGCCGGGGGAGCCCAGCGGCAGCGAAGGAGAAATGGCCAAGGACGGCAAGGTGCCGGGTGCGCGGGAGCGCGATGCCACGCGAGAGTTCCGCGAACGTCTGCAGCGCGGCTTGGGTCAGCCCAGCGGGCGCTTGGCGCCTGCGGTGCGTCGCTACGCGGAGGCGCTCGAATGAAGCTCGTGGCCTGGATCCGCAGCGCAGCCTTCGTCTTGGGAGTCACTGCGTTCGGGCAGCTCGCGCACGCCGCGAACTTGCTGGCGGCCGAGCAAGCCATCCGTGAGCTCGACGTCACGCGCGCGGCTTCTTTGCTGGAGGGGGCGCGCGGCCCCGACGCTAGCTACTTGCGCGCGCTGCTCGCCGTGTATCGCGCGGACTGTGACGGGGCAGTCGCCGTGTTGGCTTCGCCCGCGCTGCGCGAACGACCCGAAGTCGCGAGCTTGTACGATTTGGCGAGGCGCTGCGCCGCGGCCACGGCGGGCGGCGTGGTCGTGGACGACGCCAAGCGTGGTGTTTGGCTGCGCCTCCAAGACGAAGCGGACAAAGCGCTCGCGCCGCTCCTCGCGGAGAGCGCGGCGCGGGCGCGGGATGCGCTCGAGCGAGACCTCGGCGTGACGTTGCCGCGGCCTTTGCGCATCGACGTGGTCCGAGACTTGTTCTCGCTGTCGGCGGTGAGCGGACTACCGCTCGAAGCCGCGGAAACCACGGGGACGGTCGCGGTGGCGCGCTGGGGACGCGTGACGTTCATTTCGCCACGCGCAACCCAGCGCGGTTACGCGTGGCAAGACACCCTCGCGCATGAAATTGCGCACCTCTTGCTCGCGCGCGGCAGCGCGGATCACGCGCCGCTCTGGCTCCAAGAAGGCATCGCCAAGCGAGAAGAAACGCGCTGGCGGTCTGCGCGCGCGTTCGACCGGGAGCCGTCGCCGGATCGCGTCGCGTTCGACGCGCTTCGCCAAGGCAAATCGGTCGGCATCGATCAGCTGGGGCCGTCCATCGCCATGTTGCCGTCGCCCGAATCCGCCAGCATCGCGTTCGCGGAGGTGACGAGCTTCATGGGCTACTGGATCGAGCAGAACGGCCCGCTCGCTTTGTCTTTGCTCTTGGCGGACATGAAAGTGACGCGGGATGCCGAGCGCGCCATGCGCAGCGTGAGCGGCTATACGCTCTCGGAGTGGAAGCTGCGCTGGCAAGCCTGGCTCACGGAACGCATGGCGGACGCGGCGCCTCTCCCCGAGGACGCGTCGCCGCTTTATGGAACGCAGAAGCAAGCGGAGCCCCGAGAGGTCGCGCGTTGGCTTCGTCTCGGTGAGCTCCTGTCCAACGCGGGTCACTCCAAGGCGCTCTTGTCGCTTCTGGAACCAGATCTAAAAGTGGCGCCCCAGGTTGCCCCCCTCCGCTGGCAGCTGGGGCGCGCGGCGTGGCTCGAGGGTCGACCGGACGCCCAGGCCCTCTTGGGCGACGTCAGGGACGTGGACTCCGTGCACGGGGCCTGGCTGGCGCTGCGCGGTCACTGGGCGCTCGGCGCCGACGAGACCACCCGCAACGCCGAGGAGCTTTGGGAGCACGCCGTGGCGCTCGATCCCCTCTTCGTGGACGTGGCCTGTGAGGGTTATCCCAAAGAGCTGCCGCTCCCGAGCGCTCCGCCGCCGCTGCCGGAAGATCCGGCGCGCCGCGCCCTCTGCGAGCATGTCCGAACCTTGCCAACGCGTGGGAGCGAGTAACCCGGAACGGGTGGTCTCGGGGGGCGGTCCGAGCTAGCCCCCGGGCCTTGCTGGAGCCATGCTGCTTGTAGGCATTGGTGAAGGCTCCGGCGATTTGACCGGACGCCTAGCCCGCGCCTACGATGCTTGTCCACATCATTTTACTAAGGTTTCCGGGTGAGTGCTTCGACCTTCGCTGCTGCGCAGCTGATCCGTGCCCTTCCGCGTGTTCGCATTAGTCGCGCTGTCGGGCGCCTTTGCGACCAACCCTTGCCGGGCGTCGTTTCCCGAGTCGTTCAACGCGCCTATTGCGCCGCATACGACATCGACCTCGAGGAGGCTGCACCCGAAAGTGGCCCCTACACGAGCTTCGACGCGTTCTTCACCCGTCGTTTGCGAGATGGTGTGCGCCCCATTTCCAGCGATGGCATCGTCAGCCCCGCGGATGGCAAGCTGAGCTGTCACGGCCCCATCGACCCTGGGTCGCGCATTTTCGTCAAGGGACAGGCCTACGACGTCGGGGAGCTCGCGGGAGATTCCCGGGACGCGATCCGCTATCGCGGCGGCTACTTTGCCGTCGTGTACCTGGCGCCCAGTGACTACCACCGCGTGCACTCGCCGGTCGATGGAACGGTGAACGTGGTGCGGGGCATTCCCGGCGACTTGTATCCGGTGAACTCCATCGGAGAGCGCTACATTCCGCGCCTTTTCGTGCGCAACAATCGCGTCAACGTTTGCATCGACACGGAGAAGTACGGTCGCGTCAGCGTCATTTTGGTGGGCGCTACCATCGTCGGTCGCATCAGCGTGTCGATGATCGCCGAGCCCGCCGTCCCTCCGGGGGAAACGCGCCTGCACACCCCGTACGCCGTATCGCGTGGGGACGAGGTTGGTATTTTCCACCTGGGCTCAACCGCCGTGCTGCTGTTCGAGCCCGGGGTTACGCTTGGACGTGAAGTGGGCAAGGTGCGCTACGGACAGTCGCTCCTGAAGGAAGCATGAGCCATCCCGAGCGAGAGCACGATCCCGCGGCAGCGGAGCCGACCGACGCAGCGCGTTCGGTGGCTCCCGCGCCACGGCCACCCAGCGCTCCGCCGGGTGGGTCGAGCTCCGCTGCGCCTCCGGCTCAGAACGGTCCCGAGATTGAAGCCGAGCCACTGCTTCTCAAGCGCAGTCAGGTGCCTCGACCGATGCAGCGGAGTGAGCCGCCTCGCACGGCTTCGCTGAGCGACCCAGCGCCGCGCCCCAGCGCTCGTCCGCTCGAGCGGAGTCAGCCTCCGGCCGAAGACGCGCGCGCCGTCAGCAACCGACCGGCGCCGGACGGGAGGCTTCCCGCAGAAAGCCCCGCGCCCGAGAGCGCGGCGAGTCCGCCGTTGACGGAGCCCGTCAGTATTCCGCCGTCGTCGTACGAGCAGCCGCTGGACGCGGTGGTGGCCATTCGCGCCATGCGCGTCATCGCGCTCAAGGACGACGAGGCTCCTCCTTCGGTGGAGGCGTCGGAGCTCAGCGAGGATGACATCGAAGAGGGGCTCGTCCCCCCGACGGACGCGCTGGACGGCGGCATCGACGTTCAGTTCGAAGCTGACGCGGAAACCGAAACGGAGACCGTCGAGGCGCTGGACGAGGCGGATCTCACCGCTGAGCCAGAGCGTCCGCCGCCGCCCAAGCGCAGGCAAAAGAGCCAACCTGGTGACGCTTCGCAGCCCAGTGGTTCCGCTTTCCCCAAGCCGCCGGCGCGGCCTGAATCATCGTCGGATTCTGCGCGGCTCGGCGACGACCCAACGCGCAGCCTGGGCCCCACTCCGACGACACGTCGTCGGCCATGGTGGGAAACGATGTTCGGCGACGATTTCGCGCGCGCCGAAAAACCACCGACGGCCAGTCAGGTGCGGCGTGACGTGAACTTCGTCACGGCCTCGCTCGGCCTGGCGCCGGGCTCGGTGGTACTGGACTTGTGCTGTGGGCAGGGGCTGCTCGCCGCCGAGCTGGCTTCGCGCGGTTACGCCGTCGTGGGCTACGACCTGTCCGTGTACCAGCTCGCGATTGCGGCGGACAACGCGCAGGCGCGCCAGCAAAAAATCAATTTTTTGCAGGGCGACGTGCGTGAAATGGCCTTCGAAGAAATGTTCGACGCCGTCGTGTGTTGGGACACGAGCTTCGGCTACTTCGAGGAAGAGAAAAACCACAACGTCGCCGAGCGCATTTTCAATGCGCTCCGCCCGGGCGGGCAGCTGCTCTTGGACGTCGTGAACCGCGACTTTGCTGCGGTGGGCTCGCCGAACCACGTTTGGTTCGAGGGAGACGGCGCCATCTGCATGGACGACATGTCCTTGGACTGGATCACGAGTCGCCTCAAGGTGAAGCGCTCGCTGATTCTGGACGATGGTCGCAGCCGCGAGTGCACGTACTCCGTGCGCCTGTACACGTTGCACGAGCTGGGCAAGCTGCTGCACGACGTGGGTTTCCGAGTGACCCAAGCCAGCGGGGACGTCGCGACGCCCGGTGTGTTCTTCGGCCCCTGTTCCCCCCGCGTCATCATTCGCGCACAAAAGCCCTGAGGTTTGCGCTCGGGGGCTCTAGCGGTCGAGCGCTTCGCGGGCTCAGGCGTCTTCGCGGCGGAGCTGCTTGTCGAGCAAGAAGGGCCCGAAGGGGACGAGGCCACCCAAGAAAATCAGCGCCACGCGGCGCAGCGGCCAACCGGCGTCGGCCGCCGCCACGGCGAGCGTGTAAACGAACGCCACGAAGAGCACTCCGTGCGCCCAGCCCACGAGCCGCACCGCGAGCGGCAAGTCGAACGCATACTTGAGCGGCATGGCCACGCCCAGGAGGAGCAAGAAGGACGAGCCCTCGAGGAGGCCAACCAAACGCAAGCGACCAACGGCTGAGGTAGGCATGAGCCCTACGCTTGCGCCAATTCGTGGCGTGGGCAAGCGCGCGAAGGACGGGCCGGCCCCGCTCTCAATTGCACGTCAGATGAACGCCGCCGCCGCTCTCGCACGTGCAGTCTTTGCCGAGTACCTTTTTCAGGCACGCACAAGTGGGCTCCTTGGCGCACTCGGGAAGCCAACTGCAGGCGGGGCCGCCCACGGCGCCCGTATCGCAATAAAAGCCCTGAGGACACGAGCCTTCTCCACACTCGAAGCACGAGCCGTCCTCGCAGCGCGGGGCTGGTGGCGGCGGGCTCGGCGGTGCCGTTTCGTCCGTCGGCGTTGCTGCGAGTGACTCGGACGGAGTGGGCGTGCTCGCGGGCGACTCTGCGTCGGGAGTCGTTTCGCCACTTCCAGCGCAGCCTGCGGCTCCGAGAGTCGCGAGCGTGATCAGCGATGCGCGGAGGAGCCGGAGCTCGCAAAGCGAAAGAACGAGGCGCAGGCGCGGCATTTCGCGGAAGCGTATACGTTGGTGAGGGAGCGGGCTAGAAGAGAGGAGTGAGCGTAACTCGAGGCGTCGTGGCGCGGGCGGCTCTACCGGGGCGGCTCGTGGAAGTGTTCGGTCCCGAGCGGGTGAGCACGTCCCTCGACGACCTGGACGCTTCTTCGGGGGATTGCTGGCCCAGGCGATTGATTGAAGGTGAGCTCACGGACGAGCGAGGGGCGCGCGCGCCCGAGCGGCCGCTGGCGGTGGTGTGGCCCGAGCACGTCGAAGAGGTTTGTCGGCTCGTGGAGCTCGCGCGAACGGAGGAGTTCCAGCTCGCACCACTCGGCGCAGGCAGCGGCGTGTGCGGCGGTTTCTGGCCGGATCCGAACACCGTCGTCGTCGACACGAAGCGGCTCCGAGATTTCGAGGTGAGCGAAGACGGCACGGAGGTCTTCGCGGGAGCGGGGCTTCTCGGCGTCGAGCTCGAGGAGCGGCTGGCCCAGCGCGGAAAAACCGTCGGGCATTTCCCGTCCAGCATTCAGTGCTCCACCGTCGGCGGCTGGGTCGCGACGCGCGGCGCGGGGCAGTGCTCGGGCCGCTATGGCAAGGTCGAAGACATGGTGACCGGGCTCGAGGCCGTGCTCGGCACCGGGCGAGCGCTCCGAGCACGGGCGCGAGCGCGTGAGAGCTTGCTGCCGCTCTTGGTCGGAAGTGAAGGCACACTCGGCATCATCACGCGCGCGGCGTTCCGTCTGCATCCGGCGCCTGCGCTGCGGGCGTATGCAGCGTTCGCCTTCCCCACGTTCGAGGCGGGGCAGCTCGCGCTTCGGGAAATCTATCAGCGCGGCCTCCGCCCCGCGGTGGCGCGCCTGTACGACCCGGTGGACTCGCTGCTCCACGCTTCGCACTCGGAAAGCGACGACGCGCTCCGTGAGCTCGTCGCTCGGACCGCAGGCGCGGAAGCAACGCTCGGCACGCGCAGCTCGCAGGGGCACGCGCCGTCGCGAGTGCGCCGCGGGGTCGAGGCCCTCCTCTTGCGTGGCGTGCTCAAGGCGCCTGCGCAGCTCGCGAACCTGGTGGAGCTCCTCGAGCGCCGGGGACGCGCAGACTCGGTGCTGCTCTTGGTGCTCGAGAACCTGCCCGATCTTCAGCAAGCGTCGGAGGCGGTCGCGCAGGTTTGCCTCGAGCTCGGGGCGCGTTCTCTCGGAGAAGGCCCCGCGCGTCAGTGGTTCTTGCGCCGCTACGACGTGAGCTTTCGTCAGTCGCGCGTGTTTCGTGCTGGCGCGTTCAACGACACGATGGAGGTCTCGGCTCCTTGGTCCAAGCTCGACGGGGTGTACCGCGCGGTGAAGTCCGCCATCGGCGGTCGGGTGCTGCTCATGGCGCACGTCAGCCATTCGTATCCGAGCGGCGCGGGCATTTATTTCACCTTCGTGGGACGAGAAGGGAGCCCGGCGCGTGCCCTCTCGCTCTACGACGCCGTGTGGCGAGACGCGCTCTCCGCCGCGGTGGAGGCGGGCGCCTCGGTGAGTCATCACCACGGCGTCGGGCGGAGCAAGGCTTCGGCGCTCGCCGACCAAGGCGGCGGCGCGGGGCGACACCTGCTCACGCGCGCGTGGGATCCCAGCCGTCTACTCAACCCGGGGGTGCTCGAGGCGAGTGACGCGTCGTGGCGCGGCAAGACGAGCGTGGCGGAGCGCTTCGATCGCGCGCGCTTCGTCGTCGATCACGACTCGGGGCTCGCGGAGCTCGACGCTCGACTCAGCTTGGACGAGGTGTGGAACCTGTCGTGGAAGACCGGCCTCGAGCTGCCTCTCGCCCCGCACGTCGACGGCACGCTTTCGCTCGCCGAGTGGCTGGCCCAGGGCATGCCCGGCGCGCCGAGCCCGTGGACGGATCCCGTGGGGCGCCTCTTGGTGGGCTTCGAGGGGCGCCTTCGAAACGGAGACACTTGCTTCGCGCGTCCCGTGCCGCGGCGCGCCGAAGGGCCCGACATGGCCGGATTGTTCGTCGGCATGTTGGGGCACTTCGGGACGATTGAGCGCGCTACCCTGGAGCTTACGCGGCGTGGGGTGCGGGCTGCGGTGAGCTCCGCACGGACGCCGCCCGAGCGCCCCCTCGAGGCCGCGGAGCGCGCCGCGCTGGACGAGCTGGCGCGCGCGTTGGGCGTGGTCACTCCCGGTCCGTAGGCGAGCCCTCGGGCAGCACGTCCGCGCACAGGCGACTGAGCGCCCCCTCGACGAGGAGACGGTCTTCTTGCTCGATCTCACCTCGGCCGGCGCGTGCCAATGCGTAACGCAGCGCCGCGGCCTCGAGCGGTTCGAGCACGGTGGTGCGCACGTAGTCGAGCTCCACCATGCGGTAGCGCACCAAAACCCAACCGTCCTCTCGAGTTTCCTCGGCGAGCAAGAGGGCGCGCGGCGCGCGCGCGGCTGCGCTCGCGTCGGATGCCACGACGAGCGGCCAGGGCTCGGTCAGCTGCGCAATCATGCTGCGCACGCGGCGCGCGCGGCGCCGGACGCGGGCCATTTCCGGCGCCTGAAAGAGCTGGAAGAACCGATTCCGCGCGTAGGTGTCGGGCGCGAGGATGAGCGCACACAAAAGGGCGTCCCGGTCCACGCGTCGCCCGGCGTCGAGCGGCGGTTCGCGTTTCTCGGTGGCAAATGGTCCGTGCTTCACGGGCCTCCACCCCCGGCGTTTTGGGTCGCCGCCAGCCGTTCGGCTTGATGGAAAGCGACGACGGCGTCCAGGAGCTCTCCCAGCTCACCCTCGATGACCCGGTCGAGCTTGTACAGGGTGATGCCCACCCGGTGATCGGTCAGGCGGTTCTGCGGAAAGTTGTACGTGCGAATTTTCTCGGAGCGATCGCCCGCTCCGACCATGCCCCGCCGCTCGTCGCGGATGGCGTCGGCTTGCTTCTGTCGCTCGCGCTCGAGGAGGCGGCTTCGAAGCACCTTGAGCGCCTTGGCTTTGTTCTTCAGCTGGCTGCGCTCGTCTTGGCATTTGACGATGAGCCCGGTCGGCAAATGCGTGATTTGCACTGCGCTGTTCGTGGTGTTCACGCCTTGTCCGCCGGGGCCGCCGGAGGCGGCGATGTCGAAGCGCAGATCCTTGTCGTCGATGTCGACGTCGACCTCGTCGGCCTCGGGCAAAATGGCGACCGTCGCGGTGGAGGTGTGCACGCGGCCTTGCGCCTCGGTGGCGGGCACGCGCTGGACGCGGTGCACGCCGCTCTCGAACTTGAGCTTCGAGAACACGTTGTCTCCGGTCACCAGCGCAATGATCTCCTTGACGCCGCCGGCCGCAGCTTCGCTGCGGCTCATCATTTCCACCTTCCAGTGAACGGTCTCCGCGTAGCGTAGGTACATACGAAAGAGGTCGGCGGCGAAAAGCGCAGCCTCTTCGCCGCCCGTTCCGGCGCGGATCTCGATCAGCGTGTTCTTCTCGTCGTTGGGATCTCGCGGCAAAAGCAGGATCTGAATGGCTCGTTCGAGCTCCGCGCGCTCCGTCTCCAGCCCGGGCAGCTCCTCGCGTACGAGCGGCCCCAACTCGGGATCACCGAGGGCCTCCCTGTCTTCGGCGATGTGCTTTTCCAAGGTGCGAAGGCGCGCAAACGACGTCACCAAGGGCTCGATGCGCGAACGCTCGCGGTTGAGCTCGTTCAGCCGCCGTGGGTCGCCGAGCACGGTCGGATCACAGAGCAGCTGGTTCAGCTCGTCGAGGCGGCGTTGAAACGACTCGAGCTTGTCGACAGGGAGCATCGTTCCCACGAAACGTCCCAAATTGGAGGCGCGCCGGCAAATCGCACTCGGAGAGCTCGTGCGCGGCGCCTAGAAACGCCGAGCGCGTCGGGTGGGGTGCGAGCGCCTGCGACGCGCCCCCCGAAGGTGGAGGGCGGGCACGCTGCCGCGACGTCCGAGATGGATGGCCGCCGGCGAGGCGTGGCGGCCCCACCCGGAATTCCGCCTTGCTCTGGCCCCAAGGCGGCTCGATGATTGCCGGGTGGCAGAGACCATCGCGCAAGCCCGCGAAAAAGCTGGCAAGGTAGCAGCCTGGCTGCTCACCAAGGGCCGTTCGGACGAGGCAGTCGCGCTGCTCGCCGCGTGGGCCGCGGTCGGACCGAACGACGTTGCGGGTCAAGCCCTCTTGGCGGATGCGCTTCGCATCAATCCGGGCGCGCCCATCGCGCAGATGGCGTTCGAGCGCATGCAAGGCGTGCCCGGCAACCACGGCGATCTCGAGCAGGCGATCGGCTACTTCGACGTCGAGCAGCTCGCCAAGCTGGAGGGAGAAATGCGTCGGCCGAGCTTTCGGCGGGCGCAGATGGGGTTCAACAACAACATCAAGTTCAAGGACGCCGTCTTCCACGTGCAGACGGAGGACTCCGGGCTCGATCAACCGCACATCATCACGCACCTCTTCGCCGACGGTGGCCGCGTCATCAAGAGCCACAAGCGCAACTACGACGAGCACGTGGGCCGCGCGGACGTCGCGGAGTTCGTGCGCTCGCTGATGAAAGCGCAGCACCTCGAGATGGTGATGAAGCTGCGCGAGGGCAGCTTCGACCGCATCATCGAAGGCAAGGAAATCGGCGGCATTCAGCTCCTCACGGAGCCGCCCAACGTCGACGTCGTCAAGCTGAAGAAAAAAGCGCAAGGCGGAGAGCCGAACGGCGCCGCTTCGGCAGAGGCTCCCGCAGAGCCGCCGGCGGCTCCTTCCACGGCTCGCGCGGCCACGCTGTTTCGGCTGCACGTGCTCCGCAGCCTGACGGGCGGGCCCGAGAGCTACAGTCCGGAGGGCACGGAGGCGCTCATTGGCGCGCGCGGCGCCGTGTCCCTCGAAGGCGAGCGCTTCTGCCACCCGGAAGAGGCGCTCTTGGTGTGGCGTGATCAGCAGCTGTTCTTGGAGGACCTCGAGGGCGGCAACGGCGTGTTCTTGCGCATTCGGACGCCCATCGAGCTGGAGCTCGGCGACGAGTTCATCGTCGGCGACCAGCTCTTGCGCGTCGAAAAAAACCCCGTCGCAGACGACGGGCCGGATCCTTCGCCGACGTACTTCTACTCGTCCCCCAAGTGGCCCTCGTCGTTTCGCGTGGTGCAAATCTTCGAAGGCGGCGCGCTCGGGGCGTGCGTGGTCTCCCGCGGCAACACGCTGCAAATCGGCGCCGCGGTGGGCGATCTCGTGTTCCCCGACGATCCGCTCGTGAGCGACCAACACTGCCTCATCGAAGAGCAAGCCGGTTCGGTGGTGCTTACGGATCTCGGTTCGCGCACGGGCGTGTTCGTTCGTGTGCGCGGTGAGCAAACGCTCACGCACGGCGACGAGCTTTTGGTCGGCAGAACTCGGCTGGTCGTCGATACGACGCCTGCCACCGCCGCCTGACTCGCCCTCGCTGGAGCCTCCGGCAGAGCGGGCCACCTCTCCCCGCTCTTTTGGGGGGCGCCCGGGTGCAAAAAGCGCGGTGCTCCCGCACTACGTCCCCGCGAGGCGTCCCCGAGGGCGGCGAAGCACGTCTCACGAGTCATTCCCTCGACGACGCGACGCGTCTTTTTCGAGCACAAAAAATCGAAGGCCGAAGTGGCTTGCCACTTCGGCCGTCTGCACTCGCGCGCCGAATTCAGCGCACGAACTGCCGCGGGGCGAATTACTCGGCCGCGGGAGCCTCGGCGGGCGCCTCGGCAGCGGCGTCGGCCGCGGGAGCCTCAGCAGCAGCCTCTTCGGCGGCGGGCGCCTCTTCGGCAGCGGGCGCCTCTTCGGCAGCCGCGGCACCCTCGGGGGCCTCGGCAGGAGCCTGCGAGCCGCCACAAGCAACGGCGAGAGCAGCGAACGAAACGGCGAGAACGGTGTTGCGAATGATCATGTCTTGGATCCTCCCTAGGATTTCTTCAGCGCGGGCCTTAGGGAACGACCCCGCGTAGTTGTGACGCGCCAGGTACCAAATCCGGCTCACTTTGTCCTGACGATTTTTCGCTCTGGTTTCGGTCGTGTGGCCCGACCTGGTTCGAGAAGTGACGCAATGTCCTAGGGTTAGGGCCGCATGGGGCACGAGGCTCGGCCTCTGGCGCGTCCATTTCCGATTTTCGTGAGGCGTCGCCCGTCGTGACCAGCGCGAACTTATCCGCTCATCGCGGAATTCGACGTGGAGCGGTGCTCGCGAGTGACTCGCGGAGCTACCCGTGAGCCGATTTGAGGATGCCGGGCGTCATAGTACGAGGCCTTCATGTCGCGTTCTCCTCGCCGGCTGCCCGAGCTCCGCGTGCTCCCAGGAGCTCGCGAAGAAGCTCGTGCTGAGAGCGTGACGCGCTCGCCTTCCGCGGCGGGGGCCTCCATGTACGTGGCCCGTGCAGTCCCGAGCCGCTCTCGACAGGACAGCACGCCCGAGGGCGACCCGTCGCACGCGCTGGAGCATTCTGGCTCGGACCGCGCGGTGTCGGACCGCACGGTGTCGGACCGCACGGTGTCGGATCGCGCAGAGACTACGTCCGAGCGGCTGGAGCGGCTCGGGGACGCGCAGCTCGTGGCGCTGACTCGCGCGGGAGATCGAGCCGCGTTCGAAGCTCTCTACCGGCGACATGCGGCGTTCGCCCTCAACCTTGCGGTTCGCATTCAAGGTCGCCTGGAGGACGTGGAGGACGTGGTGCACGACGCGTTCTTGCGCGCCCACCATCAAATCGATCGCTTGCGGGACGACGCCACCTTTCGCAGTTGGCTCGCTGCCATCGTGGTGAGCCTGGTGCGTTCGCGTCTGCGTCGCGTTCGCCTGCTGAAAACGCTCGGCCTCGTGAGCGCGGAGCCCATCGATCTCGACGCTCTCGCGGCGGACGGCGCAGGCCCGGAGACGCGTGCGCTGCTTGCCCAAATCTACGGAGCGCTGCGCCGCTTGCCGGTGGACCAACGCATTGCGTGGACGCTTCGTTACGTCGAGCGTCATTCGCTCCCCGACGTCGCAGAAATCGTGGGGTGCTCGCTCGCGACGGCAAAGCGACGCATCGCGGCTGCTCAGTCGCTCTTGAGTGAAGTGCTCGGAGAAACGAACGCGCCCGAAGGTTCGTCGTCCGAGGGACTGAGCCCACTTCGGGGAGGCTTGCTTGACTGAGCGCACGCCGAGTCGTCCCTCCCTCGAGGAGCGTTTGCGTAGCGTCGAGCTACGCCAGCTCGACATGAGGGATTTGGAGCCGCGCGGCCCGCACGTCGATCCGTCGTGGCTTCGAGATCACGCGGCGCCCCTGCGTGTCGAGCGCGTCTGGCAGCGCCTGGAAGGAAGCTTGCCGCGGGCGCCGCGCCGGGGACGTTGGAGCCCTGCGGCGACGCTCGTGGGCGCCGCGGCCATCTTCGCGTTCGGTTTGTGGATGGGTCGAGCAACTCGTCCGGAACAGGTGGTCGAGGTCGCCAGCCGCGAGGTGGAGCGCCGAGTCGAGCCCGAGCAACCGGCGGCGACCGGGGCGCCCGAGCCTACTTCGGAGCGAACGTCACGGGCTCCGGTCGCGGCGCGGCGAAACGAAGCGCGGCGCCCGGCACGCCCCACGCACGTGGCTCGTTCTCCGCTTCCCAGCGTTGCCTCTGCCTCCGTGGAGCCGGTCGTTACCGAAGTCCCCCTGGTCGTCGAGGGGCCAGCGCTCGCGCCGCGGTGGTTGACCTTGGCCAATCGGGGAGAATACGCGGCGGCGTTCCAGGCGGTGGACGAGGAGGGAGGCTTCGACGTGGTGGTCAATCGGGCCAGCGCGGAGGAGCTGATGACGCTGGCGGACGTGGCGCGTGCGGCGGGCCAACCAGGCCGCGCGGTCCAAGCCTTGCGGGGGGTGATCTCGCGTGACGCGTCCGATCCCAACGCTCCCGTCGCGGCGATGCTGCTCGGGAACTTGCTGCAGCGCTCCGGCGACTACGCCGGAGCCGCGGAGGCATACGAGCTGAATCGCCGCTTGTCTCCGCGCGGAGACTTCGCCGAAGATGCGCTGGCGAGGCAGTTCGAGGTCGCCTTGGAGCGAGGCGATCTGACGCGAGCCCGTGCCCTCTCCGCGCAGTATGAGACCGAGTTTCCCGAAGGGCGCCGCAGGGGCGAAATCCGCGAGCAGCTCGATCGCGCGGAGAGCGAACGCGAGGCGGCCAGCTCTGGAGAAGAGTCCAGCGCCCCAGCGGCAGAGGACGAGCCCGGCGCGGCCGAGGACCGCGAGCCCGGGGCGCAGGCCGAAGCGGAGGAGCGGCCCGGGGTCGCTCCGCGCGCGAGCGCGCCGTAGTTTCGCCGGGATCTGGTCGCTGGGTACCTGGTCCTTGGGCTTCGGCTCTTGGCGGTGGGGGACGTTGCGCTTGGTCTCGTGGTTGGCGCGGGCCAAGTGGCGTGCCGCGCTCTCGGGCGCATGCGTGCTCTTGTGCGCAGTGTGGCCGAGCACTGCACTTGCAGGTTCGCGCACGTTGGTCGAAATGGGCGACACGGGCGGACGCGTGGACGAGGCGCTCGTCCGGCGGCTCATTGCGCTCGAGTTGGGCGAGGTCAACGTCCCGGACAACCCGCGCGTGCCGGGGGATCGAGGCGACGAAGTCGTTTTGTACTGTCGTGTTGCCGCGGACGGCGACGGCTTGCTCGTGGAGGTTTGGGATCGGGGAGATCCTGCGGGGGCACGGCGGGTGAGCTTGCAGGGCAGCTCGCAGCTCGTCGCGCGCCGGGTCGCGCTCGCCGCGGCGGAGCTTGCGCGACGGTTGGCGCGCGACCGCGTGCTGCTCGAGAAGCGCTTGGAACGAGAGGCTCTCGCGCTCGAGGCAGAGCGAGCGGAGCAGGCCGACAGCGCCGCGCGCCGCCGCCTCGCGCTCTCGGCGCGGGCGGCCGGGGTCGCCCTCTTCGAGGGCGCGTACTTGGTGGGGCCCGAGCTCGGGGTTCAGCTGAACCGAGATCACCCGCTGCGGATCGAAATGGCTCTCGGCTGGCTCGGCGGCTCGGTCAGCGCGCTCTCGGAGACGGCAGGTTGGTCGGCGGCGGAGCTCACGCTTTCGCCTGGCTGGGTCTTTACGCCACGGCCGAGCTGGGAAGTCACGTTGGGGGCGCCCGTCACCGCGACGCTGGTTCACCTTCGTGATGGCGTGAGCGTGGACGACATTTCGGGCGAAAGAGACACTTGGACTGCGCGCGCCGGTCTCGGCCTGTCAGTCACTCGGCGTGTGGCGTCGGGAACACGCCTGGAGGCGGGCGTGAGCGCGGGCATGTTGCTGCGTCCGGTGCGTCTCGCGCGCGTGCAGGCAGGCGAGGACGACTTTGCGCGGCTGCATGGCGGCTTCGCCCAGCTGACGCTCGGCGTGCTGGTCGACTGAGCCGTAGCGCGGCTGCAGCGCGGCTCGCAGCAGACGCTCACCCGTGCTGGTCGACTGAGCTAGCGCGCACGTAGCGCGGCTGCAGCGGCTCGCAGCAGACGCTGGTCGACTGAGCTAGCCGCACTTTTCGCGGCTGCGCGGCGGTTCGTACAAAGACGGGTCGGTGCCGCAGGCCGAGCCGTCCGCTCGTCGGTCTACCGTGCTGCCGTATCGAGCGCTCTGGCCGGTCAAGCGCTCTGGCCGGTCAAGCGCTCGCGGACCTCGCGCGCAGCATTGCGGAGCCGTCCCTCGATGCGGAAGAGCTCACCTTCTCGTCTGCACCGCTTCACCTTGAGCTGAAGCTCGAAGTCGATGCCGTCCAGCTGCCCGCTCACCGTCGAGCCCGGCGCCGAGGCGAACGGACAGAGCAGCGTGGTCGTGTCCCCGTCGCTGGCGACGATTTCGGCGTGTTCGCCGTTCTTCAGCGTGAGCTTGTGCGTCATCGGACTATCGAAAGGTGAGGTGCCTGGGAGGAGTCAGTAGCGGGCGCGGCGCATCGCTGCCTGCGCTTCGCGATCGGCCTCGCGCTCCTTCAGGCTTTGGCGCTTGTCGTAGTGCTTCTTGCCTCGGGCCAAAGCCACCTCGAGCTTGATGCGACCCGACTTGAAGTAACACTTGGTCGCGACCAAGGTCATGCCTTCGCGCTCGAGCGCCTCGCGCATGCGATCGATTTCCGAGCGGTTGAGTAGCAGCTTGCGAGGACGGCGCTCCTCGTGACCGAAAGCGGCGTGCTTCATCGGAGGGATGCGCATGCCCTTGACCCACGCCTCACCGCGGATGTCCACGTCCACCCACGCGTCCGTCAAATCCGGCGCGTGCTCGCGCAGCGACCTCGCCTCGCTGCCGATGAGCGCGACGCCGGCCTCGTACGTGTCGCCGAGCTCGTAGTCGAAGCGAGCGCGGCGATTGACGGCGACGACTCGATCGCCGCGAGGCGTCTTTCCGCTTTGCGTGCCGCCTTTCGCCATGCGCCTCGAACTATGCCCAGGCAGCGTACAAACGCAACGCCCCTGCCTTGATCGAGTGCCCTCCGCGTGGTTGATCGGACGGTACATGCTCGCGACCCGTCTCGTTGGGGCAAAAACCCACAATTTGCGCGGCGTCGACCTCGAGCTTCGTCCCGGCGAGGTCGTCGTCGTCACCGGCGTGTCCGGCTCGGGCAAGAGCTCGCTTGCGCTCGACACGCTCTACGCGGAGGGCCAGCGCCGCTTCGTGGAGAGCTTCAGCCCCTACGCGCGACAATTCTTGGAGCGCCTCGAGCGGCCGCCGGTGGACTTGCTCGAGCCCGTCCCGGCGGCGGTCGCGGTGGACCGCAAAGCGCCGGTGAAGAGCTCACGCTCGACCGTGGCCACGATGGCGGACATCGAGCCCTACCTGGGGGCGCTCTTCGCCAAGCAGTCGAGACCGCTGTGCCCGGAGCACAAGGTGCCCGCGGTCGCGTGCAGCATCGAAAGCGCCACGGAGCGAGTGCTCGGAGAGCTCTCGGGCCAGCGGGTGGTCCTCGCGTACCCGGTGAACGTTCCGAGCGCCGAGGAGTACCTGGCGCTGCGTGACGCGTTGGCTGCCGAGGGGTTCTTGCGCCTGGTGGTCGCCGGAAAGACGCGCGAGCTGAACGACGTGAAGCCGTCGGAAGCGGTGCGAGCGGGGAGCGTCGAGGTCGTCACGGATCGAGTGGAGGTGGGGGCGGCATCGAAAAAGCGCATTGCCGAGGCCATCGAAGCCGGCTTTCGCCGCGGTGGCTCTGCGCTGGTGCACGGCTCGCGCGTGCTCCGCTTTCGCGAGGGACTCTCGTGCCCGGAGTGCGGCGTGCGTCTGGAGCCGCCGCGCGTCGGATTGTTCTCGTACGAGTCGCCGCTCGGCGCGTGCGGCAACTGCCGCGGCTTCGGTCGCACGATGGGCGTGGATCTCGACAAGGTGATTCCGGATCCACGACTTTCGCTGGGCAAAGGCGTCATTCGCCCCTGGCGCGGCAAGTCCACTACCTGGGAGCGCGGCGCCCTCAAGAAGTTCGCCAAGAGCGAGGGCATCGACTGGGACGCTCCCTGGGAGCGTCTCTCCGAGAAGCAGCGAGAGCGCATCATTTCGGGCGCCGGAGACTACGACGCGGGTGAATACCCCGGCGTGATGGGTTGGTTTCGTTGGCTCGAGACCAAAACCTACAAAATGCACGTTCGCGTGCTCCTGTCGCGGTACAGATCGTACGACCCGTGTCCGGTTTGTCAGGGCACGCGCCTGAACGCGCACGCGCGGACCTACCGCGTGTGCGACAAAGATCTCGCCGAGTGGCACGCGCTCGAGGTGCGAGAGGCGTTGTCGCTACTCGAAGCGCTCGAGCCCGAGGGGCCCCACGCCGCGCTCCTCGTGCGCGAGCTCTCGAATCGACTGCGCTACTTGGCGCGCGTAGGCCTCGGCTACCTCAGCCTGGATCGACAAGCGCGCACCTTGTCGGGCGGCGAAGCGCAACGCGTCACCCTCACCGCAGCCCTCGGAACGTCGCTCCACAACGCGCTCTTCGTGCTCGACGAGCCCACGGTGGGTCTGCACCCGGCGGACGTGGAGCCGCTCACCGGACTTCTGCGGGAGCTCGCCGAGCGCAACAACACGGTGGTCGTCATCGAGCACGACCCGCGCATCATTCTGGCGGCAGATCGCGTCGTCGAGCTCGGACCAGGCGCAGGCGCGGCGGGCGGATCCATCACGTTCGACGGAAGCGTCAAGCAGGCGATCGTGCACGGCGGAGCGACGGCCCGAGCCGTCGAGCCGCGCGCCGTCCGCGCGGACGAAGCGAGCGCGCCAAGCGGCGCGCTTTGGGTGCGTGGCGCGAGCGCGCACAACCTGCGGGGCGTGGACGTTCAGGTTCCGCTGGGGCAGCTGGTGGCCGTCAGCGGACCCAGCGGCTCCGGCAAGAGCTCGCTGGTCGTCGACGTGCTCTATCGCGCCTTGGCGCGGCGCGTGGGCGAGCTGGACGTGGAGCGCCCTGGTGAGCACCGAGAGCTCGAGGGCGCAGACAGCGTGCGACGCGTCGAGCTGGTCGACCAAGCCCCGCTCGGACGCACGTCGCGCGGCAACCCCGGCACGTACACCAAGGCGTGGGACACCGTGCGCAAGCTCTTCTCCGAAGAGCCAGAGGCGCTGGCTCGCGAGCTCACCGCCGCCAGCTTCTCGTTCAACGTGGCGGCGGGCCGCTGCGAGGCCTGCGCGGGTGAGGGCTTCGAGACGGTAGAAATGCAGTTTTTGGCAGACGTGGCGCTGCCGTGCCCCGTGTGCCGGGGCAAGCGTTTCGACGACAACGTGCTCGCCGTGCGTCACCGCGGAAAGACCATCGCCGACGTCTTGGACTCCACCATCGACGAGGCGCTCGCGCTCTGGCCCGATCAGCGCGGCATCGTGCGCACGCTCGGGCCGCTCGTGTCGCTCGGCCTCGGCTACTTGAAGCTGGGGCAGCCGCTTTCGACGCTCTCCGGCGGAGAGGCGCAGCGCCTCAAGCTGGCGCGCGCCCTCCGCGAGTCGAGCAAGGACACGCTGTACGTCTTCGACGAACCGAGCGCGGGTCTGCACGCGGACGAGGTCTCACTCTTGCTCGACGCGCTTCGACACTTGGTGCGGGGTGGAGGCTCCGTCGTGGTGGTCGATCACGATTTGGACGTGCTTCGCGCCGCAGATCACTTGATTGAGCTCGGCCCGGGCGGAGGAGCGGCGGGCGGCAGCATCGTGGCGGAGGGCGCACCCGCGGACGTAGCCGCTGGCGAAACGGTGACGGGCGTCGCGCTCGCCAAAGCGACGCGGCGAGCGCCGCGCGCGAAAGCAACCCAGTCGCGAAGCGCCGTCCCGGCGGCGCTGTCGGTCCAGAGCGCCCGCGAGCACAACCTCCGGGACGTTTCCGTATCCGTGCCGCACGGCAAGCTCACCGTGGTGACGGGGCCGAGCGGCTCGGGCAAGAGCACGCTCACCTTCGACGTCATCTTCGCGGAAGGTCAGCGGCGCTTCTTGGAGACGCTCACGCCGTACGCGCGTCAGTTCTTGCCCACCATGGCGCGCCCCGACGTGGACTCCGTGGTGGGCGTTCCCCCGGCCATCGCACTCGAGCAGCGTACGGCGCGCGCGGGGGCGCGCTCCACGGTGGCGACCGTCACCGAGGTCGCGCACTACCTCCGGCTCGCTTACGCAAAGCTGGGCGTGGTTCATTGCCCCGACCACGGTCAACCCATCGAGCGCCACTCCGCCGATGCGCTCTACGAAGAGGTCACGAGGGCGCGCGGGAAAGTCTCGCTGCTTGCGCCCGCCGTTCGCGCCCGCAAAGGCACCTACTTGGACGTGTTCACGGCCGCGTCCCGCGCCGGAATCGTGCTCGCGGTCGCCGACGGTCAGCGCGTACACACGGAGTCGCCGCCCAAGCTCGCCAAGACGAAAGAACACGACATCGATCTCGTCCTGGCCGAAGGCGCACGCGCCAGCGCGCTGACGCGCTCGCTCTTCGACAGCGCGCTCAGTTGGGGCAAGGGCACGGTGAAGCTCTTGGACGAGCGCGGGACAGCGAGCGAGCTCTCGCTCCGCGGCAGCTGCCCGGAGTGCGGCTTTTCCGCTGGAGACGTAGATCCGCGCTACTTTTCGTTCAACACCAAGCAAGGGCAGTGCGAGCGCTGCGAGGGCACGGGCGAGGTGCCCAGCGCCGTACAAAAAGACGACGGCTACGTTTGGTACGAGGAGTGCCCCGACTGTGGCGGCTCGCGCCTCTCGCCGCTCCCGCGCAGCGTGCGTCTGCAAGGCCAAACGTACGCCGAGCTCACGGCGCGCTCCATCCGCGCCGTCTTGGCGGAGGTCGAACGTTATCGTTTCGAAGGCCTCTCGGCGCGCGTGGCCGAGCCCATCGTCGCCGAGCTCACGCGCCGGCTACGCTTTTTGGTGGAGGTGGGGCTCGACTACCTGTCCTTGGACCGCGACGCCGCGAGCCTCTCCGGCGGAGAAATGCAGCGCCTGCGCTTGGCCGCGCAGCTGGGCGCCGGATTGACGGGCGCCCTCTACGTGTTGGACGAGCCCACGATCGGCTTGCACCCGCGGGACACGGATCGCCTGCTCGCCAACTTGCGGCGTTTGGTCGACACGGGCTCGACCGTGTTGGTCGTCGAGCACGACGTGGACACCATTCGCGCGGCAGATCACCTGATTGATTTGGGACCGGGCGGGGGCAGTCAAGGCGGCCGTGTGATTGCGGAGGGTCCGCCAATGGCGGTGCTCGGCGTCGCCGAATCGCCGACGGGTCGCGCGCTTCAGGGGCCACACCAGCTGCGCGCGCCGCGACCGATCGACGGGGCGAAGTGGCTCACGCTCGAGGGAGCGCGTGAGCACAACTTGCGCGGCGACACCGTGAAGCTTCCGCTCGAACGCTTGACCGTCGTGGCGGGAGTCAGCGGCTCGGGCAAGAGCACGCTCGTGCGCAAGGTGCTGCTCCCCGCGCTCAGACAGAAGCTGCACCGCGTTTCGGACGAGCCGGGCGCCTTCGAGCGTCTCACGGGTTACGAGGCGCTGTCGCGCGCCGTGGCGGTGGATCAGTCACCCATCGGTCGTACGCCGCGCTCGGTGCCGGCCACGTTTCTCGGCATTTGGGATTTGGTGCGCAAGCTCTTCGCCAAGACGACGGACGCCCAAGTTCAGGGCTTCGACGCCGCGCGCTTCTCGTTCAACGGAACGAGCGGCGGGCGTTGTCCAGCCTGCGAGGGACAGGGCGTCATTTCGCACGAAATGAGCTTCTTGCCCGACGTGGTGACGCCGTGCCCCACGTGCGAAGGCACGCGCTTCGAGCCGCGCACGCGCAGCGTGCGCTACCTCGACCACGACATCGGTCAGGTGTTGGCGCTCACGGCCGAACAAGCCGTGCAGGTCTTCGCTCATCACCCGAAAATCCGCGCACCTCTCGAAACCCTCTGCGAGCTCGGCGCCGGCTACATCACGCTCGGACAAGGCTCGCACACGCTGTCCGGCGGCGAAGCACAGCGCCTCAAGCTCGCGGCCGAGCTCACCGCCGGGGCGCGCCACGAACCCACTTTGTACGTGCTGGACGAGCCCACCACCGGTCTGCACCTCGCGGACGTGGCCAAGCTCGTGCGCGTGCTCGAGCGCCTGGTGGACCGAGGAGACACGTTGGTCGTCATCGAGCACCATCCGGAGGTCATCGCCGGCGCAGACTACATCGTGGAGCTCGGCCCCGAGGGGGGAGAAGCCGGCGGCCGCGTCGTGGCACAAGGCGTGCGCTACGATCTCGCCCGCAGAAAAACCGCCACGGGCCAAGTCGTCGCGCGCATGCTCGCAGAAGCCCGGACGTGACTCGGGGGCGGCCCCTTACGTCCCCGCGCGGTGCTCCCGCACTACGAAAAGCGCGCTGAACGGCGTAAATCGCGAATGGAGCAGGAGACGGCTCTTTTCGTCCGCGCGTCTTCCTGCGAAATACGGCGCGGGGGTCGGCGAGAGCCACGCGCCTCCGCTCGAACCAACCATGAACCAAGCCTTCGCTCGTGCGCTGGCGCCGTGTGCGCTCACGCTCACGCTCGCTACCGTGAGTCGAGCGGCGCCGCGTGATTTGTCCGAAGAGCAGCCCGCGAGCTTCTACGTGGCGCACGGAGTGGTGGCGGCGTCGGCCATCGCGTCCACCTCGCTCCTGTACTCGTTTGCGGAGGCTTCTTCGCCGCGTACGGGGTCGTGGCTGTCGTTCGAGGACCCCGTCGAACGTCACTTCTCGCCGTCGGCCATGAGCTTGAGCGACGGCCTCCTCGTCACGAGCATGTTGGTTCCGATTGCGGCGCAGTCGGGCGCCTCCGGCACCGAGTTCGGGAACTCCGTGCTCGTGTACGGCGAGTCGCTCGCCGTCTCGCTGTGGCTGAACACCGCGGTCAAGTACGTCGTGCGTCGCGCGCGCCCCTACACGCACCATCCGAGCGAGGAGGTGCGCAAGTTCGCAGAAGCGCGCGGAGACCAAAACCTCTCGTTCTATTCAGGACACGCGAGCACGGCGTTCACCGCGCTCGTCTCCGGCGCGCTCGTGTTTTCGTCGACGCACGAAGACGACGACGAGGAGCGCTACGCTTTCTGGGGCGTGCAGTCGGCGCTGGCTGCTGCCACGGCGCACCTCCGCGTTCGCGCAGGCAAGCACTACTACACGGACGTCCTCGTGGGCGCGCTGGTGGGCGCGGGGGTGGGGCTACTGGTGCCGTACGCGGCGGGCGTGCGCTATCGGCTCGACGCAGGCGATTGGGCCGCGCTCGGCGGTGGGCTCGTCGTTGGCGGCGGCTTGGCGCTCGTGGTCCCCTCCGACGAGCTGGGGCTCCTCCGCCCAGAGCGATCGAGCGCGTGGGCTCCTCGTCTCGACGCGATCCGCGTAAGTCAGAGCCCGAGCGGCGCAGGATGGATCGTGGCGCTCGGCGGCACGCTCTGAGAGGCGTCGCGGCGCGTGCGGATGGCGTCGGAGCGCCTCTTCCGGCGCGGGCGCGGTTGCCGTGCGCAGGCGCGCGCGCTAAGGGGCCGCCGTGGCGGAAATCGTGCTCGATGCGCGCTCGGTGGTGAAGCACAAGAGTGGCATCGGCAACTACGTCGAAGCGCTCGTGCGGCACATGGTGCCGAAGGCGCCGGATTTGGACTTCGTGGTGCTGCGCACGCCGGACGCGGAGCGTCCGTTGGCGCCCGGCGCCCCGAACGTGCGCGAGCTCGCGTTCGCCGGAGAAACCAAGTCGGTCAAGACGGTGTTCTCCCTGGGGCGCGCGCACCCGTTCGAGGGCGCGGCGCTGTACCACTCTCCTGCAGATCTGGTGCCGCTCGGGCTCGTCCCGCCGTTCGTGGTGACCATCCACGATTTGATGTGGATCGAGGCGCGGAAGCTCGCGTCGGCGTTCTTGCCGGTGCGACTCGCCAACGGAGCCTGGTACACGTGGAACATCGGCCGCTCGATCCGCGGCGCGCGTCGCATCATTTCCATTTCGGAGGCGACGAAGCGCGCCATCGGCCGTGTCTTTCCGGAGCACGAGCACAAGGTGCGCGTCGTGCGGCATGGGGTGGACCACGAGCGCTTCGACCCGTCCAAGGTGGGGCCGCGCTCCTTGGTGGACGAGCTCGTGCCGCCAGGCTGCTCGTACTCTCTCTGCGTGGGGCAGGGCTCACCGTACAAGAACCATCCGCGCATCGTGCGCGCCTTCGTGCGCGCGTGCAGGGAGGCCCAGCGAGAAGATCACAAGCTCGTCTTGGTGCGGCGCTTTTCACGTGTGGACGCCGAGATGAACCGGCTGCTCGCGGAGCCGGAGGTGCGGCGCTCGGTGGTGCTCGTGCCTCACGTCACCGACGAGCAGCTCTTGGCGCTCTACGGACACGCGCGCATGTTGCTCTTTTCGTCGCTCTATGAGGGCTTTGGTATGCCTGCCCTCGAAGCCATGAGCCTGGGGCTGCCGGTGGTGGCTTCCAGCGCGGAGGCCGTCGCGGAAGTCACGGGCGAAGCGGCGCTCCGTCCGGATCCCCGGGACGAGGCGTCGATCGCCGCGGCCATTCGCGAGCTCTACGAAAGCGACGCCACGCACGCGCGCCTCCGGGAAGCGGGCCGCGAGCGCGCGCGCACGTTCCGTTGGGAGCGCGCGGCCGAGCAAACGCTGGACGTGTACCGCGACGCGCTCCGCGCCGAGTGAGTGCCCGCGGGTTCAGACGTCAGCCGCGCGCGAGGCGCGGCTCGCGCTCTTCGCTCGGCGCGGGAACGGGCTCGATGGCCGTGATGACACCGACCTGGATTTCCAGGCGCCGGGAGGCCTCGATGGGCGAGCCGTCCAGCTCGAGCAACACGAAGCGGTCGTAGACGCGGCGACCGGTGGTGCGAACTTGAGATGCGGTAATTTGCACGCGCATTTCGAACAGGGCGCGCGAAACCGCCAAGAGCAAACCAGAGCGGTCGTCCGTTTCCACCTCCAGCACGTTCAGCGCGCCGTCCTCGCCTTCGATGAAGCGAACCGTGGTTTCGCTCACGAAGCCGGGTTCGAGGAGCGTTTCCTTGGCGGGCAGCGGCGCGCGCTTGCCCGCGAGGAGCTCGTTCAGCGTTGCGCTGAGGCCCGCAATGTCGCTGTCCGCGACGGTGGCGCTACCGAGGCGCCGCACCCAAAACAAGTCGACGGCTTCGAGATGGCCGTCGTCACGCTTGCGCGTGTAAGCCTCTGCAGACTCGACATCCAAGCCCTGCTCGAGGAAAGCGGAGCTGATGAGCGCGAGGAGGCCCGGGCGATCGTCGGCGACGACGCACAACGCCGTGACCGAAAGATCGTGCCACGGAAAGCTGGCCACGTGCGCGACGCTCTCTCCGCGTACGGACGCGACGTGTGCATGAGCCGCCATTTGCGCGGGCGCGAAGCGCTGTCGATAGCTCGCGGGGAGAGAGTGCGCGAATTCGCGCAAGCTTTGCTTCGATCGAGTGGTCACGGTCAGGCTACGCGTAGCGCGACGAGGCCAGCATGGCCAGCGTGCGGAACGATTCGAGCGTAGCCGCTCACTCGGCGTGCGTCAGCGATTACCGCCGTCGGGTTGACTCGATGACGCGGGCGGAGTGAAGCCCGGAAACGTGGGGAACCCACTGGGCAGCGCCGTGGGGAGACCTTCCGGCAACGGAGGCAGCGTGCTGGGCAGCGGCGGCAGCGTGCTTGGCAGCGGAAAAGGCAGCGTAAACAGCGGCGGAGGTTCCGACGAGGGCGTCGCGCTGGGCGTCGCGCTCGGCGACGTTGGAGCGACGGGAGGGTTTCGAGGACTTTGCTTCGAGGTGTTCGAAGTCGGCGTGCCGGCGTTGGTCGGTGCGCTGATGACGGGGCTCGCGCTCGGTTCTGGCGCGGGGTCGCGTGCCTCTGCCGTAACGGCGACCGGCGTCGCCGCGAGCGGCGTCGGCAGCGGCGGAGGCCCGCTGGATGCGCTCGTCGCCGAGAGCTCCATGAAGGCCACGACGCCGAGCGCAACGGCGAGCCCGCACGCGGTGACGCCGAGCAACCAAGGCAAAGCACCGCGCGAACGGCGACGTGGTGCCGCGAGGTGTGCGTTTGGAGCGCTGACGAGCTGAGCCCCGAGCGACGCGTGCGCGTGCGTGAGCGAGCCCGCCGAGGTGAGCACGGTGCCGGAGGCTCGCTTGGCGGGCGGCTCCGTGCGCTCGGGTGTGCTCGCGTCGTTCGGAGGTGAGGCCAGCTGTGACTCAGCGCGGCGCGCGGCGACGTGCTCTGGAGGATCCGTCTTGGGGACGGTGCTCTGAGGCACGACGGAGAGCGGATGCACCGGGTGCTGCGCGGTAGGAACGAACGGTGCGTGTGCGGCGAGTTGGCCAGCGGGGCTCAGTCGACCCGCGGAACGCGCGAGCGCCGTGCGCATGGCGTACGCGGTGTCGAAGCGTTCCGCAGGATTCGCGGAGAGCGCGGTGTGCACGATTTCAATCAGCTCGCTCGGTAGATCAGGTCGAATGCGATCGAGACGCTTGACCGCGCCGGACTGCACCGCGGCGACGATGGCGGCGGGGTTGTCTCCTTCGGCGGGGCGCTCTCCCGCGAGCATTTCGAACAGCATGACGCCGAGCGAGTACAGATCTGCGCGGCGATCGACCGCGTTCGCAGAAAAGAGCTGCTCGGGCGCCATGTACTCCGGCGTGCCCATCAGAATGCCGGCGAAGGTCAGGCCTTGTTTGTACTCGCCGCTCTCTTTGACCTTGGCAATGCCGAAGTCGATGAGCTTGGCGACGGGGCCGCCCGGCGTGGTGGTGACGAACACGTTGTCGGGCTTGAGGTCACGGTGCACGACTCCGAGCGCGTGCGCTGCTTCGAGACCCAACAGAATTTGCAGAGCGAAGTCGACGCTCTCGTCACGGCTGGGGCGACCCTCGGGAGGCCCATCGAGCAGCGCACCGAGCGAACGCCCGCTCAAGAGCTCCATGACGAGAAACGGCGTGCCGTCCTCGGTGAGATCGACGTCCGTGACGCGCGTGACGTGTGGACTCTGGATGGCCGCGGAAACGCGCGCCTCGCGTGCGAAGCGCTGCGCGAGGCCGGGACGCCGCGCCAGGTCCGGGTGAAGAAACTTGAGCGCGACCGGCGAACCGAGCCCCTCGTGGCGCGCCTCGTAAACGGAGCCCATGCCGCCGTCGCCGATGAGGCGCACGATGCGGTACTTGCCGCGCACCAGGTCGTTGACTCGAGGGGTCATGGGGAGGCTCTTCCTTGCCACGGAACGTCCGCGACGCCAGCACGATGATTGGCCTGGCGGGCCAACACGAACAACAGGTCGCTGAGACGATTCAGGTACACCACGAGCTCCGCGCGCACGTCGGGGAGGCCGAGCACCGCACGCTCTGCCCGACGGCACACGGTGCGCGCCAAATGTAAGGCGGCGGCCGCGGCCGTCCCGCCCGGCAGCACGAAGCTCGCCAAAGGTGGTAGCCCGTCTTCGGCGGCATCGATGAGCTGCTCGAGCTCGGCTGCATGCTCAGGGGCCAAAAGCGGGAGCCGCAGGCGATCCACCTTGTCGGGCACGCAGGCGAGCTCGGCGCCCAACGTGAACAAATCTGCCTGAATGCGGCCAAGGAGAGCGTCGACGTCGGGGCCCACACCGCTCGTGCGCGCGACTCCGAGCGCGGCGTTCGTTTCGTCCACGCTTCCGTAGGCTTCGACGCGCACGTCGTTCTTGCGGACGCGCGCGCCCCCGAAGAGGCCGGTGTCTCCGGTG
>JAEYVE010000001.1 GCA_023432025.1 Pseudomonadota bacterium
GCTCGTGCTCACGCAGGACGGCGCGTGGCGACGCGGCAAGGTGGTCCCGCTCAAGGCGACGGTGGACCACGCGCTCGCGAGCACACCGTCCATACGAACCGTGTTCGTCTACCGACGACTCGGCGAGACGGAGTGCCCCATTTCGATGAAGGCCGGACGGGACGTCGACTGGTACGAGGCCGTTCGCCTCGCCGACGCAGCGCTCGGAGAGCAAGCCGAGCCGGTGGACGCCGGACATCCGCTCTTCATCCTCTACACCTCGGGCTCTACCGGCAAACCGAAGGGCATCGAGCACTCCACGGCCGGTTATCTCGTGGGCGCGTACCTCACGTCCAAGTACGTCTTCGATCTGCAAGAAGACGACGTGTACTGGTGTACGGCCGACGTCGGCTGGATCACCGGGCACAGCTACACCGTCTACGGTCCGCTCGCGAACGGAGCCACGTGCGTGCTGTACGAAGGCGCGCCGAATCAGCCCGACTGGGGCCGCTTTTGGGACGTGGTGCAAAAGCACCAGGTCACCATCCTCTACACGGCGCCCACGGCGATCCGCGCCTTCATTCGCGCGGGCAAAGAATGGGTGGAGCCCTACGATCTGACGAGCCTGCGCCTGCTCGGCTCGGTGGGCGAACCCATCAACCCCGAGGCGTGGCTCTGGTACTACGAAACGGTGGGGCAAAAGCGCTGCCCGGTCGTCGACACGTGGTGGCAGACGGAAACCGGCAGCATCATGATGACGACGCTGCCCGGCGCTCACTCCATGAAACCGGGCTCTTGCGGCCTGCCGTTCTTCGGTGTGCGTCCCGCCATCGTCACGCACGACGGCACTCGCCTCACCGCCGGTGAAGGCGGGCTCTTGGTCGTGACCGAACCCTGGCCCAGCATGCTGCGCACGCTGTGGGGCGACGACGAACGCTACGAAAAGCAGTACTTCAGCGAGGTGCCCGGCGTGTACTTCACGGGGGACGGCGCGCGCTTCGACGCGGAGGGGTACTTCAACGTGGTCGGCCGCATCGACGACGTGCTCAACGTCTCGGGTCACCGCCTGGGTACCGCGGAAATCGAGAGCTGCCTGGTTGCGCACCCCGCGGTCGCAGAAGCCGCCGCCGTGGGGCGACCGGACGATCTCAAGGGGCAGGCGCTCGTCGTCTTCGTCACCTTGAAGCCGGGCTTCGAGCACGACGACGAAACCGCGCGCCGGCTCGGCGAACACGTCGCGCGCGAAATCGGAAAGTTCGCGCGCCCCGACGAGGTGCGGCTCACGGACGGTCTGCCCAAGACGCGCAGCGGAAAAATCATGCGGCGCTTGCTCAAGGACATCGCCGCCGGACGTCACATCAGCGGAGACATTTCGACGCTCGAGGACAAGTCCGTCATCGAAAAGCTGAACGCTCGCTCGCGCTGACTCGGCACCGCACTTCGGATAGCGTGGTCGCCATGCGCGCCATCGTGATTGGAGCCGGCCGAGGCAGCCGCTTGGGGCCGGAAACGAACGAAATTCCGAAGACGCTCGTGCCCGTCATGGGGCGGCCCATGCTCGATTGGATTCTGGACGCGCTCCGAGAGGCCGGCTTCTCTCGCAAGGACGTGCTCTTCGTTTCGGGCTACCGGGAAGAGGTCGTGCGGCAGCGCTACCCGGAGCTCACCTTCGTGCGGAACGAAAACTGGGAGCACAACAACATTCTGCTCTCGCTCCTGTGCGCGCGAGAGCACCTCGCAAGCGGCTTCGTCTCGACGTACGCGGACATCGTGTACGACGGGGACATCGCCCGCCGCGTGGCCCACTCCCCTCACGACATCACGCTCGGCTGCGACACGGCGTGGCGCAGGCGCTACGTGGTCCGCAGCCAACACCCCGAGTCCGACGCCGAGAAAATGCGCTGTGACGGCGAGCGTGTGGTGCAGCTCAGCCGCGCGCTGCCCAGCGAGGAAGCCGACGGCGAGTTCATCGGCGTCATGAAGCTGTCCGCCGAAGGCGTCCGCGGGTTCCTGAGCACCTTCGACGAGGCGGAAAAGCGCCACCGCGGCAAGCACTTCCGTGAGGGGCGCAGCTTCGAGCGCGCGTACCTCATCGATTTGCTCGCCGACATGCTGGACCAGGGCGCCCTCGTGCACCGCGAGAACACAGCCGGCGCGTACATGGAGATCGACACTTTGGAAGACCTCGGACACGCGGCACAATGGTGGGCGTCGCGCCCGGGCGCTTGAGCACGGGCCGGGACGGGAGGGGCCCTTTGACGAACGTTCCCACGCTCGACGCGCTCGGTGTGATTCGAAGGCTGGAGGCGCTGGCTCGTGATACGTCGGGGGCAGGCGCGCTCGTCTTCGACGCGGACGGCACGCTCTGGACGTGCGACGTGGGCGTCGACGTGTTCGTCGACGCACTCTCGCGAAACCTCTTGCGAGACGAGGCACGCACTGCGCTCCTCCGCGAAGTGCAAGCGCACGATTTGGCGGGAAACGTCGACGTCGAGGCGCTCGACGCCAACGCACTCGGAAAGCACCTGCAGCGCGCCTTCGAGCTCGGCGTCTACGCGGAGAAACCCGCCACCGAAATGCAGGTGTGGGCGTACGCCGGCCTCACCGAGGACGAGCTACGGCATCACACGCGCGACACACTTCGCCGAAGCCAGCTGCACACGCGCATCCACCAGCCGCTCTTGCCCGTGCTGATTTGGGCGCGAGACCTGGGCCTGCGCACGGTCATCGTCTCCGCCTCTCCGCAAATCGTGGTCGAGGAAGCCGCGCGAGCGCTCGACTTCTTGCCAACGGACATCGTCGCTGGACGAACCACGCGCGTCGGCGCGCGGCTCGGCAGCGAGCTCGAAGAGCCACTGCCGTACGGAGTCGCGAAGGCAGACGCAGGAAAACGTCTGCTGGGCGATGCCGCATGGTTGGCCACCTTTGGTGACAGCGCCTTCGACTTGGCGATGTTGTCGCAGGCGAAACTTCCCGTTTTGGTGCGACCCAAGCCGGAGCTCCTGAGCGAAATCGGCGCACTGCCCGGCGCCGTGCGTCTCAGCGACGGCGCATGAAGCCATCTTGGGCAACGGTTCGATCGAACCCATGGAGCGCTCTGGCGAGCGCCGCCGAGTTTGGCTAAACGGTGCCTTCGACATGACTACACTCGCCCGTCCCCCGTTTGCTCG
>JAEYVE010000016.1 GCA_023432025.1 Pseudomonadota bacterium
ACGTCACCCTACGTGGACGCCGCGCGAGCCGTGTGCGCCGTCGCGCGCGACCGGCGTCAAAAGAATAGCGAGCTCGAATACGTGAGCTTCGGCGGTGGCTTCGGCATCGACTACGGCGATAAGGAGCCGCCGCCGCCGCCCGCGTTCGCCAAAGCCGCGCTCGAGCAGTTGCGAGCGGAAGGCCTCGGAGACCTGATGCTGGTCGTCGAGCCCGGGCGCAGCATGGTCGGGCCCTATGGTGTGCTCGTGGCCGGCGTGGTGCAGTCGAAAGTGAGCGGAGAGCGGCGTTGGCTCATGATCGACGCCGGCATGAACGATTTGGTTCGCCCCGCGCTCTATGGAGCACGTCACCGCATCGAGTCGCTCGACGCTCCTCCTTCGGGCGCGCCGTACCGCGTGGTCGGTCCCGTCTGCGAAAGCAGCGACGACTTCGGTGAGCACGTGACCGGCGAGCTGCCGGAGCGCGTCGTCATTCGGGACGCTGGCGCCTACGGCTTCGCCATGGCGAGCGAGTACAACGGGCGTCCTTTGCCGAGCGAAGTGTTCGTGCAAGGTGGCCGGGTCGCTCACGTGAGTCGGAGCCCTGGCGCGGACGCGTGGATCCAGAGCCGCCTTCGGGCCTGAAGGCAACGAAGCGCCGGCGCCCCCTGCCTCACGTGTGATGGTAGGACGGCTTGGCCGTCGAGTGAGCCGGCGGGTTCTGCTTCAGGTAAGCCAGCGCGTCCCGCAAATCGTCGAGCAGCAAGGCGACCAGATCGCGGCCGATGCCGTGGCGTATCAAGAGCCGTTGAACGACCGTTCGTTCTCGATGTGGCGGCAGCGGATAAGCGGCGATCTGCCAGCCTCGCATGCGCATCCGCTCCGAGACGTCGTAGAGCGTAAAGGGGCGCGACTGCTTCAAGCAGTAGGTGACGGCAGGCAGCGCCCCTTGGCCGTCGTACAGAAGCTCGAGTGAGCCAATCGAGGCCAGCTCACGTGCCAACCACGCCGCCGTGTCGGCGCAGGTGCGCTGAACGAGCGCGTACCCGTCGCGCCCCAGCCGCAGGAACTCGTAGTACTGCACGATCACCTCACCGCCGGGCCGGCTGAAGTTCAACGCGAAGGTCGGCATGTTGCCGCCCAAATAATCCACGTCGAAGACGAGCTCACGCGGGAGCGCCTCCTCGTCTCGCCACAGCACCCAGCCAATCCCGAGCGGCGCGAGACCGAATTTGTGCCCCGAGGCGTTGATGGAGTGCACGCGCGGCACACGAAAGTCCCACACGAGGTCAGGCTGGATGAACGGCGCGACGAACGCGCCGGAGGCGCCGTCCACGTGGATGGGTATGTCGAAGCCGTGTCGAATCGCAATGCGATCGAGCTCGTTCGAGAGCTCCAAGACGGGCTCGTAAACGCCGCTGAACGTGACGCCCAGCGTGGCGACGACGCCAATCGTTCGCTCGTCGCACACGGACTCCAACGCCTCGGGCTCGAGGCCGAGCGCGTCGCCACGAAGCGGTACTTCACGTAGCTCCACGTCGAAATACCGAGCGAATTTCTTCCAACAGATTTGCACGGGCCCGCACACGAGGTTCGGCCGTTCCACGTCTTGGCCCTTGGCCGCTCGCCGCTTGCGCCAAGCGAACTTCATGGCCAGTCCACCCAACATCGCCGCCTCGCTGGAGCCTGCGGTGGAGCAGCCTACGGCGCTCTCTCGAGGCGCGTTCCAGAGCTCGGCAAGCATGTGAACGCAGCGCTCCTCGATCACCGCGGTCTGTGGGTACTCGTCTTTGTCGATGACGTTCTTGTTCATCGAATCGGCCATGAGCCGACGCGCTTCGTCGTCGACCCAGGTCGTGCAAAAGGTCGCGAAATTCTGCTTCGCGTTGCCGTCCAAGAGGAGCTCGTCGCGCAAGAGCGAAGATATCGCGCGGGGAGCGCCCCCGTGTTCGGGGATTCTGAGCTTTGGTAGCGGCGACCCCGCGAGGTAAGTCGCGTACACGTCCTCGGCTTGCTCTCCACCACTCGTCTTGACTCGATGTAGCGCCATCGCCCCCTCCCAGCGATTCACAAGATGGACCGTTCGCAAAGGACGAGCACACGCCCGACGTACGGCGACCCGCACGAGCCACCTCGTGCGTGCCTCGCGGAGGACGCGCCGCGGTGCCATCGTGAACTCGCCGGCGCGTTTCATGCGCGAGGCGGAACTCGCCGTGGAGCAGGAGCTCTTGCTGTTCACGAGCCTTTTGACGCTCTTCAGCCCACCGGCGGCCGTCGCGCCGTTCGTGGCGATCACCGGTCGGTTCACGCCCGACATCCAGCGACGCATGGCCGCGCGCATCGCGGCTTACTACGGCGTCACGCTGCTCGGAGCCGCGCTGATCGGGCGACCTGTGCTGTCCGTTTTGGGCATTTCACTGCCCGCGCTCCAGCTCACGGGCGGCCTCATCCTCCTCTTGGCGGCGCTGCCGATGGCGCTCAAGCCGGAGCACTACGTCAAAGAGGGAGTCCGCGACGCCTGGTCGCGAGAAGGCACCGCCTGGATCACCTTGGCTGCGGTACCGTTCACCTTCCCCATCACCGTCGGCGGGGCCACCCTCGCCACGATGGTCACGGCGGGAAGCGCGGCGCGCGGGCCGTGGGCGCTCGCCCGCCTGCTTTCGGTCTGCATCGCCATGACCGTAGTCGTCTGGTTGACGTTCCGCTTCGCACCGCTCCTGGGCCGTCGCCTCGGTGAAGCCGGCCTCAGCATTCTGACCGCGGTCGGTGGCGTCACGCTCGTGTGCATCGCCTTCCAAATTTTGGTCCCGGCGGTACACGCACTGCTCGCTGGCTGACGCCCGACCGCACTCAGAGCGCACCTCGTGTGCGTCGCGCCGCGCCGCGACGCGACGACGGCACGGGCTCGGCGCGTAGGCCTCGGCTGGAAGGCGCCTCGGAGGCACGGCGACCACGACTCGGTGGCGCCACGCTCCGCGTGAAGTACACGCCGCCTTCGACGTGAATTTCGACGCCGAGCGCGCGACAGCGACGAGCCAGGCGATCCAAATCCATGCCTGGCGCCACGAGCAAGCCGGAGGGCGGCGACGGATCGAGGAAAAGATCCGCGGTTTGGCGGCGCGTGCTCAACATTTGACGGATTTCCGGATCCTCCACCCAAAGGAAACCCGCGGTCTCGACGAACTCGCCGCGACCGAGCACCGTGCTGGCCTGCGTGAGCACGCGCGCGATGGGATCCGGAACCTGGGCTACAGCCTCCAACTTCTGCCGCACCACGTCCGGCTCGATGCCTGCACCGATGGCCGCAGAGAGCGTACGCGTCGACACGATGACGTCGAACGCGCCTTCGACGCTCCCGATGTCCACGAGGTTCGAGAGCTCGAGCACGTTGGCGACGAGCGAAGCGCTGCCGATGCGGAGCAGCTGGTTGTCCAAGAACTGACTCGCCTCGAGCTCCGTGCTCGCCGGCATGTCGCTGAGCCAACCGCGGCCTCTCGGCGTGATGCGGAGCATCGGCCCGTCCCCGATGGAATCCTCGTCGGGAACCGCCAGATCGACCACGCCCAAGACATGGAGCGTTTCGGTCGCCATGCGCCGCGCAATTTCCACGGGTGAGCGCGCCTCCACGCCGGAGCGCTGCGCCCAACGCTCGATGAGACGCGTCACGCCGGGAGTGCGACCGTCCGCTTGCAGGTAGCCGGCGACGGCTCCCCAGGGGGCCCAGCGCCCGTCTCCGAGCTCTTGCAGCGCCTCGAGCACGATGCCTCGAACCACGCCGACGGCGCCCGCCTCGCGGCTGTCGCCGCTCACGCGCATGAGCTCACCGTCCTCGCGTGATTCGTCCCAAGCGCCGCCACGTCGCCACGCTTCGAACAAGACGCGGCCGAGCTCGTACACGCGATACGCACCCGGCGGGCTCGTCGGAGCGATGCCCGCCGCGTCCCACAACCCCACGACGCGGCTCAGCGCTGCGACGAGCGCGACGTCGTCGTGTGAACGACCGAGGCGCGTGGCGAGCTTCGACAAGAGCGAGCGTGGCGTACCCACGCCGTCCCGCACCTCCGCCCCGGACTCACGCAACGCAAACGCCATGGCCAAGGCGAGCGGCACGGGATCGGACGCAAAGCGAGCGCGACGCGGAATGTAGTCTTCACGCTCCAGACGCTCACGGATTTGCCGTCGCTGCTGCTCGCGATCCGCACGACGCTCGGCGCCGACGAGCCGGGCTACCTCACTCGGAATCACGTGGCGGTTCGGGTGCACCGGAATCAAGAAGCCTCGACGCTCCAGCGCGAAGCCGACCCCGCGTCGAGACGGAGTTGCGCCCGTCGCGCCACGCAGACGCATCGGCTCACGCTCCAGCTCGAGCAGCTCGTCCGTTTCCACCTCTCCGCCCACCTCTTCGATGGCGTGAAGGAGCTTGCGCTCGAGGGGAGCGAGCTCTCGGAGCTCGTGAGCCAGGCGCACCGGGTCGGTCAAGATTTGCCACGCAGGCTCGAGGGCGAGAGACAGCGGAGGCGTCGCCGCGCGGCCCAAGTAGTGCCCTGCAATTCCTGCTGCTACGTCCGAATGAGCCTGGGCGAGCAAAGCCCGCACACCGCGCGGATCTTCGCCGGGCCACGACCGCATTTGAATTTGGAACGCGATGGGGAGCACCAGCTCCACGCCGCCGCCCTCGACGTCACGGGCATAGACGATGCCACGCTGCACCAGAGGTTCGAGCGAGGCGGGAGTACCTTCACTGACCAAGTTCCCCTTGCTCTCGGCGATGCGGTGGAGGAGGTCGAGCGTAGGGCGCGGCAGGAGTGAAGGATCGCGGAGCTCGGGCAGCATCAGGAGCGCCCGCGCCACCTGGGACGGAACGTCGATGCGCTTGGCGGGGTCGATTTTGACGGGCACCCGCCGGATCAACGACTTCAGCTCTTTTTGGGGGAGCGCCCGCAGCACGTCCACGAGACCGAGAGGCTCGGGGAGTGGCGGAGCGCTGGAGGACAGGTCGTTCGTCATGAATTTTCCGAGACTCGGGCAGTCAGCTCGCACGGATTCGGTCTACTCAGACTTGGTGGGCTCTCGATGAGGGGAGACGCCCACAGGAGGTACTGGTGAACCCTGAGAATCCGTGTGCGGTTAGTCTGGCCTTCCACGAAAGCGCAATCCGGCGGAGGTGTCTAGCCAATCCTGAAGCCGACGCACGCCTTCCACGTGTTCCACGTGCTCGCTGCCTTTCAATCTTGCAAGGTTGCTGGGCTCGCGCCCGCGCTCGATGAAGGTGTGCACGCAAACTTTCGAAGCAACTCCCGAGGTTGGCGGCATGCCAATCTTCCCCAGCTTTCAATTTTGCACGAGTCGCGGGGGGCTGCAGGGGCGGCGTCCAGCGGCCCATTTTTCGGAGGGTGGGGCGACGGATTTTTCCCACCGATGCCTCCTCCACAGGTCCGCTGGGGTTCGGACGGGGCCGCCCGTGATATGAGGACAACCCAATGATTTTGCGCGATCCCGTGCACGGCCTCGTCTCCTTCGAGGGCGATGAGCAAAAGATCGTGGTGGACCTCTTGGAGGCGCGAGAGGTCCAACGCTTGCGACGCATCCGCCAGCTCGGCCTCGCGTCACTCGCCTACCCGGGCGCAGACCACACGCGCTTCTCGCACGCCGTAGGCGCAGCCCACGTGATGGGTCGCTTCGTCGCGCGCCTACGCGCCATTCACGAGGACCTGCCGTTCTGGCAACGTTTGACCACAGAGCGTGCCCGTGACGGGCTCGCCGCTGCGCTGCTCCACGACGTGGGACACGGGCCCTTTTCCCACCTCTTCGAGGAGGCCGTCCCCCAAAGCCCCCACCACGAAGAGTGGACGGCACGCATCGTGCTGGACCCCAGCACGGACGTTCACCGCATTTTGTCGGCGCACGATCCCGGACTTCCGGCGCGCGTCGTGGCGCTGGTCTCGGGGAAACACGAATTGCCCTACTTGGCGCGCACGGTGAGCGGTACGTTCGACGTAGACCGTTGCGACTACTTGCTGCGCGACGCTCACTTCACGGGCGTCAGCTATGGACGGTTCGATCTCGACTGGCTCGTGCGCAGCCTCCGCCTGGGCAGCCCGCGCGCCAGCGCGGACGGGCCGAGCCTCGCGATTGACGGCCTCAAAGGCCTGCCTGCCATCGAGTCGTTCGTTCTTTCGCGACTCTTCATGTTTCAGCAGGTGTATTTCCACAAGGCGAGCCGCGCGAGCGAGCTCCTCTTGTCGCGCATCCTCACCCGCGCGAGCGCGCTCATGCAGGAGGGCCACCGCGTCGTTGGTGCGCCGCCAGCGCTCGAAGCGCTCGCGCTGGGCGAAGCCGTGTCGCTCGAGGACTATTTGAGCTTGGACGACGCGGTGACGTGGACGGCCATCGCTGCGTTTCGCAACGGAAGAGACCCGCTGCTTGCCGATCTATCGCGGCGCCTGTTCGCGAGGCGCCTCTTCAAGGCACGGGAGCTCTTCGGGGAACGAGCCTCGCCGGAGGGGAGCGCCGAGTGCCTCGCCATCGCACAGGACGTGGCGAAGAAAGCTGGGTTCGTTCCGGAAATCTACATCGGGCTGGACGCGCCCACGCTCATCCCCTTCGACGACTCCAACGATCCACTGACGGTCATTTTTCCCGACGGCTCCGAGCAAAAGCCAGGCGACGTTTCCTTCATCTTGGGGCGTCTGCGGGGGCAGATCCTACAAAGGCCACGCTTGTTCTTCCCGGAGGAGCTCCGCGACGACATCGCGCGCGCCCTCGGCGAGACTGGGATAGCATCCGGCGACGACGACATGGTCGGAGAGGTTCCTTGATCAGAACACGGTCTCGGATCAGACGGTCGCGCAGCGCCCCATCGTGGCACAGGGCCTGCTTCGGCTTGACGCTCCTGGGGCTCGCGTCGCCGCTCCGCGCTGAGGATATGTTCGGCGTGCGCTCGACCGACACGCCCAGGCTGGCCCGGGTCGAGGAAGAAACCGCGAGCGGAGACGGCATCTACGGGCGCCTCGACGGCGACTTGACGCTCGCCGCGGCGGCTGGCGCTGAGGTCGATTTTTCGAGCTCCGACGCGCGCGCCATGCTCCTGGTGACGGCGCGTTACTTCTCCACGGTCGGCGTCTACGGCGTAGCCCGAGAGAGCCTTTCGGACGGTGACGCGTTCGAGCGCATCTGGGGCACAGGCGTGCTCGTGGAGCCGCTTTTCGTTGCGCGGGCAGTCAAGAACCTCGAGCAAGGTCCGGCCTTCTGGGACCTTACGTTGGACTCGATCGGGCTCAACTTCGGCGCCTTCTGGGCCGAGCCACGCGGAGCGGCCCTCGGCTCCCAGCGCGGCGCGGAGCTCGGACTCGGCGTGGGAGTGCCGCTCATCGGCTCGTTCGAAGGCCCTTGGCTTCGAGCGAATGGACAGCTTCGTTGGGACGAGACCAGCTCGGGGGCGACTTCGCTCTGGGTCACCCTCGAGTGGCGCGGCCTCTTGAACACCGGGCTCACGGGCAAGCCCAGCTTGGTCGACTGACCCCGCTCGTCAGCGAGCCTCTTCACGTACCCGCGATTTTCAGCAGCGACTTTTCTCGCGCGGCGTCGACGTAGGCGCGCACCCCGCGCCGCTCTCGCCCGAGGAAGTCTCGCACCACGACGTCGAGGCGGGGATCACAGAGGTGATGCACGCTGTGTGTCACCGTCGGAAGAAAGCCGCGCGCGTGTTTGTGCTCGCCCCCCGCGCCGGGCTCGAAACGCGCGAGACCTCGCCGAATGCACTCCTCGATTCCCGCGTAAAAGCAGACGTTGAAATGCAGGAACGGCCGCTCTTCGCTGGCGCCCCAGTAGCGCCCGTACAGCGCGTCTCGGCCCAGCAAGTTGAACGCTCCGCCGATGGCGCGCTCCGACCCTCGCTCGTACGCCATCACCACGTGCAGCCGATCGGGCATGGTTTCGGCGACTCGTTCGAAAAAGTTACGCCCCAAATAACGACGCCCCCAGACGTACTTGTCCACCGTGCTCGTGTAGAAGCCGTAGGCGGCGTCGATGACGCGCTCGTCGATGCTCGCCCCCACGTGAACGCGGAGCTCGATGCCTTGAGCTTCCAGCTCACGTCGCTCCCGGCGTAGGGCGGCCCGACGTTTCGAGGCGAAGCGTGCCAGAAAGTCTTCGTAGCTCGCGTACCCGTCGTTTTGCCAGTGAAACTGCACACCGTATCGGGACGCCCAGCCGAGCTCTTCGAGGAGCTCGGCCTCTTCGGTGGGCAAGAACAACACGTGCACCGACGACAGCCCCAACTGTTTTGCGGCGCCCGGAAGCGCGCGACACAAGGCCGCGTGCGCGAGCGTGGGATCCTCGTCCGGATGTACGAACAACTTGGGCGCCGTCGCGGGTGTGAAGGGCACGGCCAAGACCAGCTTGGGGTAGTAGCTCACCCCGAGCTGGTTCTCGGAAAAGCTCGCCCAAGAATGATCGAAGACGAACTCGCCATCGCTGTGGCCTTTCAAGTACGCGGGCGCCACCGCGACCAAACGTCTTTCGCCGTCGTTCAAGCGCCGGTGGAGCGTGATGAACTGCGGCAACCAGCCCGTTTCAGCGCGGACGGCACCGCTCGTTTCGAGCGCATCCAGCCACTCGAAATGAACGAACGGCGGTGCATCTGCGGGAACGAGCGCGCGGTAGGCGGCCTCCCCCACATCGCGGATCGACGTGTGGGTGGCAAGCTCGTACTCGGCGACTGGGGAGGTCATTTTTTTGACGGTGGGGAGCAGTGAATGGCGTTCCGCAAAGCTTGCCCCAAGGCGGGACGCCACGTCACCCGTCGCTGCTTCCGGGAGTCGGCTCGACGCTAGAGAAATACCCTCTAGACTGTTTCCGAAAATGCGCAGCCGCTTCGCGACACAAGGCAGGGCGAGTCGTCCCGCCTCCCCCCACTCGTCCTCCGCGGACTCTCTCTCCCCCAAGCCGTCTCGCTCGGTGTCGGCCCTGGCGTGTGTGGTCGCCGCCGCCTCCCTTTCGCTCGCTTGCGCCGGCTCCTCCAGCCAACAGAGCCAAGCGCAGCCGTACCC
>JAEYVE010000024.1 GCA_023432025.1 Pseudomonadota bacterium
TCACCTCACAAGTCGATACGCGCACCGATCACGACGACTTGAGGTGATGGGAGCCCATAGTACTCCGTGGGCTCGTAGGCGTTTCTGCTCATGAATGCGAAGAGCCGTTCGGACGTAGTGCCCATTCTACCGCCGGGGCCCCCCGCGTAGCGATCTTTGCCCAGCACGTAGACGATGTCCGAAGCGTCGCCCTTCGGGGCCACGCGCGCGAGAACGGCCTCCACCGCTTGGTGCACGGCAGGATTTTCAATGAACCCGAAGCGCAGGATGACCCGGAAAATCCCCGATCCGAGCGGGAACACATCCGCGTTCGGCTGCACCACGAACGGCACTTCGGCCGTGACGACGGTAGTGAGCAGGACCGTCTCGTGTAGCGCGCAAAATCGGTCCGTGATCCGCGATAGCACGGGCGGGATCGATTCGGAGGTGGCGGTCATGATGACGGCCACCCCGGGCACGCGCTCGCGCAGCTTGGGGACTTGCTGCATGAATCGATCCATCGGCACCGAGCGCGCGCGCGTATGGCTCGTCGCGAGGCTACGCCCGCGGGCCCAGACGATCATGACGACGAAGAACGCCGCCCCGACGAGGAGCGGCACGTAGCCGCCGTCCAAGATTTTGAGCGAGTTGGCGCTCAAGAACGCGAGATCGATGGTGAGGAAGAACCCGCACACGGAGAGCGCCTTGACTTTGCTCCAGCCGAAGTGGATGCGTGAAACGGTATAGAGCGCGAAGGACGTCGCCGTCATGGCGCAGCTCACCGCGAGGCCGTAGGCCGCGGCCAGCTTGCCGGACTCACGAAACAAGAGCACCAAGAGTACACAGCTCGTCCCGAGAAAGACGTTCATCACCGGCACAAACACCTGCGCCTTGGCTTCCCGCGTGGTGTGCCGCACGAGCAAGCGCGGGAAGTAGCCGAGCGACACGGCCTGTTGCACGAGCGAGAAGACGCCCGTGATGAGCGCTTGGGACGCGATGATCGTCGCCGCCGTCGCCAGAAGAACGAACGGCACGCCCGCCACTCCTCCGGGCACCATCGAGTAGAAGGGCCGCGCTGCGGCCTCTGGGTGCTCCAGGAGCAGCGCGCCTTGCCCCAGGTAGCTGCACAAGAGCGCGGGGAAGACCAACGTCATCCAACCGATGCGGATCGGCCGACGTCCGAAGTGGCCCATGTCGGCGTAGAGAGCTTCTCCGCCCGTCACGGCGAGCACCACACCGCCGAGGACGCGAAAGGCATGGAACCCCTCTCGGACGAAGAACTCGGCTGCGTGGTGTGGCGAAAACGCCGCGAGAATTCCGGGGCGCTGCACCATCTGCACGAGCCCGAGCACCACGTTCACCAGGAGCCAAACGAGCGTGACCGGGCCGAAGATGCGTCCGAGACGGCTGCTCCCCCGGCGCTGCAAGGAGAAGAGCCCGATGAGAATGACGATGGTGATGGGAACGATGAAGCGATCGAGCTGCGGCCTCACCAAACGTAACCCCTCCACCGCGCTGAGCACGCTGATGGCCGGCGTGATGATGCCGTCGCCGAACAAGAGCGCGGCGCCGAGCAGCACCAGGATGGTCACCGCTCCGAGCTCGCCCGGTCGCCGTTCGCGGAGTCCGTACGGGACGAGCGCGAGCAAGGCCATGATGCCGCCCTCGCCGTGGTTGTCGGCGCGCATCAGCACCACGAGGTACTTCACCGTGACGACCAGAATGAGCGACCAGATGACGAGCGAAATGCAGCCGAGAACGTTCGGCGGCGTGGGCGCCACGCCTTGCTTCCCCGACAGACACTCTTGCAGGGCGTAAAGCGGGCTCGTGGCGATGTCGCCGAACACGATACCCACTGCGCCCACCACGGCCCCGGCGCCCACGGGGACGCGCGCCGTCGGATCGATCCCGAGCACGCTCGCGCGCTGCTGCTCCATCGCAGGGCAAGGTATCACGCGAGCAAGGGCGCGGGGCTCGAGCGCAGAACGCCCGTCGCACGCGGCAAGGCACGCGCTCCCCTTAACTTCCAGAGGCACCCCGCGCCCCGCCTGCCGTCAGGCGACGCGAGGCGTCCAGCGCGAGTGGCCCGTGTCGCGCAAAGTGAGGTCGTCCGAGAGCGCGGCCGCCGAAGCCAAATCGAGATCCGCGCAGAGCACACGGCAGCAGTCCCCCTCCACGATGGCGATGCTGAGCGTGACGCACGTCTTCGCGTCGCGAATCGACAAGTAGGGGCGCGAAACCTGTACGGTGTGTGGCGAGCGAATGGCGCGGCGGAAATACGGGCGACGAAACCAGTTCGCGCCGGTCGCGTCCGCGCACGGATCGAACCTGCGGTCACCGTTCGGAAGGCGGCGCGCTTCGACGTTGGTCCCAATCTGGACGCCGTCGCGATCCAGCAGATAGGCACGCTCCACGCCGCGCATGGCGAGAAAGTCCGCGCACGCCACGGCCAGCGGCTTGCCGCGATCCAACGTATCGGCGCACTCCAAGAACGCCATCGAGTACTCGGCGATCGACCCTCGATCTTGGTCCGTCTTGTGCGCCACCATGGTGCGAAACTTCTGGCCGAGCGCGTCCAGGCGGTTGCGCAGCGCCACGAAGTCGTGCGGCCGGACCGACGGTTCCGCGAAGTAGTATCCCTGCACGAAGTCCGCGTCGCTCTCCATGGCGACGAGAGCTTGCTCCTCGGTCTCGATGCCTTCCAGCACCACCAGGCACTCGGCCTCGTGCAAGAGCGACACCAATCCAGGCAAAATGCGCCGTACCAGCGGAGTTTGCGACGCTTGCTCCACCATGGAGCGATCCAGCTTCACGATGTCCGGTCGAATGCGCCAAATGCGCTCGAAGTTCGAGTGCCCCGCGCCGAAATCGTCGATGGCCACCAAGCAGCCCAGGTCGCGGAAGCACGCGACCGCCTCGGCGAGGCGACCTTCGTCGTACGCGCTCGTCTCGATGATTTCGACGACGATGCGATGCGCCGGCAACGACGTCTCGGCGAGGAAGTTGCCGTACGCCGTGGCGACGCTGCGCGGCTCGGCGACCACGTGCGGACTCACGTTGAGCAGGAGCCAACCGCCCAGCTGCTGAGACAAGAACGACCCGACGTGGAGATCGCGGCACTCCGCCTCGACCGACGCCGCGCCGAGACGTGCTTCCAATGCATACAGAGCCTCCTGCGGCGACAGGCGCGTCCCCGCGCTGTCGACAGCTCGCAAGAGCGCCTCGTGTCCGACAGGCTTACCATGAGCGAGGCTGATGACCGGCTGGAGCGCCGAGTGCAGACGCAGCCCATGAATGAGGCGCGTGTGTCGTGGCGTCGCGGCTCCAAGCACAGCACTACTCTCGCTCGTTCTCATGGCACTTTGCTCATTCACTGGGGAGCTCCATTTCTGCCGTGGAGCTATTTCCCCAACGTTTCACCTCCCTTTCCCATAGGAAAGTGGCCAATCCAAGTGTGGGCGTTTCTCACCCGAGCAGAAAGGTGGGACCTTGGAGCTCCCGGGCCGACGCTGGAGCTCGCGTTTCAACCACGCTGTCCGGGCACTGGCCCATCGGGTCTCCTCACGCGGGGCGCTGCCGAAGCAGGCGTTTCAAGACGTGGCGCGCCGACTCCCTATACTCCGCCCCCACCATGGTTTCGGACATCTTCGACGCCTCCGCTTGGGAAGAGGTCAAAGGGTTCTCTTTCGAGGACATCACGTACCACCGCGCTCGCTCGCAAGGCACGGTGCGTATCGCGTTTCATCGCCCCGAGGTGCGCAACGCGTTCCGCCCCAAGACGGTGGACGAGCTCTACCAAGCGCTCGATCACGCGCGCATGTGGAGCGACGTCGGCTGCGTGCTCATCACCGGCAACGGCCCCTCCCCCAAGGACGGCGGCTGGGCGTTTTGCTCCGGCGGAGATCAGCGCATTCGCGGCAAGGACGGCTACAAGTACGAAGGCGCCGAGGGCGTGGACGCAGCGCGGCTCGGACGACTGCACATTCTCGAGGTGCAGCGGCTCATTCGTTTCATGCCCAAGGTCGTGATTGCTGTGGTGCCCGGTTGGGCCGTCGGCGGCGGACACAGCCTGCACGTCGTCTGCGATCTCACGCTGGCGAGCCGCGAGCACGCCATTTTCAAACAGACGGATCCGGACGTCGCCAGCTTCGACAGCGGCTACGGCTCCGCGCTGCTCGCGCGCCAGGTCGGACAAAAACGCGCGAGAGAAATCTTCTTCTTGGGCTTCGACTACTCGGCGGAAGAGGCCTTCCAAATGGGCATGGTCAACAAGGTCGTGCCCCACGCAGATCTCGAAAAGGTCGCGCTCGAGTGGGGCGCCGAAATCAACAGCAAGAGCCCCACCGCGATGCGCATGCTCAAGTTCGGCTTCAACCTGCCGGACGACGGCCTCGTCGGCCAACAGCTCTTCGCCGGAGAAGCCACGCGCCTCGCCTACGGCACGGACGAAGCGCGAGAAGGCCGCGACGCATTCCTGGAGAAACGTCGGCGCAATTACTCGAAGTTCCCCTGGCACTATTGAAGGTGCCCTCCCGTGGACTACAACCTCCGGGAGGAAACGTCGCGCTGGCGGCCAACTGACCCCGCGCGACGCGCCGAGGCATGGAAGCTCTGACGGTTCACCGGCTGCAGTTCGCCTTCACAATCACCTACCACTATCTCTTCCCACAGCTGACGATGGGGCTCGCGTTCCTCGTCTTCGTGTTGAAGAGCCTTCACTACTTCCGCGGCGACGAAATCGCCGGACAGGCTGCACGGTTCTGGCTGCGCGTCTTCGGCCTCGGCTTCGTCATGGGAGTCGTGACCGGCATTCCTATGGAGTTCCAGTTCGGTACGAACTGGGCGCGCTTCTCTCGTTCGGCGGGCGGCGTGGTCGGCCAGACGCTAGCGATGGAAGGCATATTTGCCTTCTTCCTCGAGTCCACGTTTCTCTACCTGCTCCTGTTCGCGGAAGACCGCATCTCCAAGCGGCTCCACTGGCTCACATCGCTCCTCCTGTGGGTGGGCACCTGGCTGAGCGGCTTCTTCATCGTGTGCACGAACGCTTGGATGCAGCACCCGACGGGCCACCGTGTCTTGCCCGACGGTCGCTTCGAGCTCACTAGCCTTGGCGCGCTGCTCACCAACCCTTGGGCCCTGGTGCAGTACTCGCACACCATGGTCGGCGCGCTTATCACGGGCTCCTTCGTGATGGCTGCCCTGGGCGCGTTCCACCTACTCCGTGGCCACGGCTCCGCGGAAGTACGGCGCTTCACCAAGCTCGCCGTCATCGTCGGCGCAGTCGCGAGCGTCGCCGCCGCCATGCCCACCGGTGACGTGCACGCCAAGCTGGTGGCCAAGCACCAACCCGTCACCTTCGCTGCCATGGAGGGCCACTTCCACACGGAGAGAGGCGCCGGGCTCACCTTCGTCGGCCAGCCCAACATGGAAACGCTCGAGCTGGACAACCCCATCATTCTGCCGCGCGCTTTGTCGTTCATGACGCATCAGCGTTGGGACGCGGAAATTCGTGGTCTCACCGAGTTCCCACGCGACGCTTGGCCGGACAACATTCCGCTTCTCTACTATTCATATCACATCATGGTCGGGCTCGGGACGATGTTCATGGCCGTGATGGGCGTGTCCGCGTTCCTCCTCTGGCGAAAGTGGCTCTTCTCCGCGCGCCCCATGCTCTGGGTGCTCATGTTGTCGGCGCCGTTTCCGTTCATCGCCAACACCGCTGGCTGGTACACGGCGGAGCTCGGTCGTCAGCCATGGGTCGTCTACGGACTCATGCGCACGGCCCACGCTTCGTCGGAAAACGTCTCGTCGGGCAACGCGCTGTTCTCTCTGCTCGGCTTCATGGGCCTCTACGCGCTGCTGTCCATTCTTTGCGTGCTGCTCTTCGCGCGTATCGTCGCCTCGGCTCCCTGGGTGCCACAGCGTGAGGCAGCGCTCGCGACGGAAGGAGCGCACTGAGCCATGGAAACCATCTGGTACGTGCTGGTTGGCTTCCTCGTCTCGACGTACGTCGTGCTCGACGGCTTCGACCTGGGCGCCGGGGTCTTGCACCTCTTCGTGGCCAAGACGAACGCCGAGCGCCGCCAAGTGCTGCGCGCCGTCGGTCCGGTTTGGGATGGCAACGAAGTGTGGCTCATCGCCGCCGGCGGCACGCTGTTTCTCGCCTTCCCCAACGTCCTCGCCACCACCCTGAGCGGCTTCTACCTGCCGTTCATGATCGTGCTGTGGCTGCTCGTGTTCCGTGCCCTCGGCATCGAGCTGCGCGCACAGAGCACCGACCCGTTGTGGACCGCCTTTTGGGACGCGGCGTTCTTTCTAGCGAGCACGCTGCTCGTCGTGTTCTTCGGCGCCGCGCTCGGCAACGTGGTGCGCGGCGTAACCTTCGACGGCAAGAACGACTTCTTTGCCCCGCTGTGGACGAGCTTCGGCGTCGAGGGCAAGGTAGGCATCCTCGATTGGTTCACCGTGCTCGTGGCGGTTCAAGCCCTGTGCGCTCTGACGCTCCACGGCGCGCTCTGGCTCGCCCTTCGTACGGACGAGGCCGTGCAGGCTCGCTCAGCGCGCGTCGCGCGCGTCGCCGCTCCGCTCTCGTTGGTCTTCGCGGTTCTGACGAGCGTGCTCGCCTTCAGTGTGCAACCCCGCCTGGCAGTGAGCCTCACCGCACGGCCGTGGGGAGTCATCTTCCCGACGCTCGCGCTCGGGGCGTTGGTCGCGCTCCTCACGCTCCGGAGCTCGCCTCGCCACGCCTTCAAGTTCCTCTGCTCCGCCGTACACCTCTATGGCCTGCTCGGGGCCGCTGCGGTCGGTCTCTTCCCCGCCCTGCTTCCCGGTCGCACGCTCGATCAGGGCCTCACCACGCTGAACTCGAGCTCGGGCAGCCACAGCCTCGCGATCGGGCTAGCTTGGTGGATCCCGGGCATCTTGGTGGTGCTCGGCTGCCACTACTTCGTTTATTCGCGCCTTCCGAAGACGGTGAGCGTGCACGACGGCGCGGCGCACTGAGCGGTCCGACGCCGCCCTGCGCGCTCGCCGGTTACTCGGCGATCAGCGCTGCCGAGAAAGTATCCGACTCGTAGACGTTCGGTTGGCACGCGGTCGGTTCGGGCTTCCTGCGGTCCCAAGCGACTCGATAAGTTCCGGAAGCCCCTTGGATGGTGGCGACTTCGCCTACCGCGATCCGCTGCTCGGGCGTCGAATGAACGACGTGATCGAAGGCATGCTCGGCCGGGCAGCTTTCGACCTCCGTGACAGGAGCACCGAAGAGCAGTGCCGTATTGATAGCAAGCAGCGTGCCGTGTGCAGGACACTGTTTTGTCGGAGCTTCCCGAATTCGGCTTGTGCCAATGGGAGCCGCGAGCGGCAAAGGGTGTCCGCATCGCCGTACGAAGCGCCTCCCGAGTGGTTTGCTCAGAATTGGCTCAGGAACTGCCACACCTCATCCGGCATCCATGACTCGCTTTGGCCGCTGTCCTTGGGCGCGGGAGTGTGCCCGCCGTCGAAGGGACACCAACGCGTGGGATGACCGGCGGAACATTTTTGGTAGTCCGAGCACTGGTGTCCGCCCGTTGGCGCCGACGGCAGGCCATCGATCGTACAGCCGTTGAGCTCAGCGAAATGATCGCTGTTCCATGCCTGGCCCTTGGGATTGGTGTTCTCCTGCTGCCCAAGCGAGGAGAAGTAGGCCACGGGCTCGCAGGTTTGCGGCACCGGGAGGCCGCCACCAGAATGCGCCACGACCGCGCGAAATACGCCCGGGCGCGCGCACATCAGATTAAAGACCATGGCGGCCCCCATGCTGCATCCCTCGAGCTCCACCCGCGATTGGTCGACGCAGAGATCGGCTTTTACCTCGGCCAGGATGTCGTCCACGTAGGTGAGGTCGTTTGGTAGAGACCAAAAGCCACCGACCGCTTCGGCGGCGATGAAGATGGTGCTGTCCTCGGCTCGATCGACGAGCCCAAAGTAGTTGCTTCCGACCACCTCGTTCGCATTGCCGGTGGCGCCATGAAAACCAAGGATGAGGCGCCGCCAATCCCGCTTCCCCCGCTCGCTGAGGGCGCACCACCGGATGCACTTCCTCCACTCGCAGCAGATTGCCCACCGCTGGCTCCGCCGACCCCAGCCGCAGAACCACCTGCCCCGGGTGCGCTGCCGGTCGAAGTTCCGCCACCTCCACTTGCACTCGCATCACCCGTGCTCACGTTTTCATCACTACAACCAAGGAGCACGAGAGCACTGCAGAGGGCAAAGACCCGTTGCTTGAAGTGGAAGGCAAGTCTCCTCATGACCAACTCGTTTGAGCTCATGGCCAATTCTTGCGTTGTGGATTCTGCCAGGGCGTAGTGCACAACACGCAGGCGTCCCCAAAGAAGTAGCGTGCGGCGCCTGCGTCTCCGTAGATCCAGTAACGCATCCAAGCCAAGATGGCGGGGCGTTCATCACCACCACCGTTCTGGTCGATGTACGAGTGCGGTGCGCCACTGAGGGTAGCCAGGAAGGTGGGCACCTCGGACATGGAGTACGTCGCCTGCTGCAGTGGCATGCCGATCGTGTCCAACGTCCCGGTGGTTTGCAGCAGGGTTCCGTGGAGCTCGGCAGACGCAGTATGACCGTGGATCGACACCACCGTGGCCACGGAGGAGTGCCCGCCGATCTCGACAGCCGAAGTGCCTCCCACGGAAAAGCCCATCGCCACCGCGTGATCGATCCACAACTTGCCTTGATAGGGACCGGCTACGTCGTTTTGGGCCAAGATCCATTCGAGCCCGTCGAGGAGCTTCTGGCGATTGGTTGCATCACCCGGTCCCCCCTGAAGCACGGGTGTGCCCACGACGACGAAACCGTGCGAGGCAAAGTTGGTGAGCATGGTCGTGTGCATGCTCGCCGCTTGACCGATACCTGGCCCAAAGATGAGAGGAGCGTGAAGGAAGCCGTCTTGTCCCAGCGGTTCGGGCCGCACCACCAAGTACCCCCCGCCCGGTCCTTGCCCGCTCTCCACCACAATCTCGAACGGCCCCTCCGCCGCGTAGTCGGTGATGGGTGGCAGCGCGGATGGTGTGCCACCTGAACCAACATCGCCCCCCGAACCGGGCTCGCCCCCCGAGGCGCTCACC
>JAEYVE010000025.1 GCA_023432025.1 Pseudomonadota bacterium
CCCTACGCGACCACGTGCTGACGACACAACTCGAGCCAGCGCAGGATGGCCTGGCTGCGGTACTTTCGCTCGTGCAGCACGAAGGAGAAATGGCGCCGAAAGTCCCGCTGCGGCACGTGACACGGCACCAGCGATCCATGTTGGAACTCCGCCTCCAGCGCGATGCGTGAAACGCAACCAACGCCGAGCCCCGCGTGCACCGCGCTCTTGATGGCCTCGGTGTGCTGCAGCTCGAGCTCCACGTGCAGCTCCGAGAGGATGCCATGCATCGCGCGATCGAAGGCCTGCCGCGTACCCGACCCCGGCTCGCGCACGATCCACGCGGCGCCGCGCAGGTCGTCGTCGGTGAGCTCGCTCTTCGCTGCGAAGGGATGCTGCGGCGAGCAAAACACCACCAACTCGTCGTCGCGAAAACGCGCAATGCTGAGGTCGGGTTGTTGGAGCTCTCCCTCCACCATCCCCACGTCCAGCTCGAAGTTCTTGACGCGGCGCGCGATGTCCGCCGTGTTCGCTACGTGCAACGTGACGCGCGCGCCCGGATGCTCTTTCACGAAGCGAGCGATGAGCGGCAAAATGAGGTAGTTGCCGATGGTCATCGTCGCGCCGACGCGGAGCAGCGCGACCTCGTCCTGCTTCGAGAGCAGGCTCTCGAACTCACGCGCCTGCTCCTCGAGCGCCTCGGCGCGGGAACGGATCGAGCGGCCCAATTCGTTCAGCTCCAGACGTTTTCCAATGCGACGAAAAAGCTGGATCCCGAACTGGTTTTCCAGATCCGCCAAGGAACCGCTGGCAGCGGATTGCGACATGGCTAAATCTTTGGCCGCCCGAGACACGCTTTCGAAACGTGCTACGGCCAAAAATACCTCGAGTTGCCGAAGGGTGAACCTCATATCGGGGAAGCCGATTAGTGTCTTCCGAATAACTCGTTTTGTGGATTATGCCAAGGGGCGTATGTAGTCGTCGTGGCACAGCTCAACCGCGAAACCGTTCTTAGCGTCCACCACTGGAGCGACACGCTCTTCAGCTTCAAGACCACCCGTGACCGTGGCCTGCGTTTCAAAAACGGACACTTCGTCATGCTCGGCTTGGAGGTGGAGGGTCGTCCGCTACTCCGCGCCTACAGTGTGGTCAGCGCCAATCACGAAGAGCACCTGGAATTCTACAGCATCAAGGTGCCCAATGGTCCGCTCACCTCTCGTTTGCAGCACTTGAAGCCGGGCGACTCCGTCCTCGTCAGCAGCAAGCCAACGGGCACGTTGGTGCTCAGCCATCTCTTGCCCGGCAAGCGCCTGTACCTGCTCGCCACCGGCACCGGCCTCGCGCCGTTCATGAGCATCATCAAAGACCCCGAGGTGTACGAGCGCTTCGAGCACGTGGTGCTCGTCCACGGCGTGCGCTTCGTGAAGGAGCTCGGCTACTCGGACTACATCCGCAATGAGCTCCCGCAGCACGAGTATCTGGGTGAGCAAATCCAGAAGCAGCTTCTCTACTATCCGACGGTCACTCGCGAGCCCTTCGAGCACACGGGCCGCATCACGACGCTGCTCGAAAGCGGTAAGCTGACTCAGGACCTGGGCCTCCCGGATTTCGACGTGGAGAACGACCGCGTGATGATTTGTGGCAGCCCGAGCATGTTGAACGACCTCGTGAACCTGCTCGAGGCGCGCAACTTCGCCGAAGGCGCCAGCCACAGCCCGGGGCACTACACCATCGAGCGCGCTTTCGTGGAAAAGGACTGAGAATCCCGCGCGCCGCGAGCCATGAAGCTCGTGCGCGCGAGATGCCTCGTCACGGGGGCTCGACTCTCCAGCGAGAGGCGAGCCCCCTCTTTCATTTCACGAGCTCGCCGCACGCGGCGCGACGAAGTCCTTCAAGGCATGCGGGGCAACCCTGAGCGTGACCACCACGCCTGTATCCACCGTGCTTTCCCGAACGACGCGCCCGACGCTGCGCAGCTCGGCGAGTCGCTTGCCATCGCCGAAGGGCACACAAATCGTGGTTTCGATCATCTCCTTCTCGAAGAACGAAACGATCTCTTCGCGCAATCGCGCCACGTCTTCGTCGTCGAAGGTGCAGACGAAAAGACCCGTCGGAAACGCCTCCTCGAGCTCTGCTTTCCGCTCGGAGGACACTTGGTCCACTTTGCAGAAAACGAGCAACGTCGGCAGGGCGCCGCCGCCCACCTCTTCCAGCGCTCGGCGCGTCACCTCGATTTGACTCGTCAGCTCGGCGTCCGAAGCGTCCACGACATGAACCAAGAGGCCCGCGTCGAGCGACGTCTCCAAGGTCGAGCGGAAGGACTGCACGAGACCATGCGGCAGCTCACGCAAGAATCCCACCGTGTCGGACAAAAGGACGCGGGGAGAGGCACCGGAAATGGCGCGCACCGTCGTGCCCAAGGTCGCGAACAGTTTGTCCTCCACCAGCACGTCGCTGCCCGTAAGCGCGCGCATCAAGCTGGATTTGCCGGCGTTGGTGTAGCCCACGAGAGCCGCGTGCGGAACGTGTGAGCGTCTCTGGCGCTGTTGCCTCAAAGTAGCTTGTTCGTCGTCGATGCGCTTTCGCACCTCCGCGATGGCTTTGCGCGCGCGCTGCTTGGCGAGCTCCACGTTGGAGTGTCCGCGCCCACCGCGTCCGCCGCCGCCCTCGCGATCCCCGAGCGACTGGTCGTCTCGAATGCGCGGGAGCTCATACGTGAGCCGAGCGAGCTCCACCTCCAACCGAGCGAGGCGCGTCTGCGCGCGTTGCTCGAACACACGCAAGATCACCGCCGTTCGGTCGAGCACCCGAACGCCCCACGTGCGCTCCAGCATGCGTTGCTCGGCAGGGGTGACCTCGGAAGCGACCACGACCACGAGCTCGGTTTCCGCATCGTTGCTCATTTCGGAAATGACCTGCTTCACCTCTTCCAGCTTGCCCTTCCCGAGCAGGTGCGGAGAGTCGAGCGGAGTGTGTTTTTGACTCAGGGTGCGGAGGACGCTCATCCCCAAGCCCTCGAGCAAACTCGTGAGCTCGGCCAGCAAAACGTCGTTGGGCGTGTTAAGGCGCGGCGCCACCAAGACGGCGCGCGGCGCAGGTTTCGAGACGAACGAACTGGATTCTTTACGGCGGGTCATACGGATCTCCGAGAAACGCCGCTCGTCAGCGAGCGGCAAAAGAAGACCCGCGGCTCGAGCGACACCACCCCCCGGCACATCCGGAGCCCAAGAACCCGACGGCAAAGCGCAAAGGCGTGCCACCTCCGTGGACACCTCGAACGACGCGTGACTTCACGCGCCGCTCGTTCGCAGCAAAAGCCTTCGGGCAACTTCGGCTAAGGCAGAGCACGCCCACCCGGATCTCCACGAAAGTGAAGACAGGCGGCAGCGCGGCAGCAGGAGCGGCCTGACAGCAGCATGGGCAGCTACTGCAGGTTCTTACGCGTCAGCAGAAACTGCCGACGCGACCCTCTACCAGGG